>NZ_JBEOZT010000033.1:0-81970 GCF_040298265.1 Nonomuraea sp. NPDC001636
TGGCTCTTGATCTCACCGGTGGTGTTATTGATGAACTCCGCCGTCACGAACATCGGGGCGGAGAAGGTCATGTCCTTGTCTTTGCACTCATCGACTGAGTACTTGGGCGGCTCGAACCGGTGGTCGCGGAACGACAAGGACATGGTCCCCGAGAAGTCCTCGATGGGACTGATCTCTTCGAAGATCTCTTCGAGGCCCGACTGGGTCGGGACGTCCCTGCGCCCGGCCTGACGAGCCGCCTCTACCCGGCCCTTCCACTTCTCGTTGCCCAGCAACCAGTCGAACGACTCGGTCTGCAGAGCGAGAAGATCAGGAACTTCGAGGGGCTCCTGGATGCGCGCGAAAGAGACACGACGGGGACCAGCGGGAACACTACGTGAGGCTGCCAACAGCTGTCCTTCCGGAGGGCACGGATGGAATCGAACTGCGCGCACGCCAAACGCCCGGACCGGAATCCGGGGCGTCGAAGGGCAGCGCGAGGCAGCAGCATAACTCAACTGAGAAACGAATGTCCACACTTACTATAAGTGTCAACCTCGGTGCCGCCTTCAGCTTTTCACAGCAGGGCGCGCCCGTCAACTCCAGACGCCGTCAGACGTGCCCGGCCGGGAGGCCGGGCCCGCGCGGGTCGCGGGCCCGGACCCGCGCGGTCAGCGTTCGCTGGAGGCCGCGCGGTAGTGCAGGTCCTGCACGTACGGCGTCGCGGTGATCGGGTACGGCGAGACCACCTTGGCCGCCGCCGCCGACCCCCTGGTGACGGTCGCCGACGCGGTCCCCGCCTTCAGCGGGAACGTCCTGGCCGACACGCCGGCGGGCGCGTCGTAGCTCTGCGTCGTGCCGCCGACGGTCACCGACACCTTGGCCGCCGCCGTCAGCATGGTGAGCACCTCGACCGTGTCACGCGCGGCCGTGCTGCCGCCGCGCAGCTTCATGAGCTTGGTCTGCGCGAAGGACGGCTGGGCCGCGACCGGCTGGACCCGGTGGGTCAGGTACGCCGCGTCGTTCGTGATCTTCGGGCAGCCGAGCTTGTGGCAGGTCAGGTAGTAGGCGTTGATGTCCAGGTACGTCCAGCCGGCGTTCCTGGACGGCGCGAACTGGGTGTTCTCGGAGTAGTCGTTCCAGGTGGTGAGCTGGACCCAGTCGGCCTTGCCGTCGATCGCGCCCTTCCAGGTCGCCCGCAGGTTCTCGGTGTTGCCCGCCTCGTCGAAGACGCCCTGGTTGGGGCGTTCGTCCTGGACGGACACCGGCTGCATCCAGATCTTGCCCATGCCGTGCGCGCGGTCGATGTTGCCGCCCAGGGCGGCGTTGGCGGCCGGGTTGCGGTTGCCCCAGTTGGCGAAGCCGTAGCTGATCGAGGCGAAGGCGTCCCGGTACTTGTTGAAGTCGAGGAAGCAGGGCACCAGCGCCACCTTGACGCCGTGCTCGGTCTCCATCGTCTTCATCCAGGCCGCCCACCAGGCGGGGGTGCGCCCCTCGGCCTTGAACGGCGCCACCACCAGGCGGTCGTCGGCGAGCCGGTAGACCGACTTCGAGGCGGCCAGCTTCGCCATCGCGGCGGCGAACGCGGCGCTGTCCACCGAGGCCAGGCCGTTCGTGTCCGGCATCAGCACGATCTTGAACCCGGGGTCCACGGCCTCGGCGGCCTTGATCAGGTTCTGCACCCGCGTCCAGTGGGCGCTGGTGATCGACAGGATGTCGACGGTGAAACCGTCCAGGCCGGCCGCGATGGCCTGCTTGACCTCGGTCTTGAAGTCGGCCAGCGCGTAGTCGCCGGTGATGGGGTCACGTCCGGCCGGCCGGTCGCGCAGCAGGCCGCCGTAGGCGGCGTGCTTGCCGCTCTCGCCGTCCGGCTTGAGGTAGTTCCTGGCGTAGTAGTCGGCGGCCGGGGCCTGGTTGTCCAGCGACACCGGGTACGGGGTGAAGTAGTGCGCGAACACCTTCTTGGCCGACCCGCGCAGGGCCGCCTTCCCCGGCAGCACGAACGGCAGCGGCCCGTCGGTCTGGCCGCCGCCCTCGGTGTAGGTGACGGTGAGCTTCGGGCCGCGGTCCCCGGTCTCGCGCGAGGACATCAGCACGGTGGCGGTGGCGTCGCCGCCGGTGAGGGCGAAGGCGTACGTGCCGTCGCCCTCGACGGCGGCGGACACGTCCAGTCTGACCGTCGTCCCGGCGGTGAAACCGGTGTGCGAGGCGACGGGCGCGGCGCCGAACTCGGGGCGGGTGTTCCAGGTCGTGGCCGCCTCGGTCCAGGAGCCGGTCACGGGACGGACCGACACGGTGGTGTCCGTCGTCCTGGCCGGGACGACGTCCAGGGTGACCTTGACGTCCTCGGCGTCCGCCGGGATCCCGGCGACCTTGAAGCGGGTCAGGCCGACCCGCTGGCCCGCGGCGGCGCTGCCGCACGCGGTGCCGCAGACGCTCATCCAGGTCGCGGTCGCGAAGCTCTTGGCCGGCTCGGCCTGGCTGATGAACACGTCCTCCGTGGCGGCGAACGTCACGGTGAGGGGTGCGACGGCGGACGCCTGCGCGGGCGCCGCCGCACCCGCCAGCGCGGTGAGCATCGCCACCGCGACCGGCAGGGCCCGATATCGGTTGAGCATGGAACTCCCTTGGCTTTCGGTACGCCTCCGCAGCAGCGGAGCCGCGTTGCATCGCCAACGATGGAGCAAGATCGAGTCACCGGCCAGAACTTCCGGATAAATCCCCCATTTGGAACGATGCTATTTTTCGGCCCCTCGGTACGTCATTGCGGTCCGACGGCCCGCCTCCGGAAGGTTCCCTGGTCGGGCATGGCGCGCAAGCCGCGACTCGGGCAAGATGGACCAGCCCTTTCTGTCTCCGCTTGGCCTGCGCGCACGACCGAGTCAATGTCATCATGGGCACACGGTGTGTGATTTCGGGTAGGAGGGATCGATGTCCGAGCCTTCCCCCGGCGCTGCCGCAAGCTGGCCGATCAGCCGGGACCTCGCGGGGCTGCGGGAGCTCGTCCGCCGCCACGCGTTCCAGGCCGGGCTCGCCTCCCAGCGCGGCGACGACCTCGCGCTCGCCGCCAACGAGGCCGTCACCAACGTCCTCGACCACGCGGGCGGGGCCGGCTGGGTGCACATCTGGGCCGACGACGACTTCCTCACCGTCGACGTCGACGACCACGCGGGCAGCCTGCGGCCCGACGCCTGCCCCGACGCCCGTCCCCAGGTCGGGCCGGGCGGTTACGGCCTGTGGGTGATGCGCCGCCTCTGCGACGAGTTCGTCATCACCCAGACCAGCGCCTCCTCCCAGGTCCGCCTCCGCATGGCCCGCACCCGTCCCACCGGCCCCTGACCCGGGAAGCGGACCGGGCGGGCGACCGGCCGCCCCCGGTCAGGCGGTCTCGCCCACGCTGCGCCGGTGCCATTCGGCCAGCTCGACCAGCAGCCCGTCGGCCGCGCCGCCGAACATCGCGGCCAGCTCCTCGGCGTCGTCGACCACCACCACGTGGTCCAGCAGGTCCGCGCGCAGCCGGGCCGCCCTCGGGTCGCCGGCGCCGTCCGGGTCGAAGGCGGTGGCGGCCAGGAACAGGCCGCCGACGCCGGCCAGCGCCGCGGTCTGGCGGGCCTGCGTGCCGAGCACCGTCGCCGCGTCGGCCGGTACGGCGGGCAACGCCGGCCGCCCGTCGCGCAGCAGCAACGTCAGCGGACGGGCGGGCACCTGCTCCCCCGCCTCGCCCGCCGGCACGTGGATGCTCCCGTCGGCGTGCCGCGCCGCGTGCCGGGGACGCCCCCAGGGCACGCCGTCGGCCTCGTCCTGCGCACTCGCGCGCGTGAACAGGCCGCCGTCGGCGTCGACGACGAGGTCCCCAGGCTGCCACTGCTCGCCATCAAGCGGAATGTGCGCATTCGTCATGCCTGAACGCTACGCCCTGGTTGCGACAAATCTTCGTGGCGTGCGGAGGCGCGAGCTGGGCATCTGTCAGGACATGGCGCAGGCGCAGGATTGGGGCAGGCCGCGGGTGGCGGTGTCGAGCTGTCTGCTCGGCGAGCCGGTACGGCACAACGGCGGGCACAGCCGCGCCCGTTTCCTGACGCAGGACCTCGCGCCGTTCGTGGACTGGGTGCCGATCTGCCCCGAGATGGAGCTCGGCCTCGGCGCGCCCCGCGAGACGCTGCGCCTGGAGCGTTCGCCCGCCGGTCCCCGCCTGATGACCCGGCAGAGCCGCCGCGACCTCACCTCCGCCATGGACGAGCTGGCCGCCGAACGTTCCCCGGCGCTGGCGGCCGACGGTTACGTGTTCAAGGCCAAGAGCCCGAGCTGCGGCATCCACGGCATCCCGCTCTACGCCGGTGACCACGCGGTGACCCGCGACAACCGGGGCCTGTTCGCCGACGCGGTGATCGAGGGCCACCCGCTGCTGCCCGTCGAGGACGAGGGGCGGCTCAACGACGCCGTCCTGCGGGAGGCGTTCGTCGAGCGCATCTTCGCCCACGCGCGGCTGCGCGAGCTGCTGGAGAGCGACTGGCGGCCGCGCGACCTGGTCGCCTTCCAGGCCCGGCACAAGATGCAGCTGCTGGCCCACTCCACCGAGGGCTACCGCGAGACCGGCCGCCTGGTCGCCGCCGCGGGCATCCGGCCGCGCGAGGAGCTGGCCGAGGAGTACGGCACGGCGTTCCGGCGGGCGATGGCGGTCAAGGCGTCGATCGGGCGCAACGTCAACGTGCTGCAGCACTGCCTCGGCATGCTCGGCGACGAGCTCGACCCGGTGCGCCGCGCCGACCTGGCCGAGGTCATCGGCTCGTACGCGGCGCACCGGGTGGCGCTGAGCGTGCCGCTGACGTTGCTGCGCCACCACGCCCGCGGCGAGGCGGCCACCTACGTCCAGGACCAGACGTACTTCTCCCCCTACCCGGAGGAGCTGGGCCTGCGCAACCACGTGGTGTGACCCCGCCGCGCCGGGCGGACCGGCGCGGCGGGGGCGCGCCTACGTGGGGCTGGGCCCGGTCGGCAGCGGCCCGTCCGACTCGGGGGCGGCGGACGCGCGCGGCGGCACATGGTGCACCCGCGCCGAGCCGATCTCGAAGTACAGCCCCACCAGCGTCAGCTGCCCGGCCCTGACCTGCTCGTCGACCTTGCGGTAGGTCCGCAGGTTCTCCAGCTGCTGCTGGATGTTGAGCCGGCACAGCGCGTCGAGGGCGGCGTCCTCGGCGGAGGCGTCGTGGCCGCCCGCGCCGAGCCGGTCGAGGCTGGGACGGCCGTGCCGCAGCCAGCGGCTGAGCTGCGGCAGGCCCTCGGTGGTCCCCGGGCCCTTCAGCAGCGCCGCCATCGCACCGCAGCCGGAGTGGCCGCAGACGGTGATGGTGTGCACGCTCAGCACGCCGGTGGCGTACTCGATGGCGGCGGCCACCGAGTCGTCGTGCGGCTCGGAGCCGGCGCACGGCACCAGATTGCCGATGTTGCGGACCGTGAACAGGTCGCCGGGCCCGCTGGAGGTGATCAGGCTGGGCACGACCCGCGAGTCGGCGCAGGTGATGAACAGGTGCGAGGGACGCTGCTGGGTGGCGAGCTGGGTGAAGATGGGCCGCAGCAGCGGGGCCGTGCGCTTGTGGAACTCGTCCGCGCCCTGGGCCAGGCGGCACTCGATCGCCGCCGTGGCCGACAGCGGACGGCCGCGGTGGGTCCACGGCAGCCACCAGCGGCCGGGCGCCTTGGGCGGGCTCTTGGCCGGGAACATGCGTCCGCCGCTGGCCGCCATCGTGTACCACTCGTCGTGCAGCTCGTCGATCGTGACGGTGCCGCCCAGGCGCTCGTGGTCCAGCCGCCAGGAGTGGATCGCGTCGAAGGCGGCGTTGTCCATGAAGTCGATGTTCAGGTCGAGGTCGACGGCGACGCCCGGCGGGATGGCGCGCAGCTCCTGGGTCAGCCGGGGCACGCCCAGGAACGTGAGCGAGCCGGAGACCGTCGCGTGCATGACCCCGCCGGGTTCCTGCCGCTTGTCCACGGTCACCCGGGTCAGCCGCCGCAGCGCCAGCAGCGCGGCCAGCGCCAGCCCGGCCAGGACGCCCTCGGCCAGCCCGACCAGGATCACACCGGACATGGTCATGACGTAGACGGGCACCTCGTTGTGGCCGTGGACCTTCCTGAGGTGGCCCAGGCTGATGGTCTTGATGCCGATGAAGACCAGCAGCGCGGCCAGCGCCTCCATCGGGATCAGCTTGATCGTCCAGCCCAGGCAGAGGGCGAACAGCAGCACCCAGACGCCGTGCAGGATCGCCGACCAGCGGGTGCGGGCGCCCGCCTGGATGTTGGTGGTGCTGCGCACGATCACCCCGGCGACCGGGAGCCCGCCGAGCACGCCGCTCACCATGTTGGCCACGCCCTGGCCGGTCAGCTCGCGGTCGAGGTCGGAGCGGGGGCCGGTGTGCATGCTGTCGGTGGCCACGCAGCACAGCAGCGACTCCGCCCCGGCCACCAGCGCCACCAGCAGCACGCCCATGGCGATGTGCTGCCAGTCGCCGGCCGGCAGCACCGGCGGCGCCCACGCGGTGATCGCGCCGGACAGGTCGATGCGGGTGACGTTCCAGCCGAACAGCGCGGCGGTGACGGCGGCGGCGAGCAGCGCGGCCAGCGGCGCGGGGATCGCCCGGACGTGCCTGGGCATCCGGCTCCAGGCCAGCAGGACCGTGATGGTGAGGATGCCGACCATGACCTTGTGGCCGTGCAGGTCCATGATCTGGCTGGGCAGCTCGGCCAGGTTGGCCCACGGCGACTGCTCGGGGCTGCCGCCGAGGACGACGTGCAGCTGGGCGAGCGCGATGATGATGCCGACCCCGGCCAGCATGCCGTGGACGACCGCGGGTGAGACCGCGAGCGCGGCCCGCGCCGCCTTGAACGCGCCGAGCAGCACCTGCAGGCCGCCGGCCATGATCGTGATCAGGCAGGTGGCGCGCCAGCCGTAGGTCTGCACGAGACCGGCGATCACCACCGTCAGGCTCGCGGTCGGGCCGCTGACCTGCACCACCGAGCCGCCGAGCCGCCCGGCGACGATGCCGCCGACCGCGGCGGCGACGAGCCCGGCGGCCAGTGGCGCGCCCGCGGCCAGGGCGACGCCGAGCGAGAGTGGCACCGCGACGAGGAACACCACCAGCGATGCCGGCACATCGTGTCTGAGAGTACGCATGATGCTACTCTCCGTAGTTATATTCATGCGGCACACCTTAGTGCCAGATCAACCCCACGTCGGACGACGGTAAAACGCGCCGGACATGTCCCTGCTGTCCGGCGCGCCGCCCTGCCGCGTCGCCCTACCGCGCGGCGTCCTCGCAACTCACGGTGACCGTGGCCGCCACAAGCCGTTCCATCCCGCGCCGTGGCTAGGAGGAGGCGCTGGGGATCTTCAGGGGGTCACGCGGGGCCTCGGCCTTGGCCTTGGCCATCTGCTCGCCCAGCTCCTGCAGCCGGTTGCGTCCCATGGACTCGCGCACCTGCGGGAACCACTCCTTCTCCTCCTCCTCGACGTGGTGGCGGACGTTCTCCATGAGCACCGTCATCTTGGCGTCGTAGCGTTCGTCGGCCGGGTCGAGGTCCTTCAGCTCCGACAACATCCACACGACGACGTGGTGCTCCTCGACGCTCTCCAGGACGTGGTCGGTGGTGTCGGGGACGCCCGAGCGGGCGGCCGGGTAGAAGATCTTCTCCTCGATGTAGGTGTGCGCGGTCAGCTCCTCGATGACCTGCGCGACGATCTTCTGCTTGGTCTTGTGGGCGTCCTGGCCCGCCTTCTCGAACTCCTTGAACAGCTTCTCCACGGTCTTGTGGTCCTCTTTGAGCAGCACGATCGCGTCCATGGACGGCCTCCCTGGGGTCGGGACGCCCGGCGGGGACGAGGGATGCCGGGCGTCGGGTCCGCCCCAGGTACCCCGAGGTCAGGCGCTCACACCCGGCGCGCTCAGTGACGTTCCTGACGGGGCAGCACCACGTGGTTGACGATCACCTGGACGGCGGCGGCGACCGGGATGGCCAGCAGGGCGCCCACCACGCCGAGCAGGGCGCCGCCGATGAGGGCGGCCACGATCGTGGCGGCGGCCGGCACGTCCACGGAGGACTTCATCACCTTGGGCGCGATCAGGTAGTTCTCGATCTGCTGGTAGACGACGAAGAAGATCAGGGTGGCGATGGCCACCGGGAGCGAGGCGAACAGCGCGACCAGCGTGGCGATGCCCGCGCCGATGAACGCGCCGATGAGCGGGATGAGGTCGGTGAGGGCCACGATGATCGCCAGGGCCAGCGCGTACGGCACGCCCGCGATCGACAGGAAGACGAACGTGGTCACGCCCGCGATCAGCGAGATGATCAGGTTGCCGGCCACGTAGCCGCCGACCCGGTTGAGGATCTCGTCGCCGAGCAGCCGGGCCCGGTCCCTGCGGCTCCTCGGGATCAGCCGGTAGCCGGTGCGCGTGATGGAGCGCAGCGCGCCCAGGAAGTACAGGGTGAGGATGAGCACGGTCAGCGTGGAGAACACGGCGCTGACCACGATCGAGGCGATGCCGAGCAGCCCGCCGAACACCTGCCGGCCGAGGTCGCCGCTGGTCAGGTACGCCTGCAGCCGCTCCAGGAGCTGGTAGCGCTGGTCCAGGTCGCGGATCTGCGGGTTGTTCTGCAACTGCTGGATGTAGGTGGGCAGTTGCTCGGCGAACTGCCCCGCCTGCTCCGACAGCGCCGGGACGATCGCCATGGCGAACCCGGCGAACAGCACGATCACCGCCGTGAACACCGCGGTGATCGCCGCCCAGCGCGGCAGGCCGTGCTCCTCCAGCCATCGCACGGCGGGGTCCAGGCCGACGGCCAGGAACAACGACACGATGATCAGCAGGAGTATCGAGGCGCTGGCGGTGAGCGCCTGGACCAGCAGCCAGGCGGTCAGCACGCCGAGCGCGGCGGTGAACCCGAAGACGAAGGGCGTGCTGCCGAACGGGCGTCCTGGCCTGCCGAAGGGCAGCCCCGTCGGCTCCGGGCGGGGGCCGGCGGCGTGGCCGTCGCGGGCGGCCGCCGACGCCGCGCCGGGATCGCCCGGCGGGGCGGCGGAAATGGACTGATCACCAGACATGGGGGCTCCTGAACCTGAGAAACCCCCTTCTCTGCCCGGCCGCGGCGAGGTCTATCGTCGCCGCCGCCCCTCGGGGCACGGACGGGGCCGCCGCCCGGTGATCAAGGCGCTGACCTGCGCCGTTTCGCCGTGCCGGGCAGAGGGTAGGCCGCACATCCCGGGGCCGGCGGGCTCACCGGCCGGCCGGTGTCCCCGTCGCGGGGGGCCGGGCAGGACACGAGCCAAGGAAGAACGGCATGGGGGAACCGCAGCAGGTGCAGGTCGAGATCCTCGACCAGGTCGCCATCGAGGACCTGATCGGGAAGGTGGAGGACGTCGCCAGGCAGCCGGGCGCGGCCGACCGGGTGGCCCGGTGGCGGGCCGAGCACGGCACCGAGCACGCCACGCCGAAGGCCCGCTCGTTCGTCGTCGTGGGCCCGACGCTGATGTTCCTGCACCCGTGCCCCGACGGCGTCGTCCTGCCGTTCGCCGCGTACCCGGACGGGACGGTGAAGGTCTACACCGACCCCGAGCACGCCGGTCTGAGCTTCTACCGCGACTCCGGCGGGTAGGCGGGTCCGGCATGGGGCCCGGTCAAAGGGGTACATCGTGGTTGCGGTCAACCCCCCGCAGGCGGCGCTCGTGCGAGCGGGCCCGCGCTGTGGCCTCGTCACCGGCCTCACACCACACGAAGGCACGAACATGAGGACATCACCACGGGGCCCGCGAGCGCTGCTGCTGCCCTTCCTGTCGGCCCTGTGCGTGCTGGCGCTGCTGCCGGCCTGCAACCCGGGGCAGCGGCAGTCGCCCCTCCCGCAGGGCACGGTCCGCGAGGGGCTGGTCGACGGGCAGGTGGGGGCGATGCGGCTGTTGCACGTCCACATCCTGGCCCCGTCCATGGAACAGCAGAAGGCGGGCGACGACCTCGGCCTCTACCTGACGCTGGTCAACGAGAGCGACCAGCCCCAGAAGCTCGACGGCGTCAGCACGGTGCACGCCAGGAAGGTCGTCTACCGCGCGGGGCCGGGGGCGGCGCAGGAGGAGGTCAACGTGACCGTCCCGGCCCGCTCGACCGTCTCGCTGCAGGAGGGGCAGAGCCGTCCGCACCTGGAGATCCTCGACATCGACCGCCCGCTCGGGGCCACGCCGATCGACGTCACCTTCCGCCTGACCACCGGCACGACCACACTGCGCGTCCCGGTGCTGCCGCTGGAGCGGGGCGCCGGCACGCCCGTCCCGGGCCACAGCTGAGGCCGCCGGAGGCCCGGACGGACGGCGGTCAGGAATCGAGAAGCGCCGTCCGGACCGGCCGAACTAGCGTGACCGGCATGGACATCACCATCCACTCCAGCTACCTCCCCCACGACGACCCGGACGCCTCCCTCGCCTTCTACCGCGACGCCCTCGGCTTCGAGGTGCGCGGCGACGTCGGCTACGACGGGAAACGCTGGATCACGGTCGGCCCCGCGGGCCAGCCCGGCACGTCGATCGTGCTGCAGCCACCGGTCCCCGACGGCTGCGGCATCACCGAGGACGAGCGCCGCACCATCGTCGAGATGATGGCCAAGGGCACCTTCGCTGGCATCAACCTGTCGACCGACGACCTCGACGCCGTCTTCGACTGGCTGGCGGCGAGCGGCGCGGAGATCGTCCAGGAGCCGGCCGAGCAGCCGTACGGGGTGCGCGACTGCGCGGTGCGGGACCCGGCGGGCAACCTGATCCGCATCAACCAGCGGCCCTGACCCGGCGAAGCGCGGGCGGCGAGGTCAGGGGCGGGCCGGGTCGAGGAACCGGCGCGCGCCGCGCAGCCTGGTCCGCAGCAGCCGCTGGGTGGCGGTGCAGTCGAGGCGCACGTCGAGCGGGCCGGGCACGCCCGAGTCCGCGCGCCGGCCCGCCGGGAGCCGGGCCGGGTCGAGCCCGTCGCGGCGGGCGACGAGCAGGCCCAGCTCGTACCGGCTCACCGCGTCGGCCCCGGCGACGTGGCGGACGCCGGGCGGGCCGGCCGCGGCCAGCTCCAGCAGGGCCGCGGCGAGGTCGGCGACGTGCACCGGGCATCGCACGTCGTCAGTGAACAGCACGCCCTGCCTCGTGCCGGTGGCCAGGGCGTGCACCAGCGCCTCGTGCGACGAGCGGCCGCCGCCGAGGATCAGCGACGTCCTGGCGATCACCGCGTCCGGCGCGACCGCGGCCACGACGGTCTCGGCGGCCGCCTTGGCCGCGCCGTACGGGGTGATCGGGTCGGGCAGGCAGGTCTCGTCGTAGCGGACCGCCGCGCCGGAGAAGACCGTGTCGCTGGAGACGTGCACCAGGCGGCTGCCCGCCGCGGCGGCGGCCAGGGCGACGTTCGCGGCCCCGGTGGCCGTGGTCGCCCAGTCGCGCTGCCGGAAGGCGGCGTTGACCACCGCCGCCGGCCGGACCGCGGCGACCAGCGCCTCGACGTCGGCGCGCCGGCGCACGTCGAGCGGCGCCCAGGCGACGCCGGCCGCCTCCCCCGGACGGGTGTGGCAGGTCGCGGTCACCTCGTGCCCGGCCGCCGCGCCCTGCCGGACGAGCTCGGCGCCCAGGAAGCCGCTGCCGCCGACGACGAGCAGCCTCATGCGGACGTGCCGCCGACGTAGGCCGCCAGGTGCTGCCCGGTCAGGGTGGAGCGGGCGGCGACGAGGTCGGCGGGGGTGCCCTCGAAGACGACCCGGCCGCCGTCGTGACCGGCTCCGGGGCCGAGGTCGACGATCCAGTCGGCGTGCGCCATGACCGCCTGGTGGTGCTCGATGACGATCACCGACTTGCCGCCGTCGACCAGCCGGTCGAGCAGGCCGAGCAGCTGCTCGACGTCGGCGAGGTGCAGGCCGGTGGTGGGCTCGTCGAGCACGTAGACGTCGCCGCTCTTCTCGGCCATCTGGGTGGCCAGCTTGAGCCGCTGCCGCTCGCCGCCGGACAGCGTGGTGAGCGGCTGGCCGAGGCTGAGGTAGCCGAGCCCGACGTCGGCGAGCCGGCCGAGGATGGCGTGCGCGGCCGGGGTGCGCGCCTCGCCCGCGCCGAAGAACTCCTCGGCCTCGGTCACCGGCATCGCCAGCACCTCGCTGATGTTCCGGCCGCCCAGGCGGTACTCCAGCACCTCGGCCTGGAAGCGCCTGCCCTCGCACTCGTCGCAGACGGTGGCGACGCCGGCCATCACGCCCAGATCGGTGTAGAGGACGCCGGCGCCGTTGCAGTTGGGGCAGGCGCCCTCGGAGTTGGCGCTGAACAGGGCCGGCTTGACGCCGTTGGCCTTGGCGAACGCCTTGCGGATCGGGTCGAGCAGGCCGGTGTAGGTCGCCGGGTTGCTCCGCCGCGAGCCGCGGATCGGGCTCTGGTCGATCGACACCACGCCCGCGCCGGCCGGTACGGACCCGTGCACGAGCGAGCTCTTGCCGGAGCCGGCCACGCCGGTGACGACGACCAGCACCCCGAGCGGGATGTCGACGTCGACGTCGCGCAGGTTGTGCTTGTTCGCCCCGCGGATCTCCAGGGCGCCGGTGGGCTTGCGCACCTCGTCCTTCAGCCGGGCCCGGTCGTCGAGGTGGCGGCCGGTGACGGTGCCGCTGGCCCGCAGCCCCTCGACGGTGCCCTCGAAGCAGACCGTGCCGCCCTCCGTGCCGGCGCCGGGGCCCAGGTCGACGACGTGGTCGGCGATGGCGATGGCCTCCGGCTTGTGCTCGACGACGAGCACGGTGTTGCCCTTGTCACGCAGCCTGACCAGCAGGCCGTTCATCCGCTGGATGTCGTGGGGGTGCAGGCCGATGGTGGGCTCGTCGAAGACGTAGGTGGTGTCGGTGAGGGAGGAGCCGAGGTGGCGGATCATCTTGACGCGCTGCGCCTCGCCGCCCGACAGCGTGCCGGCCGGCCGGTCGAGCGACAGGTAGCCCAGCCCGATCTCGACGAAGGAGTCGAGCGTGCGGCCCAGCGTGGCCAGCAGCGGCGCCACGGACGGCTGGTCGAGGCCGCGGATCCACCCGGCCAGGTCGGTGATCTGCATCCGGCACGCGTCGGCGATGCTGACGCCGTCGATCTTGGAGGACCGGGCCTCCGGGCTGAGCCGGGTGCCGTCGCACTCGGGGCAGGTGGTGAAGGTGACCGCCCGCTCGACGAAGGCGCGGATGTGCGGCTGCATGCCCTCCTTGTCCTTCGACAGGAAGGACTTCTGGATCTTCGGGATCAGGCCCTCGTAGGTGAGGTTGACGCCCTCGACCTTGACCTTGGTCGGCTCCCGGTGGAGGAAGTCCCGCATCTCCTGCTCGGTGAAGTCGCGGATCGGCTTGTGGGGGTCGAGCAGCCCCGACTCGGCGTAGACGCGCACGGTCCAGAAGCTGTCGGACTTCCAGCCGGGGATGGTGAAGGCGCCGTCGGCCAGCGACTTGGAGTCGTCGTAGAGCTGGGTGAGGTCGATGTCGGAGACCGTGCCGCGGCCCTCGCACTTGGGGCACATGCCGCCCAGGCGGGTGAAGCTCTGCCGGACCGTCTTGCTGGACCCGCGCTCGACGGTGATCGCGCCGCTGGCGCGGACCGAGGGCACGTTGAAGGAGTAGGCGTTGGGCGAGCCGATGTGCGGCCGGCCGAGCCGGCTGAACAGGATCCGCAGCATGGCGTTGGCGTCGGTGGCGGTGCCGACGGTGGAGCGGGGGTCGGCGCCCATCCGCTGCTGGTCGACGATGATCGCGGTGGTCAGCCCCTCCAGGACGTCGACCTCGGGCCGGGCCAGCGTCGGCATGAACCCCTGGACGAACGTGCTGTAGGTCTCGTTGATCAGCCGCTGGGACTCGGCGGCGATGGTGGCGAACACCAGCGAGCTCTTGCCCGAGCCGGACACGCCGGTGAACACCGTCAGCCGGCGCTTGGGGATCTCGACGCTGATGTCCTTGAGGTTGTTCTCGCGCGCGCCGTGGACGCGGATCAGATCGTGGCTGTCGGCGATCTGCCGCTCGGGCGGCGTGTGCGTGCTCATCGTCTCTCCATCTTCTCGCGCGGGCCCCCGTAGGCGTCGCCGGGCCGAATCCGGCCGGCCACGTGGGTACGGCCTCACGTTAGTGCGGGTCGCGGGGTGGATGCTTCTCCGATCCTGACCGGACGGGCGCCAGCCCCCGTGCCAGCACGTCGAACGCCACGTCGAGCGCCGCGACGTGGTCGGGAAGCACGTCGGCGGCCCGTTCCCCGGCCAGTTGGCGGGCCGCGGTGGCCAGGAAGGCCGAGCGGTAGGCGCCGACGAGCAGCGCCGCGGTCAGCCGGCCGGGCAGCCCCTCGCCGGACTCGTCGATCAGCGCCGCGAGCACGGCCTCCAGCTCGTCGGCGATCTCCCTGGCGCGCGCCCGCAGCGCCGCGGAGCCGGCCACCACCCGGAAGAAGTGCACGAACCGGTCGTCGACCCCGCCGAGCGGGTGGCCCTCGCGCGCGTGCCGGACCAGCATGTCCCGCAGCGCGGACAGCACCGGCTCGCCCGCCCGGCGGCCCCGGACGGTGTCGGTGACCAGGTCGACCACCTCGGGGACGCGGTCGAAGAAGATGTCCTCCTTGCGGGGGAAGTAGTTGAACACCGTCACCTTGGAGACGTCCGCCGCCTCGGCGATCTCGCCGATGGTCACCTCGTCGAAGCCGCGTTCGTAGAACAACATCGACCCGTGGTCGGAGATGCGCCTGCGGGTCTCGGCCTTCTTGCGTTCGCGGAGCGATGGAGTCTCATTCACGAAAAAAGTGTATCGCACTTAAAATTTAGTCGGGTATAGTTTTCGCCATGGACTACGACGTGATCATTTCCGGTGGCGGCCCCGTCGGCCTGATGCTCGCCTGCGAGCTGCGGCTGCACGACGTGCGCGTGGCGGTGCTGGAGCGGCTGACCGACATCGACCAGACGGTCAAGGCCGGCTCGGTCAACACGCCCACCGCCGAGGCCTTCTACCGGCGCGGGCTGCTCCCGGTGCTGGAGAAGGCCCAGGCCGAGACCATGAAGGCGTTTCAGGCGTTCATGGCCCAGCGGGACGGCGCGACGCCGGCCGGGCAGCCCAAGATGTCCGCCTTCGCCGGGCATTTCGCCGGGCTGTGGCTGCTGACCGACCTGGTGGACGAGAGCGACCCCGACTTCGCCGACCGCGGGCCGGCCGCCCGCCTGACCGGCATCCGGCAGCAGGACATCGAGCGGGTGCTCGGCGAACGGGCCGCCGAGCTCGGCGCGGACGTGCTGCGCGGCGTGGAGCTGACCGGCTTCGAGCCCTCCGCCGACGGCGTCGTCGTGCGGGCGGGCGAGCGGGAGTTGCGCTGCGGCTGGCTGGTGGGCTGCGACGGCGGCCGCAGCACCGTGCGCCGCCTGGCCGGCTTCGACTTCCCCGGCACGCCCCCGCAGATCACCGGCCACCAGGCCGTCGTGACGATGGAGGGCGCCGAAGGGCTCGGCACCGGCTGGACGCACACCGACACCGGCACCTACGCCAACGGGCCGACCCCCGGCCGCATCCTGACCGTGGAGTTCGACGGGCCGCCCGAGGACCGTACCGCGCCGGTCACCGCCGAGGAGCTGCAGGCCAGCCTGCGGGCCGTCTCCGGCGTGGACGTCACCGTCACCGGCGTCAGGACGGCCACCCGCTTCACCGACAACGCCCGCCAGGCCACCAGCTACCGGCTCGGCCGGGTCCTGCTGGCCGGCGACGCGGCGCACGTCCACTCGCCCTTCGGCGGCCAGGGGCTCAACCTGGGCATCGGCGACGCCGTCAACCTCGGCTGGAAGCTCGCCGCCGTCGTCCGGGGCCGCTCGCCCGAGGCGCTGCTGGACACCTACACCGCCGAGCGCCACCCCATCGGCGCGTGGGTGCTCGACTGGACCCGCGCCCAGGTGGAGCTCATGCGGCCCGAGGCCCGTTCCCGGGCGCTGCGGGCCGTCGTGTCCGACCTGATCGGCACCACCGCGGGCACCACGTACTTCGTCAAGCGGCTCTCCGGCGTCTGGCACCGCTACGAGCTGCCCGGCGGCCACCCGCTGGTCGGCCGGAGCGTCCCCGACCTGGAGCTGGCCGACGGCACCCGGGTCGGCGACCACCTGCACGAGGGGCGCGGGCTGCTGCTGGACCTCGGGGCCGGTCTGGCGGCCGACCCGCGGGTGCCGGTGCTGGCGGCCGAGCCGGTGGACGTCCGCGACTTCGGCGGCCTGCTGGTCCGGCCGGACGGCGTCGTCGCCTGGGCGGGCGACGCGCCGGACGCCGCGCTGGAGGAGGCGCTGGCCGCCTGGTTCTGACGGCCCCCTACTCGCCGGCCGCCCACTCCTGGTACGTGGTCCGGCCCAGCGTGGCGTCGTCGCCGGGCACCAGCGAGCGCTCGGTCAGCTCGCTGCCGAAGTAGCGGGCGTGCTCGTCGGTGACCACCTCGCGCGGGTCGCCGAGGCCGGCCAGCGCGTCGCGGAAGAACTCGTCCATCCGGTACTGCTCGGGGCCGGCGACCTCGGTCCGGCCGTTCAGGGGCGCCCCGAGCGCGACCCGGGCGAGCGCCGCCGCGACGTCGTCGCCCGCGACGGGCCGGAACAGCACGGGCGCGATGCGCACCGCGCCGCCCGCGGCCGACTCGTCGGCGATGCCCCGCACGAACTCGAAGAACTGCGTCGCGTGCACCAGCGAGTACGGCAGGCCGGACTTCTCGATCAGCCGCTCCTGGGCGATCTTCGCGGCGAAGTAGCCGTTGTCGGGCATGCGCTCGGTGCCCACGACCGACAGCGCGACGTGGTGGCCGACGCCCGCCGCCGCCCCGGCGGCCAGCAGGTTGCGGGTGGAGGTCTCGAAGAACTCCAGCACCGCGCTCCGCTCGAACGACGGCGAGTTGGAGACGTCCACCACGACCCGCGCCCCCGCCAGGGCCTCGGCCAGCCCCTCCCCCGTGAGGGTGTCGACGCCGGTGCTCGGGGACGCGGCGACCGCCTCGTGCCCCTCTCCGGCCAGCCTGCGCACGAGCTTCGATCCGATCAGGCCGGTCCCGCCGACCACGACAACCTTCATGACGACCTCCCTCATCGCCCGGGGCACCTCGTGTGCCGTCCGGTCGCCGGCTGATGTCATGTCCAGCCGGCGGCCCGGCGGCACCCGTCGTGACGCCTCCATTACCCGGCGATGTCCTGTCATGTCCGTACGGCCGGGGCGGCGAGAAGGGCGCCCGCGGCCGAGGTCAGTCGTGCGCGGGCGGCAGCGCCCCGGCCACCAGGGCGCGCAGGACGGCCAGGGCCGCGCCGGCGTCGACGCGCTCGGGGGCGACCAGCCACTGCTGGTGGATGCCGATGCCGGCGCCGATGAGCGCGACGGCCAGCGGCTCCACCGGCAGGCCCGGCGGCAGCGGCAGGCGTTCGAGCCAGCGCCTGCAGTGGTCGCGCAGCGTGTCGTGGATCTCGACGTAGCGGTCACGGATGGGCGAGCCGGGCTCCAGCGCCTCGACCAGCAGGGTGACGAACAGCTTGGTGGTCGGCAGGGCGAACATCGCGCCGACGCCCTGGTCGAACGGCCCGAAGTCCGGCTCGCCCTCGGGGGCGTCGGTGAGGCCGTCGCGCACCCTGGCCACCGACCGTTCGAGCACGGCCAGCAGCAGGCCCTCCTTGCCGCCGAAGTGCCACGGGATGGACCCGCGGCTGATGCCCGACCGGGCGGCCACGTCGTGGAACGTGGTCTGCCGGTAGCCCTTCTCGGCGAACAGCTCGGCCGCCGCGTTGAGGATGAGCTCGCGGCTCTCGTTGCTGGTCTGTTCCCGTCGCGTTGTCACGCCACCTCCTCTGTGCTATCAATCGTATTCTATGTTAACCAACACAGAGGAGAGTCCCGTGCACGTCGCCATGATCGCCACGCACTACCCGCACGCCGCGCACCGGGAGGAGTTCGTCGGGCGGGTGCGCAAGGTGGCCGAGGCGTTCCGGAGCATGCCCGGCTGCCTGTCGGCGGAGTGCTGGCTGTCGGAGGAGGCGGTGGTCTCCATCGTGCGCTGGGAGTCGGACGAGGCGTTCGCCGCGTCGCTGGCCGCGCTCGGCGCCGCCGACGTCGACGTGGCCTTCGACGAGCGCGAGGCCCGGCCGCGCGAGATCGTCCGGCTGGCCGCCGCCTGAGGTCAGTAGCCCGAGGGACGGACCAGCCCCGTCTCGTACGCGAAGACCGCCGCCTGGGTGCGGTCGCGCAGCCCGAGCTTGACCAGGATCCGGCTCACGTGGGTCTTGACCGTCTGCTCGGCGATCACCAGGCGCTCGGCGATCTCGGCGTTCGACAGGCCCTGCGCGATCAGCGCCAGCACCTCGGTCTCGCGCTCGGTCAGGTCGCCCACGCGCTCCTTCAGCGGCGCCCGCGGCCCGCGGCTCACCCGGGCGAACTCGGCGATCAGGCGCTTGGTGACGTTCGGGGCCAGCAGCGCGTCCCCGGTCGCCACCACCCGCACCGCGTGGGCCAGCTCGGCCGCCGAGGCGTCCTTGAGCAGGAAGCCGGACGCCCCGGCGCGCAGCGCCTCGTAGACGTAGTCGTCGAGGTCGAACGTGGTCAGCACGAGCACCTTCGCCGACGCGTCCGGACGGGCGGCGATCCGCCGGGTGGCCTCGATGCCGCCCAGCTCGGGCATGCGCACGTCCATGAGGACGACGTCGGGGTCCAGCTCGGCGACCTTGGCGACGGCGTCGAGCCCGTTGACCGCCTGGCCCACGACCTCGATGCCGGGCTCGGCGTTGAGCAGCACGGTGAAGCCCTGGCGGACCATGACCTGGTCGTCGGCGATGAGCACGCGGATGCTCGTCATGAGGTGACCTGGACGCCTTTCTGCGAGTCGACCGGCAGGAACACGCTGACCTCGTAGCCGCCGTCCGGGGTGGGCCCGGCGACGAGGTCGCCGCCCAGCATGGCGGCGCGCTCGCGCATGCCGAGCAGCCCGTGCCCGGCGCCCGGCGAGGGCCGCGCCGGCCTGGCGGGCGGCTCGTTGACGACCCGGATCGCCAGGGCAGCGGGCCGGTACGTCAGCCGGACCGTCACCGCCGCGCCCGGGGCGTGCCGCATGGCGTTGCTGAGCGCCTCCTGCACGATCCGGTACGCCGACAGCTCCACCCCCGGCGACAGCGGGCGCGCCTGCCCGGCGATCTCGGCGGTGAGCGTGACGCCCGCGCCGCGCACGTTGGCCAGCAGCTCCTCCAGCCGGTCGAGCGTGGGCTGCGGCGCGTCGGCCGGCTGGTCCTGCGCGCGCAGCACGCCCAGGACCCGGCGCAGCTCGGTCAGCGCCTCCACGGCGTTCTCCCGGATGCCGGCCAGGTTCTCCCGCAGCTCCTGCGGCGGGTCGTCCACCAGGTGCGGCGCGACCTGGGCCTGGATGGAGATCACCGACATGTGGTGGGCGACGACGTCGTGCAGTTCGCGGGCGATCCTGCCGCGCTCCTCCAGCAGCGTGCGGCGGGCCCGTTCCTCGGCCGTCAGCTCCTCCTGGGCCTCCAGCCGGGTACGGGTCGTCCTGAGCTGGCGCACCCCGGCCCCGACGGCGACCGCGACCGCGTCGGCGAGCAGGGCGGTCGCGCCCAGGCCGCCCCCGTTGGCCTCGGGCATGAGCACCACGATCGCCACCACGGTCAGCGTGGTGATCACCAGCGCCTTGACGGCGAGGCCGGGGCGTACCCGCAGCGCCAGCAGGAACAGCACGCCGGCCTGCAGGGCGACGCCCGAGCCCGTCCACGGGAAGGCGGTCGGGTCGGCGCGCGGGAAGGGGAGCCGCTCGTACGTCTCGGGGTGCACCATCCAGGGGAAGCTCAGCTGCTCCGACACGTACACCATGCCCGACCGCGCCCCGGCGACCACGAGGACGATCGTCGCCCACCAGGCGGCCAGCGGGCGCCACATCGCCAGCACCATGGCCGCCGCCATGGCCATGGCCAGCAGCGGGACGGTCGGGTCGATGCCCTCCCCGCCCGGGTACAGGCCCATGACCAGCGCGTACAGGGCGACGGCGACGTGCGGGAGCCGGGACAGGGCGCGCGGGCCGCCCATGCGCGGCAGGGGGTCGGGGGCCATGGTCCACAGGTCCGCGCCCAGCGTGGCCAGGGCCTTGCGCAGCCTGCTCATCCGCCCTCGCCCACGTTCGTTCTGTCCTGGCTTACACCCTTGGTCCAGCTTACGGGTGAGCCGGTCACGATCCGCGCGAGATTCGCCAGCGCCGTCGATCCGGCCGCCAGGTAGTCGCTGTGGCCGCCGCCGCCCGCGTCGAACACCCGCGCCCCGAACCCGGGCGCGACCGGGTCCGCGCCCAGCCCCAGGGTGCCGGACGGCAGCTCGACCAACGCGTGCGGCAGCCGGCCGACCCAGTCCCCGGCCGTGCGCCCGGCCCACACCGGCGTCCGGGTGCGCAGCGCCGCGGCGTCGGCCACGCCCGCCCCGGGGCTGCCGAACAGGACGAGGGCGGCCACGTCCAGCCCGGGCGCGGCCCGGCCGCACACCGCCGAGCCGTAGGAGTGGCACAGCAGCGAGATGCGCGCGCCGGGCCGGAGAGCGCGCAGCTCGTCCAGGAAGGCGCGCAGGGCGGGGGCGGCCCGGTCGGCGCGGTCGAGGGTCAGCGCCTGGAGGCTCACGCTGCTCGGGGTGGCGTACCCGAGCCAGGCGATCACGGCCGACCGGCCGCCCAGCGCGGCGCGCAGGCGCATCGAGCCGCCGCGCAGCAGGCCGTACTTGTCGAGGGTGATGCCCGCGCCCGGCACCAGCACGGCGATCCGGACGGCGGTGGCCAGGTCGCCGAACACCTCGACGGCCCGGCCGGCGTCGCGGCCGTCGAAGGACAGGAACCGGCGGGCCGGATCGGCCATCTCGCGCAGCGCGGCGGCCCGGCGCCGGTGGCCGTGCCGGACGGCGTCGCGCCCGGCCGCCAGGATCGCCGCGCGCCCGGCGGCGTACCGCCCGGCGAGCCCGGACGGCGGCGCGACGCCGGGGACGGGCGCCGGCACCTCCCCCGACACGCACGCCGCCGGGCCCGCCACCGAGGCGGCGACGAGCGTGGCGAGCAGGAGGCGGCGGCCGCGGTTGCCCATGGGAACCCTTCCGACGGGGGGACGGTTCCCCCGACGCTACGGATCGCCCCCGGCCGCGCGCCTCCCGCTGCGGAGCTCACTTCCCGCGTAGCTCCCAGGTACTACGGGACGTACGTCAGCCCTCTCGCCACCCCTCTCGTCAGCCCTCCCCCCGGTCCTGGGGGAGGCACGTCACGCCCTCCCCGGGCAGGTGCAGACGGCGGCCCCGCCAGCGGGCGCGCAACCAGCGGTCGTGGCTGGCCACCACGACCGCGCCGGGGCCGTCCGCGGCCAGGGCGGCCTCCAGCTCGTCGGCCAGGCCCGGCGACAGGTGGTTGGTGGGCTCGTCGAGCAGCAGCACGTCGGGAGGGTCGGCGATCAGCAGCGCCAGCGCGAGGCGGCGGCGCTGGCCGACGGACAGCTCCCCCACCCGCAGGTTCGCGTCGCGGGCGCGGATCAGGCCGAGCGAACGCAGGGGCACGGCCTCGGCGCGCTCCGGCCCGAGGGCCCGCTCGTAGGTCTCCCGCACCGTGCGGGCGGGGTGCTCGAACGTCGTGTCCTGGGGCAGCAGGCCGACGGTCAGCCCCGGCCGCCGCCGTACCCGCCCGGCCGGCTCCAGGTCGCCGGACAGGACCGCGAGGAGGGTGGACTTGCCCGCACCGTTCGGGCCGGTGACCAGCAGCCGGTCCCCCTCCCGCAGGTCGAGCCGGTCGAGCGCGAGCCGCCCCGCCACCCGGACGTCCCGCGCCGACACCAAAACCCCACCACCCCGGCCCACCGCGCCACCACGATCCACTGCCGGACCTTCGAGGGGAGGGAGGGCGGTGTCGCCACGATCTCCCTCCGGACCTCCGAGGGGAGGAAGCGCTCCGTCGCCACGATCTCCCTCCGGACCTTCGAGGGGAGGAAGCGCCGCGTCGTCACGGTGCTCCTGCGGGCCTTCGGGGGGAGGGAGGGGGGCGGTGAGGCGGGGGCGGAGGCGTAGTGGGGGCGGTGGGGCGGGGACCTGCTCGCGTTCCAGCTCGGCGAGCCGGCGCGCGGCCTCGCGCACCCGCCGGGAGATCTGCTGCTGCACCCGCCCGGCGCGGTGTCCGTAGCCCATCTTCTCGTTGTCGCGGCGCAACCCGTCCTGCGCCACCCGCCGCGCGGTCACCGCGACGGCGCGGCGCAGCTCGTCCAGTTCCTCCTGCTCGGCCGCGTGTCGCCGTTCCCAGCGTTCGCGCTCGGCGCGTTTCCCGGTCAGGTACGCGCTGTAGCCGCCCCCGTACCGGACGGGGCCGTCCACGGCGGGGTCGAGGTCGAGCAGGTCCGTGCAGACCGCGTCGAGGAAGGCCCGGTCGTGGCTGGCCACGACGACCACGCCGGTCATGCCGCGCAGCTCCTCCTCCACGAAGACGGCGGCGTCGTCGTCGAGGTGGTTGGTGGGCTCGTCGAGCAGGAGCGCGGCGGGCCGCCTGATCAGCAGCGCCGCCAGGGCGAGCCGGCCGCGCTGCCCGCCGGACAACGACCCGAGCGCCCGCGTCCCCGGCACGCCGCCCAGGCCCAGCCGGTCCAGGACGATCTCCGCCCGCCGGTCGGCGTCCCAGGACTCGTGCTGCTGCGCCTGGTCGAGCCGGGCCCCGTACGCTTCGAGCAGCGCGGCGTCGTCCGGCGACCCGGCCAGCTCTTGGCTGAGCCGGTCGAGCTCGGCCAGGTCCGTGCGCGCCTCGCGCAGGGCGTCGTCGAGCACGTCGGCGAGCGTGTCCTCGGCCGCGAACGGCAGCTCCTGGTGCAGGAAGCCCAGGTCGGCGGGGCGGACGACGGTCCCGGAGTCGGGCTCGTCCACGCCGGCCAGCAGGCGCAGCAGCGTGGACTTGCCCGCGCCGTTCTCGCCGATGAGCCCGATCCGGCGGCCGGGGGCGGCGGTGAGCGAGAGGCCGTCGAGCACGCGCCGCGTGCCCAGCGTCCGGACGAGATCGTGAGCCAGCAGCGCGTCGCCGGCCGGCGGGCAGGGGTTGGAGAGCATGTGAACCTCGGAGGAGGACGCGGGCGCGCCGAAGCCGCCCGGTGAAGGGGACAGGGTTTCGTGGAACGACGGAAAGGCCCACGTCGGCGGCGCTCACGCGCGCACGCCCGGGCCGATCAGTCTCCGGTGTCACCCGGAGATGTCGTCGTCACCTGCCATGTCCGGTCTCCTGACCGTAGATCACATACGTTCCCACCGTAGCCTACGTGCCGCACCCCGCGGACGGGCCCAGGACGGCTCGGACGCCCGGGGTGACCGCCGCGCGGAAGGCGGCGTCGAGCTCGGCGGGCGAGGCGGCGGTCACGCCGTCCAGCCAGGCCCGCATCAGCCCCATGAACGCCCCCACCACGCACACCACCAGCAGGTCGAGCCCGGCCTGCTCCCGCGCGCCCGCCGCCAGCAGGTCGGCCCTGACCAGGTCGGCGACCACCTGCTCGCCCCGGGCGTACACCGGCCCGCCGCCACGCCGTCCGAGCAGGGCGCGCACCAGCCGCTCCTGCTCGCGAACGTGCTCGAACATCGGCAGGCTGAACGCGAACAGCTCCCCCGGCGCGCCGCCGCCCGGCGGACGCCGCAGGAACGCCAGCTCGGCCAGGTTGCTGAGCAGCACCTCCTGCTTGCCGGAGAAGTGGGCGTAGAACGTGGAGCGGCCGACGTCGGCCCGCTCGATGATGTCGGTGACGGTCACCGCCTCGTAGCCCTTCTCCAGGATCAGCGACACCAGCGCCTCCCGGACTCGTCGCCGCGTGCGCCGCACCCGCCGGTCTCCGGACACCTTCCCCCTCCCTGTGCGCTACCGGACGCCACGGCCGATCTGCTCGTTGACCCGCGTCCCGTACGAACACATCATTCATTACCGAACAGGTTGTTCGGCAACTGACCGGAGGAACCGCCATGCTGGGAAGGTTTCTGCACCACCACGAAGAGCACGCCGAGTCCGGCGGCACCATCGACTACCCGCGCCGGTACGAGCTGCTCAGCGCGGTCGCGTTCCTCGGCGGACGCCGGGCCGCGTTCACCCGCCTGGCCGCCGCCGGGCCGCGCGCCGGCGACCGCGTGCTCGACGTCGGCTGCGGCACCGGCTACCTCACGCGGATCATCGCGCCCGTGGTCACCCCGAGCGGCCGGGTGACCGGCCTCGACCCGTCCCCCGAGATGATCGGGTACGCCGCCCGGCGCGCCCCCGCCAACTGCGACTACGTGGTCGGCGAGGGCCAGGACCTGCCGTTCCCGGACGGCTCGTTCGACCTGGTCGTCTCCAGCTTCGCGGTGCACCACATGCCCGTGGCGGCCAGGCCGGAGGCGCTGCGCCAGATGTTCCGCGTGCTGCGTCCGGGCGGGCGGCTGCTCGTGGCCGAGTTCCGGCCGCCGACCGGCGCGCTGGCCCGCCGCGTCGTCGGCGCGCTGGCCGGTCCCGCGATGCGCCATGACCTGCGCGCCCTGCTCGGCACGCTGATCCCCGCTGCGGGGTTCCTGGTGGAGACCGAAGGCGACCTGCCGCACGCGCTGTTCCACGTCCGCGCCACCCGTCCATAGCCGCGCGCGCTGTTCCACCGCAGAGCGACCCCTCCGTAGCCCGCGCGCGGTGTTCCGTGTCGGGCGCGGGCCGTCCGCAGGCCGTCGTCACGGCCTGAGGACGATCTTGCCGTGGGTGTGCCGCCGCTCCAGCTCGCCGAAGGCGTCCCGGACCCGCTCCAGCGGGTACACGCGGGCGATCGGCACCTCCAGCTCCCCCCGCGCGGCGAGCCGGGCCAGCTCCCCGACCACGACCGCGCAGGCGGCCGCCCCTTCCCCGTACGTCCGCGCGCCGACCCTGGCCGCACCCGCCCAGTCGCAGATCGTGTCGATCCGGTCGGGCCGCACGCCCAGCTCGACCGCCAGATCGACGTAACCGTCCCCGTAGGTGTCGATGAACGCGTGCACCTTGCCGCCGGTGGCCGACCGGATCCGCCCGGCCACGCCCTCCCCGTACGCGACCGGCACGACGCCGTGCCCCCGCAACCAGGCGTGGTTGGCCTCGCTCGCCAGCCCGATCACCGTCGCGCCCCGCCGCCGCGCGAGCTGCACGGCGATGGACCCGACGCCGCCCGCCGCCCCGGACACCACCACCGTCTCCCCCGGCCCCGGATCGACCGCGAACACCGTGGCGTACGCCGTCGTGCCGGCCACGTACAACGACCCGGCCACCTCCCAGGGCAGCCCCACGGGCCGCAGGGTCAGCGCCACGTCGTCGGCCACGACGAACTCCGCGTGGCTCGCCCTGCGATGGGTGAAGCCGAGCACCTCGTCGCCCACCGCGAACCCGCGCACCTCCGGACCGGCCGCCACCACCACGCCGGCCAGATCGCTGCCCTGCCCGGACGGGAACGTCGCCGGCCAGCGCCCGTGCCGCGCCCCCTGGCGGATCATGGTCTCGCCGGGCTGGATCCCGGCCGCCCGCACCTCGACCAGCACCTGACCGGGGCCCGGCGCCGGACGCTCGACCTCCTCCACCCGCAGGACGTCGATCCCGCCGTACTCGTGGAACCGCACAGCCTTCATCGCGTGATCACCCTCCTCGCCCGGACCGGCCCTTCGCGCGGCCGCACCCCACCCTGCCGCTCCCGCCCCGGCGGCGAAACGGGACCGCTCTTCCCAGGACCGCCGATCCCAGGAAGCGGCTTGACTTCAAGCGCACTTTAAGCCGCAGGATCCCGCACATGACCAAGAACCAGACGACAGGCCGTACCGGCCAGGAGACCGACGCGCTCATCGCCCTGCTCGACCTCGCGGACCACCTGCCCGGGGCGGCCGAGCTGCGGGCGCGTTCCTACGAGTTGCTCGGCCTCGCGCCCGGGGCGGCGGTGGCCGACGTGGGCTGCGGATCCGGCCGCGCGGCGGCGGAGATGGCCGAGCTGGGCGCGCGGGCGATCGGCGTCGACCCCGACGAGCGGATGATCGGCGTGGCGGCCGGGCGGTGGCCCGCCGCCGAGTTCCGGGTGGCGGAGGCGTACGCGCTGCCGTTCGCCGACGGCGAGCTGCGCGGCTATCGCGCCGAGAAGGTATACCACGTCCTGGACGACCCGGCCCGCGCCGTGGCCGAGGCGCGGCGGGTGCTCGCGCCCGGCGGGCGGATCGTGCTGCTCGGGCAGGACTGGGACACCATCGTCATCGACTCCGGCGACGCCGCGCTCACCCGCCGGATCGTGCACGCCCGCGCCGACCTCGTCACATCGCCCCGCGTCGTCCGCGCCACCCGCAACCTGCTGCTGGACGCCGGCTTCACCGACGTCACCGTCGAGGTGCGCACCAGCGTCGTCACCGATGCGACGCTGGTGGCCGTGCTGGCCGACCTGGCGGGGATGGCGCGCTCGGCCGGGGCGGTCAGTGCGGCGGAGGCCGAGACCTGGCTCGCCGAGCAGCGGGAACGGGCGCGGGCCGGGCGGCTGTTCCTCGCCCTGCCGCTGTTCGTGACCGCGGCCACGCGTTAGGCCCCCCGGGCTCAGGGGCGGGGACAGGGCCGGGGCCGGGTCAGCGGCGGGGCGGGGCGAAGGCGGTGAGCTCGCCGCTCTCGTGCCGTTCGAGCAGGGCCTCGGCGCCGTGCTCAAGGGCGCGGGCCGCGTCCGCCGCGCGCGGGAGCATGGTGCTCTCGTACGCGGCCACGGCCTCGGCCACCGTGGCGGACCCGGCCAGCGCGAGGGCGAGCTCGCAGGCGTCGAGCATGGCCAGGTTGGCGCCGGCGCCGAGCGGCGGCATGAGGTGGGCGGCGTCGCCGAGCAGGGTCACGCTGGACGACCGTTCCCACACGTGCGGGACGGGCAGCGCGAACAGCGGGCGATCGACGTACGGCCTGAGTACTACGAACGGATGTGGACCGGGCACGCCGCCGCCCTCGGCACGGCCATCGCCGAGGACGCGGGCGTGGCCCCCGACGACGTCGCCTGCCACGCGCTCGCCCGGTTCGTCCTGGAGACCCCGGCGCTCACGCGGGGGCGGCCGGATCTTCGCGGGGCCGTCGAGCAGGTCT
Organism: Nonomuraea sp. NPDC001636; assembly: GCF_040298265.1. Lineage (NCBI taxonomy): Bacteria > Bacillati > Actinomycetota > Actinomycetes > Streptosporangiales > Streptosporangiaceae > Nonomuraea > Nonomuraea sp. NPDC001636. Next base: position 27,071 of record NZ_JBEOZT010000033.1, read on the forward strand.
TCGACCTCCTCGCGCACGGCTGGCGCCCGCCGCGCTAGCGACCGGCGCCGGCCCGCGCCCTCAGACGGTCCGGGACGACCGCCCGCCGTCGATCCCCCACGACACGATCCTGACGGGGGTGATCACGATGACCTCCCGCGAGAAGTACGGCACCGGCGGCTCGTGGTCGGCCAGGGCCGCCGCCGTGCCCCGGATCTCGATGCCGCGCACCACCCACGGGTCGACCGAGGCCAGGTCGTCCACGACGAGGGCGGCGGTGCTGCCCCGCTGGACGTTCCTGAACTTCTTGGAGGCGCCCATCGCGTGCCCGCCGATGGTGATCGTGCCCGTGGCGGCGTCCACGAAGAAGCCGACGGGGTTGTTCTGCACGTCTCCGGAGGGGGAGACGGTGGCCAGCCGGCCGAGGTGCTGTCCGGCCAGGTAGTCGAGCTCTGCCTGCGTGAAGATCATGCGGGGAAGTATGCAACCTTGACACCGGCGTCACCCCAAACCCACCCATTCCATCAGTTCGAGTCCAGGACGATGTGCCGGCATTCGGCCAGGAACGTCCCCGGCCCGTCCCCCGGCCCGGTGGATCGGGCGTGGGACGGGCCGGGGACGGGCGGGTCAGTGGCGGGACAGCCGCAGCGGGAAGGTGCCGGGGCCGACGCCGCCGAGCGTGGTGGTGTAGGCCGCGAGGTACCGGTCCAGGTACGGCGAGCGGTCACCCTGGGTGGGCACGTCGTGCCGCGTGGACAGCAGGTCCAGGCTGAGCCGCGCGCCGGAGACCTTGATCGTGTTGCCCGAGGGCACGTCCAGCCAGCCGTTGGACTCGATGGTGCCGATCTGCACGCCCAGCCGGTGGCCCGGCTCGAACGTCCAGTCGGCCGACTTCAGGTCGAACGCGACCGGGCCGCGGCGTTCCAGCAGCGCGACGTTCTCGTCGAACATCGTCGCCCTGCCGTCGGGGGCGACGTCCCACAGGCGGACCATGACGTTGCCGTTCGTGCTCGCGTCGAGCCTGATCCGCGGCGTGCCGGTGAGCCTGAGCCGCTCGGCGGCGGGCGTGGACCAGGTCCAGAAGCTGCCCGAGGCGGCCGCGCTCTGCCTGGCCGAGCTCTTCTCGGCGGTGGAGAGCGGTTCGATCGGCGGCGCGTGCTCCATGTCCCAGCGGCCGGAGGGGGCGGTGGTCGCCGTCGCCGCGGCGCCGCCGCCGTCGTCGAGGTACGCGCCGGCCGACAGCGGGGCCTCGTACGACGTCGTGACCACCGGCCAGGCCGGCTGGGCGCGCCACCCGCCGAGGCTGTCCTCGATCGCGTACGCCGGGTCGCTCACCGAGGGCCGCACGCCGCGCAGGTACTGGTCGTAGAACCGCATCACCTCGTCGAACCAGCCGGCCCGGCCCTGCAGCAGCCGGCCCTGGGCGTCGGTGTCGTTGCCGCGCACGTGCTCCCACTGGCCGAGCCAGCCGCGTTCGCGCCCGCGGTGGTTGTCCAGGTAGACCTCCATGTCCTCGGGCTTGGTGTTGGGCTCGATGAAGCCCTGGGTGACCAGCAGCGGCGTGCTGGTGCCGGCCGCGCGATCGGCCAGGTCGCGCGCCCGCCAGTACGCCGAGCGCAGGTCGGGATTGTTGTTGTTGGTGATGTTGTCGGACAGGCAGGCGGGATGGGCGGTCTCGTACTGGGCGTTCGCCTTGTACCGGTCGCTGTCGCCGGCCATCGGCGCCATCGTCGCGATCGAGTTGTACGCCTCCGGCGTGCCCGTGACGTTGGGCCGCGGCACCTTGTTGCTGAACAGGTAGTTGTACATGTTCCAGACCGGCTCCTGGGCGACGACCGCCTTCAGGCTCGGCAGCCTGAGGTTGTTGCCGACCAGGCCGGTGACCGCGTCGTACGACTTGCCGTACATGCCGACCTTGCCGGTGGACCAGGGCTGGGCCGCCGACCACTCGACGGCGGCCCGCACGTCGGCCTGCTCGCCCGGCCCGACCCAGTCGAGGCAGCCGGTGCTGCCGCCGAAGCCGCGCAGGTCGACCATCACGAAGGTGTAGCCGCGGGTCATCAGCCCGGCGCCGTCGACGAAGTCGCGGAACCGCGCCGACGGCCCGACCTGGTCCCATCCCTCCGGGCCGGTCTGCCCGGCGTGGGCGAAGTAGGGGCCGACCGAGACGATCACCGGCGTCCGCGCGCCGGCCGGCAGGTGCGCCGGGCGCAGCACGTCGGCGTGCAGCTCGACGCCGCTGCCGTCGGCGGAGGGGAAGTACGCCTCCGACCACGCGGCGCCCGCGGGGACGCGGGGGTTTTCCTCGTGCGTCACCCCCGGGGCCGTGGTCCGGGCCGTGGTCCGGGCCGAGGCGGGCGGGCCGCCCGCGGCGAGGGTGGTGATCGTGACCAGGACGCCGGCCGCCACAGTGGCCGTCGCCTTCCCGCGGATGTTCATCGACTCTCCCCGTGCATAGGTGTGCCGGCGGCGTCCGAACGAGCGTGCACCACTCATATGCCAGCGGGCACGCCCAGGCAAGCCCCGCCACACCCGTCCGGGTGGTCAGCGGGGGGAGCGGCGGGTCAGGCGCAGGCGGATGTCGTGCTCGGCCCACAGCACGAACCGTTCGACGGGCGTCACCGGATGGTCTTCGACCGGCTCGAAGGCGAACCTCCTGAGCAGCACGGCGAGCACCAGCTCGGCCTCCACCATGGCCAGGCTCGCGCCCTCGCAGCCGCGCGGCCCGAGGCCGAAGGGGAGGTAGGCGTAGCGGTGGCGGGCGGCCTGCTCCTCGGGGGTGAAGCGGTCGGGCCGGAAGGCGTGCGGGTCCGGCCAGTGGCGGGGGTCGAGGTGCACGGCCCAGAAGGGGTAGAAGATCGTGGTGCCGGCCGGGACGTGGTGGCCGTCCAGGGTGAGGTCCTCGGTGGTCTCGCGGGCGCCGTACGGACCGGGCGGGTAGAGCCGCATCGACTCCTTGAGCGCCATCTCCAGGTACGGAAGGCGTCGCAGGTCGGCGTAGTCGGGGGCGGCGCGGTCGCCCAGCACGTCGTCCAGCTCGGCGGCCACCCGCGCGGCCGGGCCGGGGTTGCGCGCGAGCAGGTGCAGGGTCCAGGAGACGGCCACGCCGGTGGTGTGGTGGGCGGCGAGCATGATCATGAGCACGGTGTCCCTGATCCGGGCGGGCGACATGGCCGCCTGTGCCAGGGCAGCGACCAGCTCGCTGCCGCCGCGGGCCAGCACCCCGTCCACGACCTCGCGCAGGTACGCCAGTGCCCGGTCGCCGCGCGCGAGGTCGTCGCCGCGCTCGTGCAGGCGGCCCAGGTGGACGGTCAGCACGGTCTCGAACGCGCGCACCACCCGCGCCGGGTCGGCCAGGCCGCCGCCCAGGGCGTACTGGGCGATCATGCGCAGGGACAGCTCGCTCAGGTCCTGCTGGAGCGCCACCGGGCCGTCGGCGGCGCGGCGCTCCCAGCGGTCGGCCAGCTCGGTGGCCAGGGTGACGAAGCCGGCGAAGTGCGCCTCGTGCGAGCGGCGGCCGGCCAGCACCGAGAGCAGGACCCGGCGGAAGGGGCCGTGCTCGTCGGCGGGGAGCGTCTGCAGGTTGCCGGCCTCGCACAGGGGCGCGAGGAACGCGAAGAGCTCGTCGGGGCGTGCGTCGATCGCGGCCGTGGCCTCCAGCAGCACGGGGTCGGCCACCGAGATCGCGGACGGCGTGCCGGGGAGCTGGAAGCGCACCAGCGGGCCGTACCGCTCGTGCAGCCGCAGCTGGTAGGTGTGCAGGCCGCCGGCGGCCGCGACGGCGCTCAGCCCGCCGTCCGCCGCGGGAGGAGGGCCGGGGATGTCACGCATCCGGCCACCGTCTCGCGGACGCGCCCGCCCGGCAAGTGTCCCGGGGCGGCGGCGGTCACCTTTCTCCGGTTGGACGCGTCAGCAGAATGAGGACGCCCCTTTGAGAGGAAATATCGCTATGACTCCCCATGACCTGCTGGCTGATCGGTTCGAGGGGCATCGTCCCCGTCTGCAGGCGATCGCCTACCGCATGCTCGGCTCGCTGACCGAGGCCGAGGACGCGGTCCAGGAGGCGTGGCTGCGGCTGGCGCGCTCGGACTCGGGCGACATCGCCAACCTGGGCGCCTGGCTGACCACCGTGGTGAGCCGGGTCTGCCTGGACATCCTGCGCGCCCGCAAGGCCCTGCGGGAGGAGCCGCTGGAGGCGCGGCTGCCGGACCCGGTGGTCGGCCGGGCCGAGGCCGCCGACCCGGCCGCGGGCCCCGAGCAGGAGGTGCTGCTGGCCGACTCGGTGGGCCTGGCGCTGCTGGTCGTGCTGGAGTCGTTGTCGCCGGCCGAGCGGCTGGCGTTCGTGCTGCACGACATGTTCGGCCTGCCGTTCGAGCAGATCGCGCCCATCGTGGAACGCACGCCGGTGGCGGCCAAGAAGCTGGCCAGCCGGGCGCGTCAGCGGGTGCGCGGCGCGGCCCCGACCCCCGATCCCGACCTCGCCGGTCAGCGCCGGGTGGTGGCGGCGTTCCTGGCCGCGGCCCGCGAGGGCGACTTCGGCGCGCTGCTGGCCGTCCTCGATCCTGACGTGGTGCTGCGCGCCGACCGCGGCCTGCTCACCGGCGGCATGAAGGTCGTCCGCGGCGCGGCGGACGTGGCCGGTCAGGCGGTCGCCTTCCGCCGCTCGCCCATCGGCGCGGTCGCCCGTCCGGCGCTCGTCAACGGTCTGGCGGGGCTGGTCAACACCGTCGAGGGCAGGCTGTACTCGGTCATGAGCTTCACCGTCAGCGACGGCCGGATCGCCGCGATCGACATCCTGGCCGACCCCGACCGGCTGGCCGTCCTCGACCTCACGCCCCTGGAGCACTGATCGCGGGACGGTGATTGACGAAGGTCGTCGCGTGCTGCACGATCGGTCGCGCGGGGTCGTCCACCGGCCGCCACCTACGAAGGGTTCGCTGATGACGCTCGCCTCCCGGCTCGGTCACGCCCCCGACGACCGGCTGCTCATCGTCAACGCCGACGACTACGGCATGAGCCGGTCGGCCAACCTCGGCATCACCTCCCTCCTGCGGGCGGGGGCGATCAGCTCGGCCACGGTGATGACGCCCTGCCCGTGGGCGCCGCAGGCCGCCGCCGAGGCCGCGGGTTTCGACGTCGGGGTGCACCTGACGCTGACCAGCGAGTGGGAGGGGTACCGCTGGGGCCCGGTCACCCGCGACCGGCCGGTCCCCACGCTGGTGGACGAGACCGGCCACTTCTTCCGCGACTGCGCCTCCTTCGAACGGTCCGCCGACCCCGGTGAGGTCCGCGTCGAGATCGTCAACCAGATCCGCAAGGCCGTCGCGCTCGGCCTGGACCCCTCGCACGCCGACAACCACATGGGCAGCCTGTACGGCCTGGCCACCGGCCGCCACTTCCTCGACGTCGTCCTGCCGGTGTGCGCCGAGTTCGGCCTGCCCTTCCGCCTGCCCCGCTCGCTGGCCGGCACCGGCGCGCCGGAGGAGCTGGAGCCCGTGGCGCGGGCCCTGGCCGCGATGGCCGACGACGCCGGGGTGGTCATCCTCGACCACCTGTGGTCGCTGCCCTTCCAGCAGTCCGACGGCGAGGACTACGACTCGCTCAAGAAGGACATGATCGGGCTGCTGCGCTCGCTGCGGCCGGGCGTGACGGAGATCTACATCCACCCGTTCGAGGACACCGACGAGCTGCGCGCCATCATGCCGGGCGCGGCCAAGCGCGGCTGGGAGCTGGCCCTGTTCACCGACCCCGACGTCCGGGAGGTCCTCGACGCCGAGGACGTCAAGCTGATCGGCTGGCTCGACCTGCGGGCCGCGCAGCGCGGCGAACGCCCGTGACCGCGGGCCGCTACCCGGGCCCGGTGGGCACCAGGTAGCGGCGTTTGCGCTCGGTGAGGTCGAGGAGCCGGCCGCCGTTGGCCTCGATGACCCGCCGGGAGGCGGTGTTCGTCCGGTCGCACATGACCAGGGCCGGGTCGACGCCCAGCCGCCGGGCGATCGGCAGCGCCGCGGCCAGCATCGCCGTCGCGTGGCCCTGACGGCGGGCGCCCGGGCGCACGTCGTAGCCGATGTGGCCGCCGAGCCGCTCCAGCTCCGGGGTGAGCCGGTGGCGGACGGCCAGCCTGCCGAGGAACCGGTCGCCGTCGGCCCACCACAGCGTGGTCATCGGCACGAACCCCGCGCGCACGCCCGCCTGGGTGCGCTCGCCCAGCAGCCGCCGGACGTAGGACGCGAAGGCCGCCGGACCGGTCAGCGCCGCGGGATCGACGTCCTGGACGAACCACGGGACCGGGAAGTCGCGGTCGGCCCGGAACTCGGCCACCGCCTCCAGGAACGACGCCCTTAACGCGGGCGTGGGATCGACGAGGGCCGGCATGCCGACCATGATGCCCGACGGCCGGTCAGGACGGGCGGGGTGTTCTCGCGGTGGCGCGGTCGAAGAGCTCGGCGAGCTCGTCGGCGCAGTGGCCGGGGTCGAGGCCGCCGGCGACCCGGTCGGCCACCGCGTCGATGCCGGCGCGCAGGGACGTGGCCATCAGGACGCTGTCGAACGCCCGGAACGCGCCGCTGCGCTGGCCGTCGTCGAACAGCGCGACCAGCCTGGCGATGGCGGCGTCCCGCTCGCCGCCCCCCACGGGCGCGCGGTTGAACGCGATCTGCTGGACCGCGCGCACGTGGGCCGGATGGGCGGCGATGAAGGCGATGTTCGCCCTGATGAACGCCTCCAGCTGGGCACGGGCTCCGGACGCGGCCTCGATCGCCGGCCGCATGAAGGCGGCCGCGTCGGAGACGACCTGCCGGACGACGGCCTCGAAGAGCTGCTCCTTGGTGGAGAAGTGGTAGGAGATCAGCCTCTTGCTGCTGAGCCCGGCATGCCGGCAGATGGCCTCGAACGTGGTCTCCGGGTAACCCCGCTCGGCGAGCACGGCGATCGCGGCCGAGGCGATCTGGGCCTTGCGGGCCTCGGTGGCCGCCTGACGGGTTCCGGAGCTCTCCATGTCAGCCCAGCTTGCCACGCTTCGGGAACGCCGCACGCACGGCGCGGCGGTTGACGACGACCGCGACGGCGGCGACCAGGACGCCGACCACGGCCTGCTCGGCCTTCATCCACAGCGGGTAGCCGCTGTCCGGCGCGAGGAGGATGAGCACGACGCCGACGGGCGCGGCGACGGAGACGAACCGGATGCGCACGTAGGCGGCCCGTCTGCCGCGGGCGGCCTGCCCGGCGAGGGAGACGAGCCAGGCGGAGGCGGCGGCGACGGCGGCGGCGCGCAGCCACACCACCCAGTTGCCGCCGACGACGGCGGCCACGCCGAGCGTGGCGATCGACAGGAGCAGCACGGCGGCGAAGAGGACCCGGACGAGCCGCCAGACCTGATTGTTATCCATAAGGATAAATTTACACGCTCGGATAACAAAGCGCGCGGCCACCGCCGGGAGAAAATTCGTTGCCGCCGGCCCGGCGGGGCGGCCACGATCGATCATGACCGTGACCCGCGAGGTACTCGCCTGGCCGACGGCTACGAGGTGGACCTGCTGGACCCCGTGCCGCTGCACGTGGAGCGGGCGGCGAGGGTGCCGGGGCTGCGCGCCCGGGTCGGCGACGCGCGGCGGCTGCCCGTGCCCGACGGCGGCGCGGACGCCGTCCTGCTGCTGGGCCCGCTCTACCACCTGGCCGACCGGGCCGACCGGCTGCGGGCCCTGGGCGAGGCCCGGCCCGCCGGGGCGGCCGCGGCCGGCCCGGCCGTGTGCGCGCCGCCGCAGGGCGGCGCTCCCCCCGGCGCGGAACGGCCCACGACGATCGACGTGGTGGCGCAGGCGTACCGGTGCGTGCTCGCCCGCTACTACGGCGCCGCCGCGCTGGACGGCCGGACGCTGCTCACCGCCGGGTTCGCCGCCTTCGTCACGGAACTCAACCGGGCCGGCCACGACCTGCCCGAGGCCACGATGCCGGCGCTGACCGGCGACAGGACGGCCGACTGGACCGCGTTCGAGGCCGCCTACCGGCGGGTCACCGACCGCCTGCCGCGCGACGACGCCCTGCGCGCCCGGCTGGCCGCCGCCACCCTGGAGGCGATCGTGGCCACGCTCGGCGACGACCACGCCCGCTGGGAGCACGGCGCACGACGCCCGCCCGACGCCTACGACGGCGACCAGTACGGCCTCGGCCTCACGGCCAGCGCCCGCCGGGCCGACGCCCCCGGGACGGCGCTGCCGCCGCTGTTCGTGACCGCCGTGCCCGGCGGACCGGCGCGGGCCGCCGGAGTGCGCCCCGGCGACGTCGTCGAGTCGGTCGACGGCTCGGCGCCCTTCGTCGGCACCCAGGTCACCCCAGCCGTCGTCGCCGCGCTCTACCCGCGCTACCCGCAGGCCGCCCCGGTCCGGCTGCGGCTGCTGCGTCCCGACACCGGCCGCCGCCGCACCGTGACGCTGAAGCCCCGCCTGTTCCGGCCCGATCCCGACACCCTGCCCGTCGTGGCGGCCGGCCTGCTCGCCGGGAACGTCGCCCACGTGCGGATGAGCGGCTTCGCGCCCGACTCCGCCGACCGGGTGCTGCGGGCGATCACCCGGCTGCGGACCGGCAGGACGCTCGCCGGGGTCGTGCTGGACCTGCGCGGCAACGGCGGCGGCAGCCCCGGGGAGGTGAACCGGCTGCTGGGCGGGTTCGCGCACGGCGCGGTGACCGCCTACCAGTGCGCCGCGGACGGCTCGTGCGAGACCATGCGGACCGACGACACCGTCCCGCTGGTCGGGCTGCCGCTGGTGGTGCTGACCGACCGGGGCTGCGCCTCGGCGTGCGAGCACTTCAGCGCCGCCGTCAAGGACCTGCGGCTCGGCCGGCTGGTCGGGACGCGGACGGCCGGGGCCGTGTCGGGGCCGGCGCAGCCGTACGCGCTGGGCGACAACACCGTTCTCGCGTTCCCGTCCAGGCATCACCTGGCGCCGGGGCGCGAGGCGATCGACCGGGTCGGCGTGCCGCCCGACGTGCACGTGCCGCTGACCCCGCGCGACGCCGCCGCCGGGCGCGACCCCGCCCTGGCCGCGGCGCTGAACCTGCTGCACCCCTGACGATCCCCTGTGCCGACGAGGACGGACCTTCTCATGAGCCATGCCGTCGTACCGAAGCCGATCTCCCACGCCGTGTCGGCCGTCCTGACCGTGTCGTGCCTGCTGTCGGCGTGCGCCGCGCCCGCGCCGCCGAGGGCCGCCGCCGCCCGCCCGTCGGCCACGACCGCCACGCCCGCCGCTCCCCCGGCGCTGCCCCCGCCGACCGGCGACCGGCCGGTCGGCGCCACCGTCCTGTACCTGAAGGACGCCTCCCGCGCCGACCCGTGGGCGCCCGAGGCGAAGGCCAGGGAGCTGATGGTCACCCTGTGGTACCCGGCGCGGGCGCGGACGGGCACGCCCGCGCCCTACATGTCGGCCGAGGAGTCCGAGCTGACGCTGAAGGGCAAGCGGGTGACCGGCGCGCCCGCCGACGTGCTGAGCAAGGTGCGGACCAACGCCCGCGCCGACGCCGAGCCCGCCGGACGGGCGGGCGGCCTGCCCCTGGTGGTGCTCTCCCCCGGCTTCACCCTGCCGCGCGGCACGCTGACCGCCCTCGCCGAGGACCTGGCCTCGCACGGGTACGTCGTGGCCGGCGTCGACCACGCCTACGAGAACTACGCCACGACCTTCCCCGGCGGGCGGATCGCGACGTGCGTGGCCTGCGACAGCGACACCGACCCCGGGTTCGGGCCGAGGGTGACCGCGGCGCGGGCGGCCGACGTCTCCTTCGTGCTCGACCGGCTGACCGGCCCGGACCCGGCGTGGCCGGGCTCGCGGCTGATCGACCGGAGGAGGATCGCGATGGCGGGCCACTCGATCGGCGGGGCCGCGGCGGTGGAGGCCATGCTGAAGGACCGCCGGATCCGCGCCGGCCTCGACATGGACGGCACCACGTACGCCCGGATCCCCAAGAGCGGGCTGTCGCGGCCGTTCCTGTTCCTGGGGTCGGCGGGCCACCCGCCGGGCGGGCGCGACACCTCCTGGGACCGCGACTGGAAGCTGCTGTCCGGCTGGAAGCGGTGGCTGACGCTGCCCGGCGCGGACCACCAGTCCTTCACCGACGTGCCGCTGCTGGCCAGGGCGCTCGGCCTGGGCACGCCGGGCTCCCTGGACGCGGCCCGGCCCACGCAGATCGTCCGCGCGTACGTCCGGGCCTTCCTCGACCTGCACCTGCGCGGCAGGCCGCAGCCGTTGCTGGACGGGCCGTCGGCGCGCTACCCGGAGGTGCGGTTCTGCGTGCCCGGGAAGGACTGCCGGTGACCGCCCGGCCGGGAGCCCCCGGTCAGGTGAGGCGGTCGAGCAGGTCGTCGAGCGTCCCGGCGAGGGCCTGCGACCTGGCCGGGGTGAACCAGGTGGTGCGGACGCGTTCGTTGCTGCCGTTCGGGGTCTCGTGGTCGGCCGCGAGCCGCGCCAGCGAACGGCTCTCGTCGCCCAGAGCCCGCCCGAGCCCCTGGAACAGGCCGCGGACGTAGCCCTCCGCCACCTCGGGCGGCACGCCGTGCCCGGCGGCCCACGTGCTGAGCGTGGCCAGGTAGGACAGGTGGGTGGTGAGCGTGGCGGTCAGCGCGGAGAAGACGTTGAAGGCCGCCTCGTCCTCGGCTGCGAGCACGCCGCCCAGCCGTTCGAACAGGGCGTCGGTCACCGGGTGGGACGGCCAGGTCACCGTGACGGAGTCGCGGACGCGGACGGCGGGCAGCGGGATGGCCCGCACCAGGGTGGCGCGGGTGTCCAGGAGCTTGCGCAGCTCCTCGACGGCGACGCCGGCCATCACGTTGACCACGATCGTGTCGTCGGCCACGCGCAGGCCGGCCAGCGCGTCGTGCCGGTCCGGCGGGCGCACGGCGAGGACGACCAGCTCGGCGCGGTCCGCCACCTCCTGGTTGGAGGCGCACACGTGCACGTCGGCGTAGCGCTGCGACAGCTCCGCCGCCGCGCGGGCGCCCCGCGGGGAGAGGAACACCTCGGGACGCTCGCCGGGCCCCTCACACAGGCCCGTCACGATGGCCCGGCCGATCTCGCCCACCCCGATGACCCCGATCCGCTTCACCGTGTCTTCCTCCCGATCCCTGGTCGTACGTATTACAGCAGTCTGTACCGTTACTTCGGTTGCTGGCGGGATTCAGCGCGGAGACCGGCGTCCCTAGCGTTGTCCCCATGAGCGATCCGTACAGAATTGACACATATGAGCGGCCGGCGCGCAGCCCGCGGACCCGGCCCCGGCGACCGGCGTCGCGCCCCCTGCTGTGGATCATGGCGGTGGGCGGGGCCTCGGTGAACGTGGCGGCCAACATCGTCACGGGGGGCGATCTGAACCCCGTCGGGCTGGCGTCGGGCGTGGTGGGCGTGGTCGGCATCGCCGGGCTGCTGATCCTGCGCTTCGCCGGAGGCCGGTCGTGAGCGCGGTCGTGCGGCCCGTCATGGAGGCGGTCGTCACGCTGGAGCGGGTGAGCAAGACCTACGGTGACGTGGTCGCCCTCGACGACGTCTCGCTGGCCTTCCCGCGCGGCCGGTTCGTGGCCGTGATGGGGCCGTCGGGCTCGGGGAAGAGCACCCTCCTGCAGGCCGCCGCGGCCCTGGAGCCGCCGACGTCCGGCGAGATCACCATCTGCGGCGTCGAGGTCACCCGCATGTCGGAGACGCGCCGCACGGAGTGGCGCAGGAAGCACCTGGGCTACGTGTTCCAGTCCTACAACCTGCTGCCCACCGTGACCGTCGAGGACAACGTCACGTTGCCGCTGCGGATGGCCGGGGTGCGCCCGGACCGGGCCTGGCTCGGCGAGCTGGTCGACCGGATGGGCCTGCGCGACCGGATGCGGCACCTGCCCACGGAGTTGTCGGGCGGCCAGCAGCAGCGGGCGGCGATCGTCCGGGCCCTGGCCGCGCGCCCGGACGTGGTGTTCGCCGACGAGCCCACCGGCGCCCTCGACCTGCGCAGCGCCGCCCACGTGCTGGACCTGCTGCGCGAGCTGGTCGACGACCTGGGCCAGACCGTCGTCATGGTCACCCACGACCCGGCCGCCGCGGCCCGCGCGCACGACACCGTGGTCATGGCCGACGGGCGGGTCCTCGACGTCCTGCCCGCCCCGACCGCCGAGGACCTGGCCGTACGGCTGGCGCGGCTGAGCGGGGAGCGGGTCGCATGATCAGGCTCGCGCTGGCGCTCGCCAAGGCGGGCGGGCTGGTCGTGGTGTTCGCGGCGGTGCTGGGCGGGATGGCGCTGGTGACCGGGACCGGCGTGCTGGTGGACTCGGCCTTCCGCGCGCAGCCGCCCCTGCGGCTGTCGGGCGCGGACGTGCTGGTCTCGGCCCGGCAGACGATCCCGCTGAAGGAGGAGCCGGACATCGCGCTGCCCGAACGCGCCAGGATCCCCGGCTCGCTGGTCGCCTCGGCGTCCGGGGTGCCCGGCGTGGCGGCCGTGGCCGGTGACCTCGCCTTTCCCGCCGCCGCCGGGTCCGGGACGGCCGGGCGGACCGCCGACCCGGCCACCGCCGGGCACGGCTGGTCGTCCCTCGCGCTGAGCGGCCGGATCACCGCCGGACGGGCCCCGCGCGCCGCCGACGAGATCGCGGTGAGCGGCGCGCGGGTCGGCGACCGCCTGCGGCTGACGGCGGCCGGCACGCCGGGCACCTACCGGGTGAGCGCCGTGGTGGACGCCCCCGGCGTGTACTTCACCGACGCCGTCGCCGCCGCTCTGGCCGCCCGGACGGCGGGCCGGGCGCGGACGGTGGACCTCGTCGCGGTCCGCGCGGCGCCCGGCGTCTCCCCCGAGACGCTGGCCGCCCGGCTGAAGGCCCGCCTGGGCGACGGCTACGCGTACGCCACGGGCCGGGACCGGGCCGACGCGGAGTCGCCGGGCGCGGCGGCCGGCCGCGGTCTGCTGCTGGTCCTGCCCTCCTCGATCGGCGGGATCAGCCTGCTGGTGGTCGGGTTCGTGGTGGGCGGCGGCCTGGCGCTGTCGGTCAACCGGCAGCGCCGCGACCTCGCCCTGCTGCGCGCGGCCGGCGCGACCCCGCGTCAGGTGCGCAGGCTGGTGGCCGTCCAGGCCGCGGCGGCGGCGCTGCCGGCCGTGCCGTTCGGGGCCGCGCTCGGCTACTTCCTGGCCGCCCGCTTCGGCGAGCTGCTGACCGGGATCGGGCTGGTGCGCGCCGACCAGCCGCTGGTGTACGGGCCGCTGCCGGCGGTGGCCGCGACGCTGCTGCTGCTCGGCGTCACGCGGGTGGCCGCGTGGGCGGGGTCGCTGCGGGTCTCGCGCATGCCGGTGGTCTCCGGGCTGCCCGAGCCGCGCACGCCGTCGCCGGGGCGGACCCGGGCGGGGCTGCTGCTCATGCTCGGCGCGCTGGCGCTGTCGGTGACGCCGCTGTTCGTGCGGAGCGAGGCGGGCATGATCGGTCCGGGCATCGCGTCGATCGTCGCGGTGATCGGCCTGGCGCTGGCCGGTCCGCGGCTGGTGCAGGGGGTGGCCAGGGCGGTGGCCGGGTCGCGGCTCATGACGCGGCTGCCCGGCCCGCTGTGGCTGGCGGTGCACAACTCCCACGGGTACGCGCTGCGCACCGCCGGGGCCGTGGCCGCCCTCGGCATGGTCCTCACGCTCGGCCTCAGCGTGGTGCTCTCCCAGACCACGATGGAGCGGGCGCGCGCCGACGAGGTCGCCCTGGGCCTGCGCGGCCTGGTCACGATCACCGCTCCGGAGCTCGGCGGCGTCCCGCGCGACCTGCTGGCCGACGTGCGGTCGCGGACGAAGGCGGCGGGCATGGCGATGACGACCGTGGTGACCGAGCCGCTGCTGACCGGCGACAGCCCCGCCCTGATGGCCAGGCCCGCCATGGCGCTCGGCCCGGACGCCGAGGGCCTGGTCGACCTGGACCTCGCCGACGGCGGCCTGTCCGGGCTCAAGGGCGCGGCCGTCGCGGTGGAGGAGGGCCTGGGCCAGGTGGGCCGGACCATGGACCTGATCATGGGCGACGGCGCGCGGGTGCGGGCGCGGGTGGCCGCCACCTACCGGCGCGGCCTCGGGTTCGGCCCGATCGTGGTCTCCCGCGACCTGGCCGCCGCGCACACGACGACCGGCCTGGACAGCGCGGTGCTGGCCCGTCCCGCCGACTTCGGCGACCTGGCGCGCCGCCCCGGGCTGCGCTTCGACAGCCGCGCCGCGGGACCGCAGGCCGCCATGGCCTCGGCCCAGACGCTGGTGAACGTGGCCGTGCTCGCCGTGCTGCTGGGCTACGTGCTGGTGTCGGTCGCCAACCGGCTGGTGGCGACGACGACCGCGCGCCGGGAGGAGTTCGCCGGGCTGCGCGCGATCGGCCTGACCCGGCGTCAGCTCAGGCGCGTGGTGCGCTGGGAGGCGCTGCTCGTGGGCGCCGGGGCGTCGCTGTCGGGGCTGGTGCTGTCGGCGGTGCCGCTGGTGCTGCTGAGCGTGGGCTTCCTGGCCCGCCCGCTGCCTGCCGGGCCGTTGTGGCTGGTCCCCGCCTCTATCCTGGCAGTGATGACGATTGTGTCCCTCGCCATGGAGCTACCCGCCCGGAAGATCATGACGTGACGTGAAAGCTCTGTGGCGGTTCGTTCGGTATCACTTGATCGTGTTCGCGTCGGCCCTGGCGGCGATGGTCTCGCTGGCGGTGCTGGTCGCGGGCGTCCTGCTCGTCCCGGTGGGCGGAGCGGGGCTCGTCCTGGTGCCGCGCATGATGGCGGTGCTCCGCCGGTGGACCGAGTGGCAGCGCGCGCAGGCCGGCGCGGTGCTGGGGGTGGCCGTGCCGGCGCGCCCGGCGCCGCCCGCCGTGACCGGGGTGCGCGACCAGTGGCGGCAGCTCCTCGTGGGCACGCGGGCCAGGCGTGACCTGCGCTGGACGGCGCTGCACGTCGTCGTGGGCCTGCCCGCCGCGCTGGCCGCGCTCGGGGTGGCCGGGCTGCTGGTGAACCCCGTGCTGGAGGCCCCGCTGTGGTGGCTGTTCCCCGCCGACGACCCGCTGCGGCTGCTGGTGGCCCTCCCGGTCACCGGGTGGGAGCAGGCGATCGGCATGGGCGTCGCGCAGGTCGTCCTGGCCGCGCCGCTGGCCTGGTGGGCGCTGCCGCGGCTGGCCCGGCTGCACGCCCGCGCCTGCCTGGCCGCGCTCGCCCCCTCGGCGGCCGACCGGCTGGCCGAGCGGGTCGGCGAGCTGACCGAGAGCAGGTCCAACGTCCTCGACGCGCACGCCGCCGAGCTGCGCCGCATCGAGCGCGACCTGCACGACGGCACCCAGGCCCGGCTGGTCGCCATCGCGATGCGGCTGGCCATGGCCCGCGAGGCGCTCGACGACGACGGCGGGCCGGTCGGCCGGCTGCTGAAGGACGCGCACGAGGGCACCGAGGAGGCGATGACCGAGTTGCGGCAGGTGATCCGCACGATGTACCCGCCCGTTCTGGCCGACAGGGGGCTGGCCGGCGCGGTGGCCGCCGTGACGGCCAAGGCCGGCCTGCCCGTCGAGACGGACGTGAGCGGCCTCGGCGCCGTGCCCGCCGCGGTCGAGACGGCGGCCTACTTCATCGTGGCCGAGGCGGTCACGAACGCCACCAAGCACAGCGGCGCCGGCCACGTCACCGTACGGCTGGCGTCCGGACGCGTGCTGCGCATCGAGGTCTGCGACGACGGCAAGGGCGGCGTGGACGAGAGCCGCGGCACCGGCGTCACGGGCATCCGCAGGAGGGCCGCCGCACTCGACGGTACCTTGTCCATCGACAGCCCTCCCGGAGGGCCCACCCGTCTCGTCGTGGAGCTGCCGTGCGCGTCGTGATCGCCGAGGACAACGTCCTGCTGTCCACGGGGCTGGAACTGCTCCTGACCAGCAAGGACATCGAGGTGGCCGCGGTCGTGCCGGACGCCGGCGGCCTGCTGGACGCCGTCACCGAGCACCGGCCCGACCTGGTGATCGCCGACGTGCGGCTGCCGCCGTCGTTCCGCGACGAGGGCATCAGGGCCGCCGTCGCCCTCCGGCGCGCCGACCCCGCCCTGCCCATCCTGGTCCTGTCCCAGTACGTCGAGCGCATCTACGCCCGCGAGCTGCTGGCGCACGGCTCCGGCGGCGTCGGCTACCTGCTGAAGGACCGGGTCAGCCGGGTGAGCCAGTTCGTCGAGGACGTCCGCCGGGTGGCCGCGGGCGGCACGGTCATGGACCCCGAGGTCATCGCCCAGCTCATGGCCGGGCGGGGCCACGGCCTGGACAGCCTCACCGGCCGGGAGCGGGAGGTGTTGTCCTGGATGGCCCACGGCCTGAGCAACACCGAGATCGGCGAGCGGCTGACGATCACCGACAACGCGGTGCACAAGCACATCGGCAGCATCTTCGCCAAGCTCGGCCTGGCCGTCTCGGACGGCGGCCACCGCCGGGTGCTGGCCGTGCTGACCTTCCTCGACGACCAGTGACCCGCCTCCCCTACGCCGGGCCCAGGCGGGCGCGGACGGCCGCGTCCACGTCGGGCGGCAGCGGGCCCTTGCCGGCGGCGGCGACGTTGGCCCGCAGGTGTTCCGGCCGGGCCGAGCCGACGATCACCGCGTGCAGCTCCGGATGTCCGAGGATGAACCGGAGCAGCAGTTCGGTCACCGGCGCGCCGTCCGCCAGCTCCTCCAGGCGGGCGGCGGCGAGCCGGGCGTGGCGCTGCGCCAGCGGCCGGCGCACCGGCTCCGGCACGGCCGCGGGCGGCGGCGCGAGCGAGCGGGCCACCGCCCCGCGCGCGATCGTGCCCGCCCCGCTCGCCGCGGCGGCCCCGACCAGCCCTTCGTGGGAGCGGTCGAGCGCCGAGTAGGGCAGCAGGAACACGTCGAACGCGCCCGTCGCGATGTGCTCGGGAAGGTGCGGCAGCTCCCCCGACATGCCGGTGAAGCGGATCAGGCCCTCGTCCTGGAGTGCCCGCATCCCGGCGACGGTGTCCTCGGCCGCCATCACCGAGACGCTCGGGCTGAGGTGCACCATCAGGACGTCGAGATGGCCGGTGCGCATCCGGCGCAGGCTCCGCTCGACGCCCGCGCGCACGTTCGCCCCCGTGTAGTCGTGCGCGGGGTCGCCGTCCGTGAGGGAGCAGCCGCACTTGCCCGCCAGGACGAACTCGTCGCGGCGGTGGGCGATCCAGCGGCCGATGTGCTCCTCGGCGTCGCCGTAGTCGGGTGCGGTGTCGATGAGGTTCACCCCGGCGTCGAGGGCCTCGTTCAGCACGGCGCGGGCCGCGTCGTCGGACACCGGCGGGCCCCAGGCGCGGGGGCCGCGCAGCTCCATGGCGCCGTAGCCGAGGCGGCTCACGCGCAGGCCGGTGCGGCCGAGTGTGGTGGTGGGCAGGGTCATGTCAGTGCTTGGCGTAGTGGCCGGCGACGGCGGCGAAGGCGGCCTTGGGGTCCCAGGGCAGGCCGGGGTAGGCGGTGCCGGCGCGGTCCTCGTAGACCTTGACGACGCCGTAGCTGGCCAGGTCCAGGTCGTCGCGGGGGTCGCCGTCGGGGCGGTGCGGGTGGTCGCGCAGCGCGAAGGTGAACACGAAGGTGCTGTCCACGCCGGCGGCGTCGAAGATCTCCAGCAGCTCGCGCACGTACGCGGCCTGGCCCTCCTCGTCACGGGCGTGCTCGCCGGTCAGCCGGACGGGCTCGCGGGTGCTCGGGGCGTACTCGACGATCTCCAGGCCGAGCGCGCCCCGGTCGCCCGCGCCGCGGTAGGTCGCCGAGCCGAACTCGGTGATCGCGACCGGCCTGCCCTCCGCGACGAGGCCGCGCACGCCCTGCTCGAACACGTCCGCGATCTCGGCCGACCGGTAGAGGTCCACGGAGACGAGGTCGAACGGCGTCCAGTCGACGCCTTCGAGCGGCACGGAGGCGTAGGTCACCCGGCCGCCGAACCGCTCGCGCACGACGGCCACCGCCCGCCCGAGGAAGTCGTTGACCCGCGCGCGGACGCCGCCGACCAGCTCGCGCACCCGTTCCGGACGGCTCAGCAGGGCGACCCGCTCGTCGATGTCGTCTCCGGGCAGGAAGCCCTTGCTCATCAGGGACAGCTCGGCGCCGGCGACGAAGACCACCTCGGCGCCGCGCCGCCTGAGCCGTTCGGCGCGCTCGGCGCAGTCGGCGAACAGCGCCAGCATCTCCTCCTCGGTCAGCTCCAGCGGGTAGGGCGAGAACCAGACCTCCAGCCCGAGGTCGGCGGCGTGACCGGCGGCGATCTCCAGGCGGTCGGGGTCGCCGCCCATGACGCGGACGGCGGTGCAGTGCAGGTCGTCCCTGATGACGCGCATCTCGCGGGCCACCACGTCGGGGTCGAACCCCGGGTGGCCGATCGTCCCGTTGATGACGAAACCGGTGTCGTAGCTGATGCCTTTGGCACGCATGGGCGTTCCCTTCTCATTTACGGTACGGACCGTACCTTAGCCTATATGAGGTACGGTCGGTACCCTCAGACCGAGGAGGGTGGCGATGGCCGAGGCAGGCGGGCGGACACGGCGGCGCGGGGCCGCGCTGGAGGAGGCGATCCTGAGCGCGGCGGCCGCCGAGCTCACCGAGTCGGGGTTCGCCGGGCTGACCATGGACAAGGTCGCCGCCCGCGCCGGCACCAACAAGAACGCCATCTACCGCCGCTGGCCGGGCCGTCTGGCCCTCGGCGTCGCCGCCTACAAGCAGCTGGCCACGACGGTCTCGCCGCCCGACACCGGCGAGCTGCGCGGCGACGCCCTGGAGCTGCTGCGCCGGGCCAACCGCTACTGGAGCTCGCCGCTCGGCGCGATCCTGCGCGACCTGATCGCCGCCGCGGGCGGCGCCGCCGAGCTGCTGGCCCAGCTTCAGGAGCAGTCGGACGACGCGGTGGCCGCGCCCTGGCTGGCCGTCCTCGAACGGGCGGTGGCCCGCGGCGAGGCCGCCCCCGAGTCGCTGCGCCCGCGGGTCGCCACGGTGGCCATCGTGCTGCTGCGCAACGAGTTCGTGGTGCGGGGTGCGCCCAGCGCGCCCGACGACGTCCTCGTGGAGATCGTGGACGAGGTCTTCCTGCCGCTGGTCCGGCGAGGTCAGGACGCCTGAGGCAGGCTCACCAGAGCCGGTCGATCTCCCCGGGGTGGAGCTCGACGCGCGCGTGGTGGAACGACAGCCGGTGCGCCCGGCCGTGGGGCGAGGGGAAGTCGCCCATCGTGACCTTGTCGAACCCGGGCAGGTCGCTGGGGAAGGGCGCCTGCGGGGTGCCGCCGACCAGCACCGCGCCGGGGATCGCCGACCAGCCGGCGCTCTCGTAGAAGCCCTGGAGCGGCCGGTCGCAGGTGAACAGGGCGACGTCGAAGCCCGCGTCGGCGACGGCCGCGCGCGCGGCGGCCACCAGGCGGCGGCCGTGCCCCCGGCCGCGGGCCGCCTTCCTGGTCACCACGGTGCTCAGGCCCGCGGCGCGGAACCGGTGGCCGGCGTGGCTGAGGGTCTTGGACAGGATGTCCAGGGCGGCCAGGACCGTGCCCTCGTCGCGTCCGTCGCCCTCGTCGCGCCCGCCGCCCTCGTCGCCCTCGTCGCCCTCGTCGCGTCCGTCGCCCTCGTCGAGGAGGAGCATGGTGCGGGGGGCGAGGGCGGGGTCGTGCGCGGGGCCGCCGCCGGGCGCGGGGAAGTCGTGGCCGGGCCAGGCCTCCCGTTGCAGGTCGCGCACCTGGGCCAGCAGGTGCGCGGGCACGTCCGGCTCGGGGAACGACCTGATGGGCATGGTCCCGAGTGTGCCGCGCGACGGCTCCCCGGGCAAACGCGGGCCGGCCGGACGGGTCAGGGGTGGGCGGCGGGCGAGGGGCGGTTGTCGTCGTCCTGGCCGCCGGGCGTGGCCGCCAGGATGTCGGTCAGGACCGCCTGGATGCGTTCTGCGTCGGTGAGCAGGCTGCCGCTCAGCGCCCAGCCGGCCGGGTGGGCGACCTCGCCCTTCTGGATCTCCGTCGTCATCTGGTCGTGGATGCGGCTCGCCTGCGCCTCCGCCCGCCCGAGCAGGGTGCGGACCCTTCCCGGGTCCGGGTCGCGCCGTACGGTGGCCGTCACGGCATCGCCCAGCACGTCCAGGAGGTCGGCGTAGTCGCGGGCGTAGTCGGGGCTGACGTCGGTCGAGGGCCCGTCGTGATGTTCCAGGTGGGCCAGGGCGTGCACGATCGTGTGCACGTGCGCGGCCAGCGTGGTCAGCCGGCGCAGCACCTGCTCGTGGTCCTGGGCGGCCGTGACCGGGTGGAGGCTGTGGCGCAGGTTGTAGCGGCGGCTCTCCGCGCCGTCGGCCACGGCGGCGGCCGCGTCGGCCAGGTGCTCGTCCAGCCGGACGGCCTGGCGTTCCCAGTCGGGCAGCGCCGAGAGGTTCCACTCGTCCCGTAAGCCCTCGGCGACGGAGGTCAGCAGCGCGGCCGTCTCGCGGGCCAGGCGGCGGACGGCCGCGTCGGGCCGGTCGCGGTACAGCGGCGGCCACAGCACGCTGTTGACCACCGCCCCGCTCAGCGCGCCGATGGCCGTGGCCAGCACGTACGCCAGCAGGTAGCGCTCCTGGGAGGCGGCGGCGAAGGAGAGCAGCAGCACGGCGGTGGTGGCGACGTCGGAGCCGTGGTTGCCCATGCGGTGCCAGCGGGCGGCGACCAGCGCGGGCGGCACGACCAGGACCAGGCTCAGCACGCCCAGGCCGAGCAGGTGCCCGATGCTGCCGGCCAGGATGACCCCGGCGCCGACCGCGGCGACCCGGCGCAGGCCGTTGGTGAGCGTGCGGTACACGGTGGCGTGCACCATGATCACCGCGGTCGCGGGGGCGATCCAGGTGGCGCCGAGCGCCAGCAGCCGGCTGGCCGTCAGCCAGGCCAGCACCGCCGCCAGCGTCGCCTTGGCGATCTGCAGCGCCTGCAGCCGCTGGTACGACCCCCGCTTGGCCAGCCCGGCGGCCTGCCCGCGCACGTACGACAGCTCACGCTTGACGGCCGCGGACAACCGGCCACTCCAGCTCCGCCACATGACGTGACATTTACTCACATTTAGGGCAAGCCGCAAGCATCTCCCCGCCGGCGGGCCCACCCGCGCCGGCGTGAGAGGATCACGGGCCATGGAGATCATCGACAGCGGCCGGTTCGAGCCCGCCCCGGACGGTTCCGCCAACTTCGCCGAGCACCTGAGCGTGCCCGCGCTCAGCTTCGGCACGTACTCCATCCCGGCCGGCGCCGTCGACGGCCAGTCGCCGCACGCCGAGGACGAGATCTACGTCGTCACCAGCGGGCGCGCCTCCTTCACCGCGGGCGGCGTCACCGTCGAGGTCGGCCCCGGCACCACCCTGTTCGTCCCGGCCCGCGAGGAGCACCGCTTCCACGACGTCACCGAGGACCTGGTGACGCTGGTGTTCTTCGGGCCCGCCTACAGCGGCGTCCCCACGTCCTGACGCTCCCGGCCGTCAGGCGCGCGAACTCGTGGGCCGCGAGCGCGCCACGGGCGCGCCGGGCTGAGGAGACTGGAGGGCGGGAGCGGCCGGCCGGCCGTTCCCGTCGCGTGACCGTCGCCCACCGTTGCCGCCCGGCCCTGACGAGATGAGAGCCCTCATGACTGTCACCCCCGCCCAGCTGCGCGACCTCGCGCGCCGCGCCCAGGACCTCGCCGCCGAGGTGCGCTCGCTGTGCGACACCGAGCCCGCCGGGTCCCCCGAGGGCGACCAGCTCCGGGCCGCGCGGCACGCCGCCGACTGGCTGGACCGGGGCGGCGAGGACCTGCAACGGGCGGCCGGCGACCTGGCCCGGCTGCGGGCGCAGCGCGAGCAGGTCTGCGGCATGCCGTGGGGCGTCTGCCCCGAGCACGGCAACACCCTGTCCTACCGGGCGAACATCACCGAGTGCCGGGTCTGCCACCGCACCTGGCCGCAGGACCGGGCCGGCCGGCCCTGCCAGGAGCTGGTCCGGTGGAAGGTGACCGACCAGGCCGGGACGGTGACCAGGATGTGCGACGGGCACGTGCTCGGCGCCCGCGCCGTGCTGCACGGGGCCACCTTCACCCGGCTTGACGCCGAGGGCGCCCAGGCCTGAACCGGCCCGACAGGACGGTCGCGGTGTTGATCACCGAGACGTGGCTGTAGGCCTGCGGGAAGTTGCCGACCTGCCGGTGGTGCACGGTGTCGTACTCCTCCGACAGCAGGCCGACGTCGTTGCGCAGGCCGAGCAGCCGTTCGAACAGCTCGGTGGCCCGGCGCCGGCGGCCGGTCGCGGCCAGGGCGTCGGCCAGCCAGAAGGAGCAGGCCAGGAAGGTGCCCTCGCCGCCGGGCAGGCCGTCGACGTCCTCGGCCCGGTAACGCAGGACGAGACCGTCGTGGACCAGGTCGCGGGCGATCGCGTCCACGGTGCCGACGACGCGCGGGTCGCCGGGCGGCAGGAAGCCGAGGCGCGGGATGAGCAGCAGGGCCGCGTCCAGGCCGGTCGAGCCGTAGTACTGGGTGAAGGTGTTGCGTTCGGCGTCGTAGCCGTGGGCGCAGACGTCCTGGTGGATGCGTTCGCGCAGGGCGCGCCAGCGGCCGGCCGGGCCGTCGCGGCCGAACGCCTCGACGGCCTGGATCATGCGGTCGGCCGCGACCCAGGCCAGCACCTTGGAGTGCACGAACTGGCGGCGCGGCCCCCGGGTCTCCCACAGCCCGTTGTCCGGCTGGTCCCAGATGCCTTCGAGGTAGTTCATCAGGGCGTTCTGCAGGTCCCAGGCCTCGTCGTCGACGGCCAGGCCGGACCGGCGGGCCAGGTGCAGGCAGTCGAGGGTCTCGCCGTAGACGTCGAGCTGGAGCTGCCCGGAGGCGGCGTTGCCGACGCGTACCGGCTGGGACGCCTCGTAGCCCGACAACCAGTCGGCGGTCCATTCGGGGATGCGCCGGCCGCCCTCGACGGTGTACATGATCTGCAGGTCGGCGGGGTGCCCGGCGACGGCCCGCAGCAGCCATTCGCGCCAGGCGCGCGCCTCGGCGTCGTAGCCCGCGGTCATCATGGCCTGGAGGGTGAAGCTGGCGTCGCGCAGCCAGCAGTAGCGGTAGTCCCAGTTGCGCGGGCCGCCCAGCTGCTCGGGCAGCGAGGTGGTGGCGGCGGCGACGAGCCCGCCGGTGGGGGCGTAGGTGAGGGCCTTGAGGGTGAGCAGGCTCGTGCGGACGGCCTCGTCGTAGTCACCCTGGTAGCCGCACCGGCGGGCCCACTCGCGCCACAGCCGTTCGGTGTCGGCCAGCGCCTCGGGCGGGTCGACCGGTTCCGGGCGCGGCAGCCACGACTGCTGCCAGGTCAGCGCGAACGGCACCCGCTGCCCCTCCCCCACCGTGAAGGAGGCGGTGGTGCGGTGCCGGTCGGCGTCCGGGCACAGCTCGACCGGGGTGCGCAGCCAGGTGGCGTCGCCGCCGGCGACCGCGGCCAGCACGCCGGGCTCGTAGCGCAGCCACGGGACGTCGTGGCCGTAGTCGAAGCGCAGCACCAGTTCCATGGTCATCTCGACCCGGCCGCGCACGCCCTCGACGATGCGCACGACGTCGGGGGCCTCGCCGCGGGGCGGCATGAAGTCCACCACCCGGACGCTGCCGCCGGGGCCGTCCCAGGTGGTCTCCAGGATGAGGGTGCCCTCGCGGTAGCCGCGGGAGGTGGCCCGGCCGCCGCCGGCGGGGGCCAGCAGCCAGCGTCCGGCGGACGGGCCGTCGAGCAGCGCGGCGAAGCAGGCGGGCGAGTCGAAGCGGGGCAGGCACAACCAGTCGATCGAGCCGTCGCGGCCGACGAGCGCGGCGGTGTGCATGTCGCCGATCAGGGCGTAGTCCTCGATCCGCATCGGCGCCCGCTCCTTCCGTCAGGCCACGCGGTGGGGTTCGGCGGCGGCGGCGCGCAGCTCCAGCCCGTGGCCGGGGGCGTCGGGCCGGGGGCGGGCCAGGCCGCCGGAGGGGTCGGCGGCGCCGTCGAACAGGTCGGCCTCGATGCGCTGGTGGTCGTGGAACCATTCGACGTGACGCAGGTTGGCGGTGCTCGCGGCGGCCGGGAGGTGCAGGTTGGGCGCGCAGTGGGCGGACACCTGCAGGTTGTGGCCCGCGGCGATCGCGGCGGCGGCGAACCAGCCGGTGTAGCCGCCGCAGCGGGTGGCGTCGACCTGAAGGCAGTCGACGGCCTGGGCCTGGCACATGCGGGTGAAGTAGGCGGGGTCGCAGCCGTACTCGCCGGCGGTGACGTCGGGGGCGGCCCGCTCGCGGACGAGCCGCAGGCCCGGCAGGTCGTCGGAGGAGACGGGCTCCTCGAACCAGGTCACGTCGTGCTCGCGCATGCGCGCGGCCAGGCGGACGGCCTGTTTGGCGGTGTAGCCGCCGTTGGCGTCGACGTACAGCTCGGCCCGGTCGCCGATGACGCGCCGGGCCAGGGCCACGCGATGCAGGTCGCGGTCGGGGCGGGCGCCGGACGACTCGCCGATCTTGATCTTGACGCGGCCGATGCCCTGCTCGTGCACCCAGTGGGCGAGCTGGGCGGTGGTGGCCTCGTCGTCGTAGGTGGTGAAGCCGCCCGAGCCGTACAGGGGGACCTCGGGCCGGGCGGCGCCGAACAGGCGGGTCAGCGGCAGGCCGAGCAGGCGCGCCTTGAGGTCCCACAGCGCCACGTCGGCGGCCGAGACGGCGTAGCCGGCGACGCCGGGACGGCCCGCGTTCCGCACCTGCCGGACCATCGCGGCGTGCAGGGCGGGGATGTCGGCGGCGTCCGCGCCGGTCAGCACGCCGGCCAGCAGCTCGGTGACGACCGAGGCGGCGGCGGCCGGGGCGTAGGTCCAGCCGGTGCCGGTGACGCCCGCGGCGGCCAGGGTGACGACGACCATGGTGGTGGACCGCCAGGCCAGCGTGCCGTCGCCTTCCGGCTGGTCGGTGGGGATGCGGTAGGCGGCGGCCCCGGCGTTCTCGATCGTGCTCATGACCTCCCTGGCCCTACCCGGTGGCTCCCGGGATGACGCATCGGCCGCCTTTTAAGCAACCTGAATTGCCTGTTCCGGGGGCGGACGCCTAGGGTGGCTGGAATGTCAGTCAAGGAGCCCGCGGACGCGCTCGCGGCCGTGGTCGCGCTGCGCCGCCTGGCCGACCAGCTGGAGGACGCCGCCGTGGAGCAGGCGATGCGGGCGGGCTGGAGCTGGCCGCAGGTGGCCGAGGCGCTCGGCGTCACCCGCCAGGCGGTCCACAAGAAGCACGCCAAGCGGCTCATCGCGGCCGGGGTCGAGCTGAGGAGGCGGGCATGAGCGGCGCGTTCGACCGCTACCTGCACGACGTGCTGGTCCGGGGGGAGGCCGAGGCGCGCGCGGAGAGCTCCCCCACGATCGAGGCCCACCACGTGCTGCTGGCCATGGCGGCGCCGCAGGACACCGCGGCGCGGCCGATCCTGGCCGAGGCCGGGCTCGACCAGGCGGGGGTGCGGGCGGCGTTGCGGCGGGAGTTCGAGCACAGCCTCGCCGCGGCCGGGGTGTCGGCGGCCGCCTTCGACCTGCGTTCGACGCCCGACCCCGAGCGGCGGCCGCAGCTCGGGGCGTCGGTCAGGCTGGCGATCGAGCGGCTTGCCGCCACTTGCCGCAAGAAGGACCTGCGGCCGGTTCACGTGCTGCTCGGCGTCCTGCAGGCCGAGGTGGGCACGGTCCCGCGGGCGCTGGCCCTGGCGGGGGTCGACCGCGCCGCGCTGGCCGAGCGCGCCCGCGCGGCCCTGTAGATTCCGCGCGAATCTTTTTCCCGGCGATGTCGATCCGGGCCTCCGCCTTTCGTGTAGAGGGCAGAAGGAGGCATGACGACATGACCGAGACGAAGACATTGGTGACCGGGTTGTGCGTGGGCGAGTCGCCGCGCTGGCACGAGGGCCGGCTGTGGTTCTCCCACTGGGGGGTGCAGGAGATCGTCGCCGTCACCCCGGACGGCGAGCGCGAGGTGGTCGCCCGCGGCCCGAAACCCGCCGGGTTCTGCCTCGGCTGGCTGCCCGACGGCCGCCTGCTGGTGACCGGCGAGCACGAGCTGCTGCGCGTGGAGCCGGACGGCACGACGTCCGTCCACGCCGACCTGGGCGCGCTGCCGCCCGGGCCGAACGAGGTCGTCGTGGACGGCCGCGGCCGGATCTACGTGAACTGCGTCGGCTTCGACTTCGGCCGGGCCGACTTCGCGCCCGGCGTGATCGCGCTGGTCGGCCCCGACGGCGAGGCCCGGGTGGTCGCCGAGGACCTGTACTTCCCCAACGGGATGGCGGTGACCCCGGACGGCTCCACGCTGGTCGTGGCCGAGTCCTGGACGCGGCGGCTGACGGCGTTCGACATCGGCGCGGACGGCGGGCTGTCCGGCCGGCGGGTGTGGGCGCCCATCGGCGGCGACGGCATCTGCATGGACGCCGAGGGCGCGATCTGGACCCAGGTGGACGACGAACAGGGGGCCGCCTGCGTACGGGTGCGCGAGGGCGGCGAGGTGACCGACCGGATCGAGCTCGACCGGGCCTGCTTCGCCGCCGCGCTCGGCGGCCCGGACGGCCGGACCTTGTTCATGACGGTCGCGGTGTTCCCGGGCGTCGAGCGGATGGGGGAGATGTTCGCCGGCCGGACAGGCGAGGTCAGGACGGCCGACGTGACCGTCCCCGGGCTCGTCTGAGCCGGTGGGGCCCGCGCCGTCAGCCGAAGTCGGCCAGGGGCCTGCGCCGTCAGCCGAAGTCGGCCTGGAACCCGCGCAGTCAGCCGAAGTCGGCCTGGAACAGCTCGGCGCAGGTCCCCAGGAAGTCGCCCCAGTCGCCGTTCACGTTGGCGACCAGGGTGTGGCGGCCCTGCCGGTCGCCCATCGCGTATGTCATCGACCCCTGGATGTAGCCGCCCCCGCCCCAGAGCGTGACCCCGGACGGGAAACGCTGGGAGTAGACGCCGAGCCCGTACCGGGTGTCGGGCACCCAGCCGGCGCCTTCGGTGGGCACGGTGGTGAACATCTCCTCCTGCTGCGCGGGCGGGAGCAGCCGCCCGCCCAGCAGTGCGGCCAGGAAGCGGTGGAGGTCGGCCGTGGTCGAGACCATGCCGCCGGCGGCCCAGGCCCATGACAGGTCGGCGCCGGTCACGTCGTGGCGGGCCGTATCCTGGCCGGTCTCGTCCTGGCCGGAGTAGTGGCGGGCGTGCGGGTCGCGCAGCCCTTCGCCGGCCGCGGGCAGGTACGTCCCGGTCAGCCCCAGCGGGGCCGCGACGCGGCGGTCGATCTGCTCGGCGAGCGTCGAGCCGGACGCCGCCTCGATGATCATCCCGGCCAGGTTGTAGTTGACCTTGGAGTAGACGAACCGCTCGCCCGGCTTCCCGGCGGGCGGGGTCTCCTGGCCCGGGAGCGCGTCCGGCAGGCCGCTGGTGTGGTTGAGCAGCAGCCGCAGGGTGATGCGGGCGGCGTCGGCGCCGGGGAAGTGCTCCTCGACGACGCCGGGCAGCCAGGTGGTCACGGGGGCGTCCAGGGCCAGGTCGCCGTCGGCCGCCAGGCCCAGCACGACGGTCCCGACGAACGCCTTGGTGAAGCTGCCGATGCGGAAGTGCTCGCCGGGGCCGCGGGGGCGGCCGGTCTCCAGGTCGGCCACGCCCGCGGCGCCGAACCACGGCGGGTCGTCGCCGTCCCGGACCTCGGCCACGACGCCGGGCCCGCGGTCGCCGGCCACCAGCCGGTCGAGCACCTGCCGCAACCTCGGACGATCGGCGTGATTCATGGACATGCTGCCTCCAGCGACACGAAGGGGATTCGCGAACGCAAGCAACCGTAGTTGACTATCGGGGACATAGTCAACTGCGGTTGCTTATCAGCGGCAGGCGGCGTGCGGCGGGCCGGGTCAGGCGTCGCGGCGGGCCGAGGCGATCAGCCGCATCAGCGCGGCGTGCAGGTCCTGGAGCTCGTCGAGGTCCATGCCGAGCCGGGCGACGATGGCCGGCGGGATCTTCTCCGCCTCGGCCCTGAGCTGCCGGCCGGCGGGCGTCAGGGTGACGGCCAGCGCGCGCTCGTCCTTGCTGTTGCGCTCGCGGTGGACGTAGCCCAGCGCCTCCAGCCGCTTGAGCAGCGGGGACAACGTGCCGGGGTCGAGCTGCAGGAGCTCGCCCAGCTCCTTGACCGACAGCGGTTCCTGCTGCCAGAGGGCCAGCATCACCAGGTACTGGGGGTGGGTCAGCCCGAAAGGCTGCAGGAGCGGCCGGTAGAGGCCGATCACGCTGCGCGAGGCGATGCTGAGGGCGAAGCACACCTGCCGGTCGAGCGCCAGCAGGTCTGTCGCCTCTGTCACAGGCTCCATGCGTGTACGCCTCCGATGCCGTCTGGTAACTTACTTTGTGTACAAACTAATAGCCTGCAAATCGATGCCACACAAATCGTACCCGTGGCCGGGCCGCCGAAAGAGGGACACCTCATGTTTCACCGCAAGCCGCTGGAGGAGCGCATCGCCGAGCGTCAGGCCAAACTGCCTCCGCTGAAGGAGGGCAAGCACTTCGAGCACGGCCCGGCCAAGTTCGTGTTCGTCACGCTGCTGGTCGTGGTGGTGGTCACGCACCTCGTCGGTCTGGCCATCGTCATGCACTTCGCCTGATCTGCCGGGAACATCCCGGCGGCGGCCGCCGTTACATCCCTCGTGGCCGGTGTGCCCAGTGTCCCCGGGCCTCACCTATCGCCTTCGCGGACTACCGTTCGGCTGGAGCCGCGTTGTGCCCCTCGCCGAGAGGCGACACGCACACCGGTGCCCACGCGTTGAGGGCCCCCCGCCCGTCCCGGCGGGGGGCCCTCGCGCGTGTCAGGGCTCGGAAGGCCCGGCTCAGGCACGCGGCCAGGGGCGCCCGGCCAGGCGTTCGATGTCGGTGTTGAAGCGCCTGAGGTAGGCGGCGAAGGCGGCGACGTCCTCCGGCGACCAGTCGGCCATCACCTTCTCCAGGCCGCGCACGTTTCTCTCGCGCTCCTCGGTGAGGCTGCGCTCGCCCTCCGGGGTGAGGCGGAACTTGCGGGCGATGCCGCCCTCGGGGTCGGGGATGCGTTCGACCAGGCCGGCGCGCAGGAGGGCCGAGGTGTGCCGGTTGAGGGTGGAGACGTCCAGGCCGAAGGCGTCGCTGAGCTGCCCGATGGACATCGGGCCCGAGCCGTGCAGCCGTCGCAGCAGGAGGTGGGCACTGCGGTCGTAGTGCCGGTGCCGGCCGAGCAACATCGTCTCGAACTCGATGAGATGTGTGGGCTTTTCCATCCCAATCCCCCCTTTCGCGAGATATGTGCACCTTACATGAATTGTGTACGTAACACATGATGTGTAGCGTGCACATCCTTCGACGACGGGAGAACAACGTGGGGGGCTCCACATCCACCGCCCGCCCCGGCGGCATCGTCAGCGTGATGGCGGTGGCCGGCATCGTCGCCTCGCTCATGCAGACCCTGGTCGTGCCGCTGATCGGCGAGCTGCCGCGGCTGCTGCACAGCACCGCCTCCGACGCCTCCTGGGTGATCACCGCCACCCTGCTGGCCGGCGCGGTCGCCACGCCGGTCACCGGACGCCTCGGCGACCTGTACGGCAAGCGCCGCATGATGCTCGTCTGCACCGCGCCGCTGATCGCCGGGTCGGTGATCTGCTCGCTGGCCGGGTCGCTCGCCCCCATGATCGTCGGGCGCGGGTTACAGGGCATGGGCATGGGCCTGATCCCGCTCGGCATCAGCGCCCTGCGCGACCTGCTGCCGCCCGACCGGCTCGGCCCCTCGATCGCGCTGATGAGCTCGTCCATGGGCATCGGCGGGGCCCTCGGCCTGCCGGTCGCGGCCGCGGTCGCCGAGTACGCGAGCTGGCGGGTGCTGTTCTGGGGCTCGGCCGTGCTGAGCGTGCTGATCGCGGTGCTGATCCGGGTGCTGGTGCCGCCTGCTCCCCCGCTGCCCCGCGCGGGCGCGGCCGGGCGGCTGGACGTGCCGGGCGCGCTCGGCCTCGGCGCGGGGCTGGTGTGCCTGCTGCTGGGGGTCTCCAAGGGCGCCGACTGGGGCTGGGCGAGCGCCACCACGCTCGGCCTGCTGGGCGCGGCCGCGCTGGTCCTGCCGGCGTGGGCCTTGTGGGAACTGCGCGCCGCGGAGCCGCTGGTGGACCTGCGGGTGACCGCCCGGCGGCAGGTGCTGCTGACCAACCTCGCCTCCATCATGGTCGGCTTCTCGATGTACGCCCAGGCGCTGATCGTCATGCAGATCCTCCAGCTCCCCGCGGCCACCGGCTACGGGCTGGGCCAGTCGATGCTGGCCGCCGGCCTGTGGATGGCCCCCTCCGGCCTGATGATGATGGTGGTCTCGCCGCTCGGCGCCCGGCTGTCGGCCGCCCGCGGCCCGAAGGTCACCCTGATCGCCGGGAGCCTGGTCATGGCGCTCGGCTACGGCTCCTCCATGGGCCTGCTGGGCTCGGCCTGGGGCATGCTGGTCGTCACCTGCGTGTGCAGCCTCGGCGTCGGCCTGGCCTACGGGGCGATGCCCGCCCTCATCATGGGCGCGGTGCCCCGGTCGGAGACGGCCGCGGCCAACAGCTTCAACACGCTGATGCGCTCGATCGGGACGACGGTCTCGGCGGCGGTCGTCGGCGTGATCCTGTCGCAGCTGACGATCCGGCTGGGCGGGCACACGCTGCCGTCGGAGGCCGGCTTCCGTACCGGGATGCTGGTCGGCTGCGGGGCGGCGCTGGCCGCGGCGGCCGTCACCATGGCGCTGCCGGGCCGTCCCGATGGCCGGGCGGCCGGGGACGAGGCCGCCGCGGCGGCCTCACCCGCCCGCCGCTGACGGCGGACGGAGCCGGTCGCCGCGGGCGACCGTCGGGGCCGACCGTCGGGACCGACCTTCGGGACCGACCTTCGGGACCGACCTTCGGGACCGACCGCCGGGACCGCGGCGGTTCGGACGGCTCAGCCGGTGAGGTCGCTCTTGTAGAAGACGGTGGCCCGGAACTCGTCGGGGCTGCCGCTGATCTTGCTGGAGAAGCCGAACGCCAGGCGCGGCCCGTCCGACGATCGCCAGATCGCCATTCCCTGAGGCTCGCGACCGGGCAGGGACTCCCCCGCCCTCGTCCGGTAGACCTCCTCCACCGAGGCCCCGGCCTTGTTCATGTCGAGACGGACCAGGTAGGAGGGCTTGGCCGGGTCCGTGGGCCTGGCGGGCGGACCGCCGTAGGAGAGGTACACGTACTGGCCGTACGAGGTCACGCCCTGGAAGTGGTCGGATTCGGCGAGGCCGAGCTGGGCGTTGGTCGGCAGAGCGCGCTTGGCGAGGACGGGAGTGGTGTCGCTGATGCCCTTGCCGATGACCGCGGGAAGGTCGAACAGCGCGAGGCGCCACGGGCTCGTCGTTCCCATGTAGCGGACGAGCAACCGGTTGGTGTAGGGATCGATCGAGGGTCTCGGACAGTCCCGGAAGTCGGAGAGGCCGATCGGGAACTCCCGAACCCCCGCGTCCTTGTAGGCGAGCGCGCCCCCGTCCCGGTACTTGACGCGGCAGATCGTGTGGCTGTTCGGGGCCGCGCCGGAGGACAGGCTCCGCCAGTCGCCCGCGAGCCAGACATAGGGGGATTCGGCCGTGTCCGGCTGGATCGCCATCGACGAGCCGTGATCGAACCCGTGCAGCGCCATGGCGCCCAGCACCTTGCCGTGCAGGTCGGTCCTGGTCACCCAGAGGTCGCCGTTCGTGCTGCCGACCTTGGTCTGCACGAAGTAGATGTGCCCGTGGACGTGGTCGAAGGCGAAGGACTGCATCGCCCAGTAGGGCTGGTGGAGTGTGGCCCGTACGACGGGGTCGCCGCCGGCCCCCTCGAAGACGAAGCGCTGCGATGCCGGGACGGTCGCGTACGCCGGTTCGGTCGCGAACAGCGAGAGGCCGCCGCCCGCGGTGGCGGCCGCCACCCCCGCCCCGGTTCGAAGGAGCGCGCGACGGCTCACGGCAGATGTTCCGCTGATGTGGGGACTTTCACGCAAGTGCATCACCCTGCTGGTCGTTCGGCCATTGTGGTGGATCAAGATCAACCTAGCGGTCGGACCGAGGGGCGTCGAAGACGGCGACCGAACGAGCGGAGCGGCTCCGGCCTCTTGAATTACCCACACTATTGGTAGGAAAGTTAGGCAATACCGGTTCTCGTCACTGGGAGGAAAACGGTGCCCTTGCCTGATTTCCTGATCGCGGGCGTGCCCAAAGCGGGGACGACGGCGCTGCACACCGCGCTGCACCCGCACCCCGACCTGTTCCTGTCGCCCATCAAGGAGCCGAAGTTCTTCCTCACCGACGGGCCACCGCCCGGACGAGGCGGACCGGGCGACGCCGAGACCTACCGGGAACACGTCTGGCGGCGCGCGGACTACGAGGCGCTGTTCGCCGCCGCTCCCCCCGGCACCCTCGCCGGCGAGTCCACCCCCTTCTACCTGTACGACCTGGACGCCCAACGCCGCATCCGGGAGACGATCCCGCACGTCCGGCTCATCGTGAGCCTGCGCGACCCGGTCGAGCGCGCCCACTCCAACTGGACCCACCTGTGGTCGGCCGGCCTGGAGCCGATCGGCGACCTCGTCCGCGCCTGCGAGGCCGAGCCGGAGCGCATCGCGGCCGGATGGGCGCACTTCTGGCACTACACCGCCCTCGGCCGGTACGGCGGGCAGCTCGCCCACCTGTTCACCCTGTTCCCCCGCGACCAGGTGCTGATCTTCCGTTACCGGGACATCGTGGACCGTCCGGCCGAGACCCTCGACCGCATCTGCGGCTTCCTCGGCGTGCGGCAGGGCCTGCTCACCGGCGTCCCGAGGGAGAACGTGACCGCGCACCCGGACCCCGGCGCGCGGCACGCGTTGCTGTCCGCCCTGCGCCGCGCCCTGCCCGCGTCCCTGTCCGGGCCGCTGGAGCGGCTGCTCCAGCGGCGCGGCCGGGCCCGCCGGCCGCTGGAGTGGGCGCAGCGGCAGCGGCTGATCCCCTACTTCGCGGCGGACGTCGAGCTGCTCCAGCAGGTCACCGGCGAGGACTTCAGCGACTGGCTGCGACCGCGGGAACGTTCGGGCGGACTGGTCGGCAGCCGGCCGCCCGGCCAGCGCCAGGCCAGAAACGGCCGCGCCCCCTGACCACGGGACCCCTGCCCCCGGGACCCCGGGACCCCTGACCGCGGGAGCGCTGACCGCGCCGCCGACCCGGGACCTGGCCGGGACCTGGCTGGGCAGCGGGGCGGGCAGCGGGGTGGTCAGCGGGGTGGTCAGTGGGGCGGGCGGAGTTCTGTGCGCAGGTCGTGGGCGCCGTCGGCGCGTGTGTACTCGTAGTAGAGGCGCAGGGCGCCGTCCGGCAGGTCGACGAAGGTGAGGTAGCGCAGGCCGCCGCCGTGGTGCGGCGACATCGCGGCGGGCCGGTCGCCCAGGGCGGCCAGCGCGTCGGGGTCGGCGCCCACGGCCACGCCGGTACGCTCCTCGTAGTTCTCCTCCGCGCTGCCGCGTCCGTCGTAGAAGGCCACGACCCGGTCGCCGTCGAAGCGCACGGCGCTGATCCGGACGCCGCGGGCGTCCCACAGGCCGGGGCGGCCGGTCAGGGCGGTGCCGTGCCAGGTCCAGTCCAGGCCGTCGGCGCTGGTGGCGTAGTCGGTCACCATCCGGTCGGCCTCGTCGGGGTCGGCCAGCGGGTGGCAGGAGGCCCACAGGTGCCACACGTCGCCGCGCCGTACGATCACGGTGTCCTTGACCCCGGTCTTGGGGTCGCCGGGCAGCACCGTCGTGCGGGTGCGCGGGTCGAACGCGGCGGGGTCGGCGGCCTCGACGACCTCCACCCGCCAGTGCTTGGTGCCGGGCGTGGCGCAGCTCAGGTACAGCCGCCAGCGTCCCTGCGGGGTGCGGACCAGGGCGGGCCGCTCCAGCGACTCGGCGTCCATCTCCTCGCGGGTGATCGTGGTCAGCGGCTCGAAACGCTCGCCGTCGGACGAGCGGGCGACGACGACCGCGTACCCGCGGCCCTCGCCGACCGGACGGCGCAGACGGTAGGCGAGGTAGATCAACCCGTCCGCGGCGACGGCGCTCGGCGCCCCGGCCCAGTGGCCGTGCGCCGGGACCGGCGGCTCGACCGCCACGACGGCGCGGCCGGGATCGGGGAGCAGGGCGTTCTCGTCGATCGACATGGAACCGAGGCTAGGCCAGGACGTGGAGCCGGACATGGCTGCTTACCTCTCCTTGGGATTATCCTTATTACCTATAGACTTTATGGGGTTATGGCCGTCCGCCGCGTCCCCGGCGCGCCGGAAGTGCGGGCGCGTTTCGCGGCGCCGGGCGCGCAGCGACCCCTCCGGCGGCCGGCGTCCCACGCATATGCTGGGCCGATGCCAACCCCTGAGTTCGTCCTCGCGCTGCGCGAGAAGATCGGCACCGAGCCGCTGTGGTTGTCCGGGGTGACCGCGGTCGTGCTGCACGAGGACCGGGTGCTGCTGGTCCGCCGGAGCGACACCGGCGCCTGGACGCCCGTGACCGGCATCATCGACCCGGGTGAGCAGCCCGCCGACGCCGCGTTGCGCGAGGTGGCCGAGGAGACCGGCGTACGGGCCGTCGCCGAGCGGCTGGCCCTGGTGCACGTCACGCGCGAGGTCACCTACCCCAACGGCGACCGGGCCCGCTATCTGGACCTGGTGTTCCGCTGCCGCTGGCAGTCCGGCGACCCCCATCCGGCCGACGGCGAGAACAGCGAGGCCCGCTGGTTCCCCCTGCGGGAGCTGCCGGACCTGAGCCCTGACATGCGCGCCCGCCTCGACGCCGCCCTCGCCGACGCCCCGGCCGCCCGCTTCCTCACCACCGACCACTGACCGCGCGCCCCTGGACCGCGCCGCCCCCGGCGTGGCGGGTGGGCCGCCTGGCGATCTATGGTGGGGGCCGGATGCGGAAGGATCGGGCCCATGGCGGGAAAGACCATCGTCCTGACCGGCGCCAGCGACGGCATCGGCCGCGCCGCGGCACGCGCCCTGCGACAGCGGGGCGACGAGGTCGTCCTCGTCGGCCGGTCGGCCGGCAAGACCGCGGCGCTGGCGAAGGAGCTCGCGGCCGACCACCACGTGGCCGACTTCGCGCGCCTGTCGGAGGTACGCGACCTGGCGGCCACCCTCCTCGACCGCCACCCGGCCATCGACGTGCTGGTCAACAACGCCGGGGCCATCATGGGCTCGCGCACCACCACGCCCGACGGCCACGAGGCGACCTTCCAGGTCAACCATCTGGCGCCGTTCCTGCTGACCACGCTGCTGCTGCCCCAGCTGCTGGCCGCCGGCGGCACGGTCGTCACGACGTCCAGCCTGGTCAACACCCGCGCCCGGCTCGACCTCGACGACCTCGACGCGGTGCGCCGCTACTCGGGCAGCCGGGCGTACGCCAACTCCAAGCTGGCCAACATCCTGTTCACCCGCGAGCTCCAGCGCCGCCACGGCGCGGACGGTCTGGCCGCGGCCTCCTTCCACCCTGGCGTGGTGGCCACCAACTTCTCCGGCGGCGGCGACAGCGCGGCGCGGCTGCTCTACCACACGCCGCTGAAGCGGTTCCTGCTCACGCCCGAGCAGGGCGCCGACACCCTGGTCTGGCTGGCCACCTCGCGGCCGGGCGCCGACTGGGCCCCCGGCGGCCACTACGAGAAGCGCCGCCCTTCGGCCGTCCATCGCCTGGCGGACGACCCCGGCCTGGCTCGCCGCCTGTGGGAGCGCAGCCAGGCCCTCGTCGAGCCCGCCTAATGGGAGCGTAGCCAGGCTGCTCGTCGAGCCCGCCCGACCGGTCCCACAGCCGCCGGCGTGGGTGGCGGGTGGCCGAGGGCCGACCCCGTCATGCCGGTGTTAGGTCGGTGGCGGCATCCTGGAGTCCCTGGAAGGAGACAGATGCCGCCACGTCCCCGGCTGCCCGCACGTACGGTCCGCCTGCGCTTCACCCTCCTGTACGGCGGGCTGTTCCTGGCCTCCGGCGCGGGCCTGCTGGTCCTGGTCAACCTCGTCGGCATGCCGCTGTCGCGGACCGAGCCGGTGCCGGGCCGGCCCGGCGGCCGGCCGGCCGCGGCCGCCGCCGAGGAGTACATCGCGCTGCTCCAGGCCCAGCTCGCCGACGTGCACGCCACGCAGTCCCGCCAGCTCCTGGCCGGGTCGGTGCTCGCGCTGGCCGTCATGGCCGTGGTGTCGATCGTGCTCGGCCGGGTGGTCGCGGGCCGGGTGCTGCGCCCGCTGCGTACGATCACCGCCGCCACCCGCCGCATCTCCGCCGACAACCTGCACGAACGCCTGGCCGTGCCGGGCCCGGCCGACGAGGTCAAGGACCTGGCCGACACCATCGACGGGCTGCTCGCCCGTCTGGAGGGCGCCTTCGCCGCGCAACGCCGGTTCGTCGCCGACGCCTCGCACGAGCTGCGCACCCCGCTGGCCACCATGCGGGCGCGGCTGGACGTCGCCGTGGCCAAGCCGGAGCCCGTACCGGCCCAGACGCTGGTGCTGGCCGACCGGCTGCGCACCGACCTCGACCAGGTCGACCGGCTCCTGGAGGGCCTGCTCGCGCTGGCCCGCGCCCAGCACGGCAGCCTGCCCGACGCCGCCGCGATCATGCTCGGCGATCTGGTGCGGCAGACCGTGGACGCCCGCGCCGCCGACCTCGCGGCCCGGCGCCTCACCCTGGACGACGAGGGCGTCGCGGAGGGGGTGCGGACGCGGGGCAGCGTCGCGCTGGTCACGCGTATGGTGCACAACCTCGTCGACAACGCGATCGTCCACAACCAGGACGGCGGCTGGATCAGGGTCGAGGCCGCGGCCGACGGCCGGTGGGCGCGCCTGGTCGTGGAGTCCGGCGGGGACCGGCTCGACCCCGGACAGGTGGCGCGGCTGGCGCGGCCGTTCCAGCGGCTCGGCGCGGACCGCACCGGATCGGCGGACGGCTCGGGGCTCGGCCTGTCGATCGTCGCGGCCGTCGCGCAGGCGCACGGCGGCGGCCTCGACCTCGCGGCCCGCCCCGAGGGCGGGCTGCGCGCCACCGTGCGGCTGCCGGCATGAGGGTGCTGGTGGTGGAGGACGCGCGGGCGCTGGCCGCCGTGCTCGCCGAGGGCCTGCGCGACCAGGGCATGGCCGTGGACGTCGCCCACGACGGGCTGGAGGCGGCGGCCAAGCTCGACCTCGCCCCCTACGACGTGGTGCTGCTCGACCGCGACCTGCCGGGCATCCACGGCGACACCCTCTGCCAGATGCTCACCGACCAGGACGAACGTCCCATGGTTCTGATGCTGACCGCGGCCGGCTCGCCCGGCGACCGGGTGAGCGGGCTGACTCTGGGCGCCGACGACTACCTGGCCAAGCCCTTCCACTTCCCGGAGCTGGTGCTGCGGGTGAGGGCGCTGGCGCGCCGCCGTCCCGGCGCCCGGCCGCGCACGTTGCGCGGGGCCGGGATCGAGCTCGACCCGGTGCGGCACACCGTCACCCGGGACGGCCGTCCGCTTGAGCTGTCGGTCAAGGAGTTCGCCGTGCTGGAGGCGCTGCTGCGGGCGTCGCCCGGCTTCCTGAGCGCCGAGGCCCTGCTCGAACAGGTCTGGGACGAGCACGCCGACCCGTTCACCAACACCGTGACCGTCACCGTCGGCCGGCTGCGCCGCAAGCTGGGCGAACCGCCGGTGATCAGCACCCGGCCGGGCGTGGGGTACCGGATCGGGTAGCGGGGTCGTCCGGCGCTCGCAGGCGTTCTTCAGCGGCGGCCTTCCGATGGGTGGTGCAAGGTCAGACCAGGGGCTGATGCGCGGCGGGGTTCCGTCTGCGATCGTGAGGGCGTGAGGACGGCCGGGGGCGCGCCCCGGCGATGATCGTCCGCGCGACGGGGCCGGTCCGCCCCTGGTGAACAGGCAGGAGGAGACGCCGTGATCAGATTCGGCTATGCCGACACCCCGTTCGGCCAGATCCACCACGCCTCGTGCGGCACGGGCGAGCCGGTGCTCCTGCTGCACCAGACCCCCCGCTCATGGGACGAATACCGCGAGGTGCTCCCCCTGCTCGGCCGCACCCGGCGGGCCATCGCCATGGACACGCTCGGCTTCGGCAACTCCGCCCGCCCGCCCGAGCACTCGATCGAGACCTACGCCGCCGGCGTGTTAGCCCTGATGGACGCCCTCGGCCTGCCGCGAGCCGCCGTGGCCGGGCACCACACGGGCGGCGTCATCGCGGTCGAGACGGCGGCGCGCGCGCCCGACCGCGTCACCGCCCTGGTGCTGTCGTCCACGCCGATGGTCGACCCCGACGGGCGGCGGCGTCGTGCGGGCCATTCCTCCATCGACGCCGTGCGCGAGCAGTCCGACGGCTCCCATCTGGGCGAGTTGTGGAGCCGTCGGGCCCCCTACTACCCGTGGCCGCTGCTGACCCGGTTCGTCCGTGACGCGCTGACGGTCCTGCCGGAGGTGGAGCGCGGGCACGAGGCGGTGGCGGCGTACCGGATGGAGGAGCGGGTCGGGCTGGTCCGCTGCCCGGTGCTGGTCGTCGGCGCCACCGACGACCCCTTCGCCTTCCCCGAGCTCGAACGCCTGGCCGCCGCCCTTCCCCACAGCACCCAGGCCGTGGTCAAGGGCGGCGTGATCCCGCTGGAGCACCAGGCGGCGGAGTTCGCGGCGCTCGTGACGGACTTCCTCGACGGCCAGGCCCGCAAGACCGGCTGAGGCGGCCACGGTCAGGCGGGAGCCACCCACTCGACGAACTGGATGACGATCCCGTTGGGGTCGGTCACCTGGAACAGGCGCTCGCCCCAGGGCTCCTCGCGCAGCGGCATGGTGATCTCGACTCCCGCGTCACGCAGCAGCTTCTCCTGCCCGTCCAGGCCGCCGTCCAGGGTGAAGGCCAGGATGAGGCCGGCGGCGTGCTGGTCGCGCTGCTCCGGCGGCAGGACCTCGATGCCGCGGGCGAGCAGCACGATGTCCATCGCGTCGGCGCGGGTGAGCGAGGCGAACCCGTCCCCGGCGACCCGGACGGTGTAGCCCAGGTGCTCGGTGAGGAACGCCTGGGAGGCGGCGACGTCGGCGACGGTGAGCGAGACGGTGGACGTGGTGATCTGCAAGAAGGTCTCCATGAGGGATGAGAACGGCTGAGCGAAACACGAGCCGCCGGTTCGGACGGCCCTGCCCGACGTCGACCACGACAGCCGACAACCCCAGCGGATGTGACCCGCCGCAGACGGCGTCGGTGGTGCGGCGTGGGTGGTGAACGTGGTCAGAGGCGAGGGGCGGTCGTCGTGGGGAGGGCGGGGATCAGTGAGCGCGGCGGCGGGGGAGGTTGCGGGGCACTTGCGGGTCCTGCCATCCCCGTACGCCGTGGTCGGCGGACGGTCTGCGAAGTCCGCCGCCTGGGAGGGAAGACCGCTGCGACTTGCGGTCGCGGCCCTCCGACGCCCCCAGGTCGATCTTGAAAGCTACAGCCGGGAAGAGCTTGAGTTCCAAGCAGGTTCTCCTTCTTCGTTCGTCGGTCGCAAACTTACGACGGACGTAAATATAGCCCGAGGTTCCGAGGGGTGTCAACATAAAAATACGACGAGGGTAAGATTCCTTCATGGCTCACGAGACCTCGCCCGCCCCCGGCCTCCGCGAATCCAAGAAGCAGGAGACCCGGCAGCTCATCTCCGACCACGCCACCAGGCTGTTCATCGCCCAAGGGTTCGAGCAGACCACCATCGCCGAGATCGCCACCGCCGCCCGCATCGCCAAGAAGACGGTCACCAACTACTTCCCACGCAAGGAGGACCTGGCCTTCGACCATCAGGAGGCGTTCACGTCCGCCCTGGCCGACGCCGTCGCCGCCCGCGGTCCCGGCGAATCGGCCCTGTCCGCTCTACGACGTGCCTTCCTGGCCTCCGTCGCGGCCCAGGACCCGGTGGCCGGGTTCTCCGGACCGGAGTTCGCCCGCATGATCGCCGACAGCCCCACCCTGACGTCCTGCCTGCGCGGCCTGCACGACCAGCGCGAACAGCACCTCGCCCGGGCCCTCGCCGACGCCACCGGCACGACGGCGGACGACATCACCGTCCAGACCGCCGCCGGACTGCTGGGAACCGTGCACCGGGTGCTGTTCCAGCGCATCCACGGGCTCACCCTGGCGGGCCTGCCCAACGACCGCATCGCCGACACGATCGCCCCCGACGCCACCCGCGCCTTCGACCTCCTCGAACCCGCACTCTCCAACTACGCCCCCGCCTGAGCCTCAGAAGGCCGCCTCCCGGTCCCCGTAGGCCGCCCCTGTTCTCAGGAGCCGTCCGAAGCTCAGGACGGGCCAAGGCTCGATGGCTGCCTCAGCCTCAGGTACCGTCCGGGTCGGGGGCAGCCGGAGGGCCCACCGGGTCGCCGGGGACCCGACGCCCCTCCGGGCTCTGGGCCGCCCACGTCTTCAGAAGCGTCCGCCCAAGTCCAGGGGCCGTTCCGGTTTCTGGACTTGACTGGGGGGCGGGCCGGCGGCGGGCCGGGCGGGGGCTACCAGGTAACCAGAAACCAAGAGACCGCCGCCGGAGTCCAGAGCCCGCCTGAGCCTCAGGGACCGACGCCGCATTCTGGGCAGCCCGAGCCTCAGGGACCGACGCCGCATTCTGGTCGGCCCGAGCCTGAGGGACCGACGCTTGAGGTCGGGTCGCCTGAGTTCCAGAGGGCGCCGTCCGAGGCCAGGAGCCGCCCGGCCTTCAGCGCAGTCCCAGGGTCAGGAGTCTTCCGGGTCGGGGGCCAGCGGTGGGGTGGGTGGGAGGTGCCAGGTGGTCAGGAAGGCTTTGGCCAGGGTGCAGGCGCCGGTGTACGGGCCCTCGGCATGGGACAGGGCGGCGGCCGTGATCTCGGCGACGCGGTTCTCGACCAGGTGGCCGACCTCGTCCGCGGTGGAGACCGTTCCCGCCCGTTCGGCGAGGTAGCCGATCGTGGCACCGGCCCCGCAGACGAAGTCCGCCAGCGTCACCACGCCCCGCTCCCCCAGCGTCCGAAGCCCTCGGGCGGTGTAGGGCACGTTCGCGGCCGGCGCGACCAGGCCGGCCCGGACCGTCGCCGCCCGGCGCGCCGACAGGGTGCCGGTCCGCGCCCCGGGGACCAGCACGTCGGCGGGCACCTCGTACAACGCCTCGGGCGGCAGGACGGGCAGGCCGAGCCGGGTCACGCAGGCGTCGCCGTGCTCGGCGCGCAGTTCCTCCAGGGCCGCGACGTCCAGCCCGGCGGGGTCGCTGACGCACCCGTGCAGGGTGGACAGGGCGACCAGGCGCGCGCCGCGCCGCGCCGCCTCGCGCACGACGGCGCTGCCCACCTTGCCGAAGCCCTCCACCGCCAGCGTCCGCCCGGCCAGGCCGCCGAGCGCCGTCGCGGCGGCCACGACCACGCCCAGCCCGGTGACGACGGTGTCCACCAGCTCGCCGCCGGCCTCGCCGTGCATGATCGAGTCGGCCCGGTACCCGGGCAGCGGCGCGAAGTCCTGCGTCCGCGTGCCCAGGTCCGAGGAGGTGAGGAAGGTGCCCTTCTCGACCAGCGGCGCGACCTCCTGGCAGAAGCGCGCCACCGTGCCCGCCCGGTCGGCCGGCGCGGCCCGCAGCACCGCCTTGGCCCCGCCGATCCGCTCGCCGAGCACGGCCAGCTTGTACGTCATCGCCCGCGCCAGCAGCCCCGCCTCCTCGCGGGTGACGTCCGGCGCCAGCCGGGTGCCGCCCGCGCTGACCGGGCAGTCCAGGTCGAAGGCGATGCAGCCGTCCACCGAGACGAGTTCCATGATCCTCATCCGCGCTCCCCGCGTCCGTGCGAACCGTGCCTGCCGCCCAATCTCTGCGCCGCCCGGCCGCCTGTCCATGGGTCACCGTCGATCGGAACGGCCGCGCTGAAGGCGCTCCAGCACCCGGCCGCCTCTCCATGAGTCGCCCTCAGCCGGAATGACCGCCCCGAACACGCTCCAGCGCCCGGGCCCCTGTCCACTGACCGGAAGGCCCGGACGCCTGCCCAGGGTCAGGGAGCGTTGTATCCCAAGGTGTACGGACCGGTTCCGGAGTAGGAGTGCACCCGGTAGCGGTAGTAGCCGGCCGCGCCGGTGTAGGTGAGCGTCTCGTCGGCCCCCGACCCCGCGCTCTGCGCGACCGTCGCCCACGTGGACCCGTTCCAGCGTTGCAGGTACAGGTCGTAGTCGGCGCCGGACGGGCCGTCCAGGCACGCCTGGTGCGGGCCGGTGACGGTGGTCTGCAGATACCCGCCGTCGGGCTGGTACTGCTCCGCCCCGGAGGCCAGCGTCCCGGACTTGGTGGTCTGGTAGCCGGAGCAGCCGCCCGCGGCGGCCACGGACAGGGCGAAGGCGGCCGTGTGGGTGGCGGCGGAGCCGGTGGCG
The DNA here is from genome assembly GCF_040298265.1 of Nonomuraea sp. NPDC001636. Lineage (NCBI taxonomy): Bacteria > Bacillati > Actinomycetota > Actinomycetes > Streptosporangiales > Streptosporangiaceae > Nonomuraea > Nonomuraea sp. NPDC001636. Next base: position 69,322 of record NZ_JBEOZT010000033.1, read on the forward strand.
GTGACCGTGATCACGTACATGCCGCCGGGCGTCTGCGCGGTGGTGGAAACCGTCATGACGGACGTGCCGCCCGACTGGACGGTGGGCGGCGCGAACGTCGCGGCGGCCCCCGCCGGCAGCCCCGCGGCGGCGAACTGCATCTGCTGGGCCCCGCCGCGCGTGACGGCGGTGGAGATGGTGCTCGTGGTCGACCCGCCCGGCGTGACGCCGCCGCTCGCAGGCGAGAGCGAGATCGCGAAGTCGTCGCCGCCGCCGTTGGGCGGGGTGTTGTCGATCATGCCGGAGATCTCGTTGTACACCTCGGTGATGCGCGTCCCCCAGTTGGGGCAGCCGCCGAGGTGGTGCAGCGCGATCACCTTGTGGCTGGAGGCGGCGATCACCGGGGAGCCGGAGTTGCCGCCGGAGGTGTCGCAGCGGTAGCCGGTGTTGACGCCCGACGACACCACGTCGATCTTGCAGGCCGCGCCGCCCTGCGTGTCCTCGTACAGGGACAGGCGCTTGGGCAGGGTGTCGCCGTGGCCGGGGATGTAGATGCGCTCGCCCGCCACCGGCGGTCGCGGATCGAGGTACAGGGTGCCGAACTGCTGGATCGCGGCGAAGTCGGCGACGCTGAAGAGCGTGTAGTCGAGCGCTTCGAGCGCGCTGGTCTTCAGGAACTGGCCGCCGCCGACCTTCGTCCCGGCGCCCGGGTTGTTGCCGCCGCAGGTGGCGCAGTCGTAGTCGAACTGGAACTCGCTGGCGCTGAGGTCGGCGGCGCTCTCCATGCAGTGGTGGTTGGTCAGCATGCGGTTGGTGTTGCCGACCCGCCAGGCCGTGCAGTAGCCGAGGCCGTTGAGCAGCTGGCGGGCCACGGCGCGGCTGCGGGCGTACTCGGTGGGGTTGCTGTCCTTGTAGCAGACCACGTCCCGCCTTGCGTCGGTGCCGCAGACGCTGAACGTCCGCGGCGTCAGGGCCGCGGCCTCCTGGGTGGTGTAGCCGCGGAAGTACCGGTCGATGCGCACGCCGAAGCCCTGCCGGGCCAGCCGGACGGCGTCGCGCGGCCCGGAGGCGTGCAGGGTGACCACCGCCGTGTCGCCGTCCACGGAGAGCGCGGCGAAGCCGGGGACGCCGTGCAGCGTGTACCCGGAGCCGGTCGGGTAGCGCCCGCGGGTGGGGTCGCCGTAGTAGGTGTGGGTCTCGCGGCCGTCCGGCGAGGCGACGGTGACGTAGTCGCCGGGCACGAGGGTGAGCGCGGCGAAGTGCACCTTGACGTAGCGGGAGCCGGGCCGGGTGACGCGCGTGCTCCAGCTCCGTCCGGTGGCGCCGTAGGGCAGGGACAGGTCGGCGAGCACCTCCTCGCCGGCCGGGGAGACCCGGCTGTCGAGCTGCGCGTGCAGGGGGACGGCGGCGGGGGCCTGCGCGAGGGCGGGGGCCGGGGTGGCCGGCGCGACGACGGCCAGCGCGGCGATCAACGCCGTGGCCGCCGCTCTCCATCGGGACGGACTCATGCGGGGGACACCTCCACGTGAGGGGTGACCGAAGCAGGCCGCCGGTCGCCGGGAGCCGGGCCCGGTCCGGGCGCGTAGGCCGCGCCGGCCAGGGGCCGGCGGAGCCGGCGAACAGGCGGCCCGCCGTGGTGGGGGGTGGGCAGAGGGTAACTCCGCCTCCCATCCGTACCGTTATCGGTAGCGATACCGATATTTCGGGTTATCGGGCGGAAAGCTCCAGCGCGTCACATCAGCCAGCCCTCCCCAGGCCGAGTGATGTACAAAATCATTGACATGATGTCCGCCTTCTTTTACGTTCATCATGTCTACTTTCTTTGACATGGAGACCTGCCTTGAAGGCCATCACCCGGCACGTCTACGGCCCCCCGGCCCTCACCGACCTCGACCGTCCCGCCCCCGGCCCCGGCGAAGCGCTCCTGCGCGTGCACGCCGCCTGCCTCGACCACGGCGTCTGGCACCTCGGCGCCGGGCTGCCCTACCCGGTCCGCCTCGCCACCGGACTGCGCCGTCCCCGCTCGCCCCTCCTCGGCCGCGACGTCGCCGGGACCGTCGAGGCCGTCGGCCCGGGAGTCACCGCTCTGGCGGCCGGCGACGAGGTCTTCGGCGTCTGCGACGGCGCGCTCGCCGAGCACGCCGTCGCCCGCGCGGACCGTCTCGTCCCCAGGCCGGCCGGTCTGTCGGCCGAGGCCGCCGCCGCCGTCCCGACCAGCGGCCTGACCGCGCTCCAGGCGCTGCGCGACCACGCCCGCCTGCGCCCCGGGCAGCGCGTGCTGGTCATCGGCGCGGGCGGCGGGGTGGGGACGTTCGCCGTCCAGCTCGCCAAGGCGCAGGGCGCGCACGTCACCGGCGTGTGCGGCCCCGGCAAGGGCGACCTCGTCCGCTCACTCGGCGCGGACGAGATCGTCGACCACACCCGCGAGGAGCCGGCCGCCGGCCGCCACGACGTCGTCCTCGACACCGCGGGCAACCGCCCGCTGCGGGACCTGCGCCGGATGCTCACCCGCCGGGGCACGCTCGTGATCGTCGGCGGCGAGAACGCCTCCGGCCGCTGGCTGCACGGCACCGGCCGCCAGCTCCGGGCGACGGCGCTGTCGCCGTTCGTCCGGCACACCCTGCGCGCCCCGATCACCCGGACCGACCCGGCGGACCTGCGCCACCTGGCCGGCCTCGCCGCCACCGGCGAGCTCACCCCCGTGGTCGGCAGGACGTTCGAGCTGGCCCGCTTCGCCGACGCGATGGATCACCTGCGGACGGGCCACGCGACCGGCAAGGTCGTCATCGTCATGCCCGGCCCGAGGTAGGTCACCAGTCGCCGGCCTCGACGCGGGTGTTGCGCAGCGGTTCGCCCGCGCCCCCGGCGGGCGCCGCCCACAACACCGCGTTGGCCAGGATCCGCCGCACGCCCGGCTGGTGGAAGACCGGGTAGTTCTGGTCGCCGGGGCTGAAGTAGAAGACGCGTCCCTTGCCGCGCCGGTAGCAGCAGCCGCTGCGGAACACCTCGCCCCCGGAGAAGGAGCTGACGAACACCAGCTCGTCGGGCGCCGGGACGCCGAACGGCTCGCCGTAGGTCTCCTGCTCGGGGATGACCAGCGGCTGGGGCACGCCCGCGGCGATCGGGTGGGCCGGCTCCACCGTCCAGACCAGCTCGCGGTCGGCGCTGTCGCGCCAGTTGACCGTGCAGGTGGTGCCCATGAGGGCGCGGAAGACCTTGGAGTAGTGGCCCGAGTGCAGCACCAGCAGGCCCATCCCGGCCCAGACGCGCTCGCACACCCGCGCCACGACCTCGTCCTCCACCTCCTCGTGCGCCGCGTGCCCCCACCAGGTGAGCACGTCGGTGCCGGCCAGCGTCGCGGCGTCGAGGCCGTGCTCGGGGTCCTGCAAGGTCGCGGTGCGCACGCGCACCCGCTCCCCCAGGTGCTCGCGCAGGCCGCCGGCGACCGCGCCGTGCATGCCCTCGGGGTAGCGGCGGCGCACCTCCTCCTCCCGCTGCTCGTGTACGTTCTCGCCCCAGACGGTCACGTTGATGCTCACGCGCGATGTTCTCCCTCCGGACCTGCCGCACCTGCCGTCCGATCCCTACCCGTCCGCCCGCCGGTTCCGCCGTCGGCGGGCGGACGGAAAATGTCTCGCGGGAGGAAGGACGGTTTGGGTAGGTTCGCCAGTGACCATGGAAGTCATGCATAGCCGCGCGCCGGACGGCCCTCCTGTCGAGATCGCCTGCGACGAGTCCGGCGCGGAGGGCGAGAAGCTCGTCGGCGGCAACACCGACGTGTTCGCCCACGCCGGCGTCTCCCTCGACGTGGCCGCCGCGGCCGACTGCGTGCGCGAGCTGCGTCTCAGGGCGCCCTCACCGGTCACCGAGTACAAGGCCGGGCACGTGCTGCGCGAGAAGAACCGGGCCACCCTGGTCTGGCTGCTCGGCCCCTCGGGCCCCATCCTCGGGCGGGCCCGCGTGCACCTGACCGACAAGGCGTACTTCGCCGTCAGCAAGGTGACCGACCTGCTCACCGGCCACCACTCCAGCCTCGGCCTCGACCAGGACGAACGCTCGGCCGCCCTGGCGGCCACCCTCTACCAGGAGGGCCGCCACGCCTTCGGCCCCGCCCGCTGGACGGCCTTCCTCGACGCCTTCAACCACCTGCTGCGGGCCAGGAACGGCCGCGGCCCCGAGATCTCCGCCGAGTCGGTCTTCGAGCTGGTCGCCGACCTGCGCACCACCCCCGGCCCGGCCGGCGCGATCATGGACGAGCTGTGGGCCGCCCGGCCGCTCGTGGACGCCTTCACCGCGCGCCTGCTCGACGACCCGCACGTCTTCCCCGCGCTCGACCCGCTGATCCCGGCCATCGCGCACGCGGTCGCCCATTGGGGCGCGGGCGGCCGGCCCGTCTCGGTGGTACACGACCGGCAGACGACGCTGACCGAGGAGCGCATCGAGCGGCTGCGGCTGCTGCTGGCCCGCCCGGACGGCCCCGCCGGCCCGCTGGTGCTGACCGGCCTGACGCTGGTCGCCTCGCACCTGGACCCCCGCGTCCAGGTGGCCGACATCGTCGCCGGAGTGGCGCGCAAGATCGCCTCCGAGGAGCTCAACGGCCGCGGCGACCCCGAGCTGACCGGCCTGCTCCGCCCGTACGTGGACCTCGCGTCGGTCTGGCCGGACGAGCGCAGCCGGGCCGCGCTGATCCCGGGTCAGCCGAGCCAGGCGCGCGCCTCGGCGGCGGCCTCCGGGCCGAGCACCGGCTGGGAGTAGACCTCGATCAGCGTGCGCATCAGCAGGCGCTCGCCCTCCGGCGTGGACAGGTCGGCGCCCATGCCGCGGCAGACGTGCGGGTACAGGACCGTGACCGACAGCGCCATCGCGGCCATCACCGCCGCCCGCGCCCGCGGCGGCACGTCCGGCGGATCGGCGCGGTCCTGGTCGGCGGCGGCCAGCCAGCGCTCGCCGAGCCGGGTCATCTCGTCGAACAGCGGCGCGGCCCAGCCCTCGGTCAGCGCCCGCGCCAGGTAGGCGCGGTAGGGGCCGAGCGCGGTCACCGGGTTGAAGCCGGCCGGCGGGCGGCCGGCGGCCTCGGCGTTGAGCCGGCGCACCGTCTTCATCAGATGCTCGTCGCACGCCTCGCGCAGCGCCTGCTTGGAGCCGAAGTGGTGGCGGACCAGGCCGAGCGAGACCCCCGCCGACTCGGCGATGTCGCGGATCGTGGCCCGCTCGAACCCGTGCTCGCCGATGTGCCGGATGGCCGCGTCGCGGATGCGGGCCCGCGCGGTGAGGTCCTCCGGGTCCTGGACGGTTGTCATCACACCACCGATTCGTACAGCGGACTGTTCACCGGACGAGCATCCTATACCGGCGTGCAGCCCCGTCCGGCCCCGGTCGCGCGGGAGGGGCCGCCGGCGACTACGCTCCTGCCCTGTGCCGACGTTCGAACTGCCCCTGCGCCTGGACACCACGATCCGCCCCTACGACTGGGGTTCCGTCACCGCCATGCCCGAGCTGTTCGGCACCGAGCCGACCGGCCGCCCGCAGGCCGAGCTCTGGATGGGCGCCCATCCCGCCGACCCGTCGATCGCCGGCGGCGTGCCCCTCGACCGGCTCATCGCGGGCGACCCCGTCGCCGCCCTCGGCGCGCCGGCGGTCGCCAGGTTCGGGCCCGCGCTGCCGTACCTGCTGAAGGTGCTCGCGGTCGCCCGGCCGCTGTCGCTCCAGGTCCATCCTACGATCGCGCAGGCCGAGGCCGGGTTCGCCGCCGAGCAGGCGCGCGGCGTGCCGATCGGCGACCCGGCCCGCACCTACAAGGACCGCTCGCACAAGCCGGAGATGGTCTGCGCGGTCACGCCCTTCCACGGGCTGTGCGGGTTCCGCTCCCCCGTCGTCACCGCCGGGCTGCTCGCCCGGCTCGGCGTGCCGGGCCTGCAGCCCTGGATCGACGCGCTCGCCGTCCGGCCCGCCGGGCAGGCCCTGCGCGCGGTCTTCGCGCAGATGCTGGACGACGCCTCCGCGCCGCTGCGCGCCCAGGTCGAGGACGCCCTCGCCGGCAGCACCGACCCGGACCTGGCCCCGTACGCCGACATCGCCGCGGCCTGCCCCGGCGACCCCGGGGTCGTGGCCGCGCTGCTGCTCAACCACGTCGACCTGCGGCCCGGCCAGGCCCTCTACCTGGGCGCCGGCGTGCCGCACGCCTACCTGGGCGGCGTCGGCGTGGAGATCATGGCCAGCTCCGACAACGTCCTGCGCTGCGGGCTGACCACCAAGCACGTCGACGCGCCCGAGCTGATGCGGGTGGTCGACTTCACGCCCGCCGAGCCGCACCTGGTCGAGCCCGAGCGCCCGGCCGACGGGGAGCGGCGCTACGTCCCGCCCGCCCCCGAGTTCGCCCTCACGCGCTACGACCTGAACGGGGCCGCCTCCTTCGAGCTGCCTGCCGGGCTGCCCCGGATCGTGTTGTGCCTGGAGGGCGAGGCCCGCCTCGGCGAGCTGACGCTGCGGCCGGGCGAGTCGGCGTTCGTCCCGGCCGTCGCGGGCGCGAGCCTGTCCGGCAAGGGCGTGGCGTACGCGGCCCAGCCAGGCGCCTTTACGATGTAGATCAGCACGACGGGGACATTTCGGCCGGCGGTTGAACGTCGTGTTCCTAGGCTCCTGCCATGAACACGGCAACCCTCGGCCACGTCGCCATCGAACCCAGCATCCTCTACTTCGGCACCCCGGTCGTGCTGCTGAGCACGGAGAACCCCGACGGCTCGGCCAACCTGGCCCCGATGTCGTCGGCCTGGGCGCTCGGCCGGACCGTCGTGCTCGGTCTCGGCGCCGACGGGCAGAGCGCGCGCAACCTGGCCGAGCGGCCCGAACTGGTCGTCAACCTGCCGGCCCCGCACCTGTGGCCGCAGGTGGAGCGGCTCGCGCCGCTCACCGGCCGCGACCCGGTGCCCGACACCAAGGCGGCCGGCTGCCGCTTCGAGCCCGACAAGTTCGGCGCGGCGGGCCTGCGCCCCGAGCCGTCGGAGACCGTACGGCCGCCGCGCGTGGCCGAGTGCCCGCTCCAGCTGGAGGCGGCCGTCGCGCGGATCCTGCCGAACGAGTCCGAAGGCTTCGTCATCGTCGAGGCCGTCGTGCGCAGGGTGCACGCCGACCCGCGGATCGTCGTCCCCGGCACCCAGCACGTGGACCCGTCCGCGTGGAGCCCGCTGCTGTACAACTTCCGCCACTACTTCGGCCTCGGCCCGGAGCTCGGCCACTCCTACCGGTCGCAGACGGCCTGAGCGCCGCGGCGGGTCAGCCGGCCCGCGAGCCGCACCCGGCGTACGAACCGACCGGCGACGAGACAGACGACTCGGCCGACGCCAGCGCCGACGGCTCCTCCAGCCCGCGCGGCGGCGGCGTGGGACGGTCGGCCGCCACGGTCAGCACGAGCGGCCCGAACCGGCGCCACCACCCGTGCGCCACCCCGCGCCCGCCCGCGCGCACGGTCAGCCCGCTCCACCCGTCGCGGGGCCGCCCGCAGCCCAGCGACACCTCCAGCGCCCGGTGCCCGGCGCGCCGCAGCACCTGCGCCGCGCTCTCCTTGGCCGACCACAGCAGGCTGCCCAGCAGCGGGTCGTCGCCGGCGATCCGCTGCTCCTGGCGGGTGAACCGGTCGGCGACGAACCCCGGCTCGCGCGGCTCGACCAGTTGCAGGTCGCAGCCGACGGCCCCCGGCTCCAGGCCGAGCAGGCACACCGCCCATCCGGCGCGGCTGGTGATCGAGATGCCCACCGGCAGCGGGCGGCCGTCCCGCCACGCCTGCGCCGCGCCGTCGGGGCGGCGCCGCACGTCGGGGTCGCCGGCGGGGCCGGGACAGACCAGGTGCAGCGCCTGACTGACGGTCCAGCGGGCGAGCGGGTGCTCGGCGGGCCGCCCGTCGCCCGTCCGGTCCTCCCCCGCCGGGAGTTGCCCCTCCCCGCGCGCCAGCCACCTCATCGAGCCTCCATTCCGCGCTCCCGCGCTACGGATGACCTCCGGCCGCGGCACGGCGGCCGGGATCGCGTGATCGACCGACCCGGCCGCCACGCCCGGACGGCCGTCTCGCGCAGCTTCTCCGCCGGCACCTCCTCGAACGTCTCGGACGCCTCGTAACGCCTCGTGCGGCGGCGGACGCGCCGAGCGCCGCCCCGCGTGCGTGCATACCCGTACGTGCCCGCGCTCCGCCGCCGGACACCCGCGGGACCTCTCGACTAGTGTGATCTTGTGACCGGAATTTTCACAGTGTTCCCAGCCTCGCCGGGCGACGGTGAGACGCTGGGAGAGATCCACGCCGAATCCTGGAAGGCCGCCTACGCCGGCTTCTTCTCCCCCGACTTCTTCGACCGGGCCGTGCGCCACCGGCGCGGCAAATGGCACGACGTGCTCGCCGAGACCCCGGCGGGCCTGGTGCTGGCCGCGCTCGACGGGCGCCGCCTGGCCTTCTGCCACTTCGGGCCCTCGCCGTCCCGGGCGGGCGCGGCGGAGCTCCTCGGCTTCTACGGCCATCCCGACGGCTGGGGCACCGGCGTGGCCGCCGCCCTGATGACCGACACCCTGCGCCGCATCCGCGACGAGGGCTTCACCCGGGTGCACCTGTGGACGCTGCGCGACACGCCGCGGGCGCGCCGGTTCTACGCCAAGAGCGGCTTCACCGAGTCGGGCGCCGCCCGCACCCACGACTACGGCGACGGCAACCCCGTCGAGCAGGTCGAGTACGAGCTGTCCTTCCCCTGACCGCCGCCTCCTTCCCACGCGTGCCGACTTGACAGAGTTCCCCGGCGTATTTCGCGGTGAATACCCCGGCGCGGGCTCTTTCGTTGACCGTCTCCATGGCCCATGACAACCATTCTTGAGTATGGCCAAGCGGGCACGAGAAACGGTCGAGTGATCGCGTGAGAGGAATGGCATGAGCGCGAATGCTTTGTACGCCGGTCGAGACTGGAAACTCGACCACGACAAGCGAGTCAAGGTCAGCAACGCGGAACTTCGTTACACCGTCGTGGGGCGTGGCGAGCCCGTCCTGTGCATCCACTGCACCTCCATTTCGGACGGTCTCATCACGCCGCTCCTGAAGTACAACCCGGAGCTGCTGGACAAGTACCAGTTCATCAGCTATTACCGCGCCGGTTACAACGGCAGCACGCTGGAGAAGGACAGCCTCAGCATCGAGGAGGGCGCCGAGCACGCCAAGCAGCTCCTCGACCACCTCGGCATCGACAAGGCGCACGTCATGTCGTACTCCTTCGGCGGGGTGATCGGCTTCCAGTTCATGCTCTCCTACCCCGAGCGCACGCACTCGGCGGTGCTGCTGGAGCCGTACCTGCCGCGGGAGGGCGCCGAGGCCGAGAAGGCCAACAACGACGCCGTGATGACGGCGATCGAGCTGGTGCAGAAGGGCGACAAGCTCACCGCCGCCTGCGACTTCATGGCCGCCGTCTGCGGCCCGAGCTACCTCGGCTCCGTGGACATGACCTGCCCCCTCGACGTGTGGGAGCGGGTCGAGGAGTGCGCGGACGTCACGTTCAAGGTCGACTTCCCGGCGCTGGGCGGCTGGGGTTTCCGCATGTCCAAGGCCGACCAGCTGGTGCCGGACAAGCCGCGGATGCCGGTGCTGGCCGTGATGGGCCTGGACAGCGAGGCGGCCATGCCCGGCTTCCGCGAGGCGCAGCACTTCCTCATGAACTGGCTGCCCCAGGCCGAGCGCTGCGGCATCGTCGGCGCCACCCACGGCCTGCAGATCATGAACCCGAGAGCGGTCGGCGAAGGCGTCTCGGCCTTCCTCGCCAAGCACCCGATGCAGTAGCACCCGAGGCAGTGAGAGGAGAGCGATGTCGGATCTGACGGCTGAGCGACTGGCGGCGGCACACCAGGCGCTGCGGTCCGGCGACCGCGAGCGCGCGCTGGAGTACTGGCACCCCGACGTGCGGTTCCAGTCCCCCGGCAACCATCCGTACGCCGGATGGCACGACGGCCTGGACGCCTTCATGGGCTTCATCAAGACCTGGCAGCGGCTGGCCGGCGGCACCCTGCGCATGGAGCAGATCGCCTGCCTGGTCAACCCGGTGGACGGCTACACCATCGACGTCAACCGGTGCACCGCCGTGCGCAGGCGCACCGGCTCGGACGGCACCTCCTTCTACGAGCACCTGCAGATGGAGGGGGTGGACCTGATGCGGTGGGAGAACGGCCGCATCGTGGAGGGCCGCGGCGGCATCTTCGGCGACGGGACCGCCAACTTCAGCTCGTTCTTCGGCCCGATCGGCCCCGACGGGCGCAGATCCGACGACTGAGCGGGCACTCCCCGGCGGGCCGGTCGGTACCGGCCCGCTTTCTCGTGCCCGGGGCCCGTCCCGGCCCGCCTTCGTGCCCCTTTTTCCGCAGGAACGCGCCCACAGGAGAAGACATGACCCGTTTCCGTGGCGTCCTCCGCGCCTCCGCCGCCGCCCTGGCCGTCACCGCCGCGCTGGCGGCGGCGACGCCGGCCCAGGCGCTGCTGTCCCCGTCCTTCCGGGCCGTGGACCCGCCCGGCGACCCCACCACCCTCTGGGAGGTGGACGTGCTGGACGCCGCCCACGCCTACGCCGTCGGCTGGCGCGGCTACGACGGCTCGCCGGACACCTCCGTGCTGCGCTGGGACGGCTCGTCCTGGAGCAGGCTGCCGCTCACCGCCGGGTACGACGTGCCGAGCCCGTGCTGCGTCGCGGCCGTCGCGCCGGACCAGGTGTACGTCACCGGCAGCAGGACCATCGCCGACGTCTCCTGGCCGCGCTCGGCGTACTGGAACGGCTCGGCCTGGTCGGAGATCCCGCCCCCGCCCGGCTGGACGCCCCGGCTGCCCGGCGACGAGTGGACCGGCCCGATCGCCGCCACCAAGGACGGCTCGCTCTGGTCGATCAGGTTCAAGAACACCTCCGGCACCGACATCCTGCGCCTGCGCCAGGGCTCCTGGACGGTCTACCCGCGCACCGAGAACCTGGGCCTGCTGCGCGCCGTCGACGGCGGCGACCAGATCGTCTTCGCCGCCGAGAACGGCGTCGTCCTGTGGGACGGCACGGCCATGCGCTCGCTGGGCAGGCCGGGCGTCAGCCCCCGTGGCGTGTACGTCGAGGGTCCCGGCCGGATCTGGGTCAGCGGCTACCAGCCCCGTCCCAACCGGCCCGCCACCCCGGCGATCGCCCGCTACGACGGCGCCCGCTGGACCGTCTCGGCGCTGCCCGGCGACCCGGGCAACGGCTCGGCGAGCATCAGCGGCGACGGCGAGGGCCACCTGGTCATCCCGACCGGCGGCGGCACCACCGCGCCTGCCTACCTGTACTTCGACGGCGCGTCCTGGACCCGGGTCAACGGCCCGGCCCGCCCGTCGGCCGGGTACGCGGGCGCGTACGCGGTGGACCGGGTGCCCGGCACGTCCACGATCCTGTCGGTGGGCGGCGCCAACGTGACCAACCTGACCGGGTTCGCGATCAGTGAGCTGATCGGCCCCCGCTGAGCGGGCGGCGCGGACCCCGTGAGCGGGGAGGGGCGGCAGGCCCCTCCCCGCTCACGCGCGCCCGCGGGCCTCGGTGCCGCCGGCGCGGATGGCCGCGAGGAGCGTGCCGGCCAGCAGCAGCGCCGAGGTGACGGTCAGGACCACGCCCAGCCGGTGCAGCCCCTCGTCGGTGGCGCGCTCGCCGTAGGTCACGCTGATGAGCAGCGCCGAGCAGATGGCCCCGGCGTACTGCGAGGTGCGCAGCAGGCCGGCGGCCATGCCGATCAGGGCGGGCGGCGCCTGGGCGTACATGGCGGCCTGGTTGCCGACGATGTTGAGCCCGTTCTGCACCCCGAAGACCATGCTGAGCAGGCACAACGACAGGACGGACGCGCCGCCGTCGAGCGCCGGCAGCCAGGCGCAGCCCGCCAGCAGGGCCGCGGCGCCGGCCGGCAACATCCAGCGCGCCCGGCCGGACGCGCCGTCGGCCCGCGCGGCCAGCCCCGAGACCACCGCGCCGACGGCCGAGGTGGGCATCAGCAGCAGCCCGGCGACCGCCGCCGTCAGTCCTCTGCCCTGCTCCAGCCACTGCGTCCAGCCGTACAGGAAGCCGTAGGTGGCCATGAAGGTCACCGCGTTGCGCAGGTAGGTGACCAGCAGCGGCCGGTTGCCGGCCAGGTCGCGCAGGCTGCCGCCGCCGCCCGCGCCGGAGCGCTCGTACGGCTCGTCGCGCGGCAGCCACAGCAGCGCCGAGACCACCCCGGCCACGGCCATCGGCAGGTTGACCAGGAAGATCCAGCGCCAGCCGCCGAGCGCGTCGAGCAGCCCGCCGAGCGGCGGCCCGAGCACCATGCTGACCTGCCCGGCCATGGCCAGCGCGCCCATCACCGAGGCGGGCGCGGCGCCGCCGGACCGCTGCGACCTGCGGCGGACCATGCTCATGGCGGCCGGGTAGGCGGCCGAGGTGCCCAGGCCGATCACCACGCGGGCGGCCACGAGCAGGCCGAGGGTCGGCGCCCAGTAGCCGAGCAGCCCGCCGGCCGCGACCGTGACCAGCCCGGCCAGGTAGACGCGGCGCGGGCCGAGCCGGGGGGGCCGCCCGCCCCCCCCCCCCGGGCCGCCCCCCGGGCGGCGGGGGCGGCGCGGCCCCCCCGCCCCCCCCCCCCCGCCCCCGGGCCCCGGGCGCACACCCCGCCCCGCCGC
>NZ_JBEOZT010000033.1:81980-112739 GCF_040298265.1 Nonomuraea sp. NPDC001636
CGCCCACCTTTCCCCCCCCGCCCTGTACGCGCGGCCGGGGCCCCCCCCCCCCCCCCCCCCGCCCCCCCCCCGGCGCCCCCACGGCGGTGGCCAGGTACAGGGCCGACACCAGCCAGGAGGTGGCGTCGGCGCCCACGCCGAAGTGGTGGGCGATGGGCACGAGCGCGATGGCGATGATCGAGGAGTTGATCGGGTTGAGCAGCGAGCCGACCGAGACCGCCGTGACGAAGCGGGGGCCGAAGGCGGCCTGGCCGGGCTCGCTGTCCGGCCGCGGCGGCGCGGTCACAGCTGGTACTTCTCCTCTAGCTTCTCGTAGATGTCGATCTTGTAGTCGATGGCGGCCAGGTCGTCCTTGAGCTGGTCGATGCGCTTGGCCACCTCCTCGCGGTGGGTGAGCAGGATCTGCTTGCGCTCGGCGGTGGTGCTCTCGCCGGCGCGGACCAGCTCGGCGTAGCGGCGGACGTCGGCGATGGACATCCCGGTGCCGCGCAGCCTGGTCAGGAAGCGGATCCAGGCCAGATCACGTTCGGTGTAGCGGCGGTGCCCGTTACCGCCGCGCGGCGGCGTCTCCCGCATCAGGCCGGCTTTCTCGTAATAGCGCAGCGCGTGGGCGCTGAGGCCGGTCTCGGCTGCGACTTCCGCGATCGTCAGGCTCTGACTCATACCGATCATTGTCGCCCTTCGAGCGCGATCCAAGTCAAGGCATTCGGTGGAATTCCGGTGAATGCGGGTTCGGACTTGACGGAATGGGACCGGCTACCTCCATACCGCCCGGTCACCGCAGGGCGGCGCGTTGACGCGTTTTCCGGCGGCCGAACATGATTCATCCGTAGCGCCGGACGAAATGGTGGTGCCAATGGCGAAGAGCGAATTCGTGAGATTCCTCGGCGACCTCCGGGAGAATCCGCAAAGACGCGCTGAGTATAGCGCGAGAAATCTCAGTCAATTGTTATTCCACGCCTCCGACGAGGGCTTCCGGTTCACCGCCGAGGAGCTGGTGTCGGTGGTCGGTGCCCTGGAGATCGAGGTCATCGTCGCCAAGGACGGCGAGTCCGTCGACGGCGGCAGCACGCTCTGGCGGCACATGTGGGGCAGGCGTTACCTGGACTACCTGCTCGATCACGTGGTGGCCAGGTTCGGCGAGCAGGAGCTGCGCGGGTTCGCGGCCGACGAGAGGCGGCCGGTGGCATGAGCGGGACGAACCTGATCGCGTTCCTGCGCCTGGCGGGCTCGCGCCCCGACGTGCTGGAGTCGCTGAAGGACAAGAGCAAGGCGGAGGTCGTCGCCGCCGCGGCCGAGCACGGGCTGCCGTTCTCCGAGGCCGACTTCAACGGCGTCGTGTGGGAGCTGGAGGAGCGCCTGGCCGACCTGCGCGGCGACGCCTTCGACGCCACCTTCCCGCTGTGGCGGACGATGTGGGGCCGGCACTACCTGGAGTTCCTGGTCGGCGACCTGCTACCCGCGCTGGAGCGGGCCCGGCTGCTGGAGCCGTCGTGAGCGCCTACGACTACATCGTGGTGGGCGCGGGCAGCGCCGGGTGCGTCCTGGCCAGGCGGCTGCTGGACGCGCTGGGCTGCCGGGTGCTGCTGCTGGAGGCCGGCGGCCCGGACGACGCCGAGTGCGTGCACCGGACCGACGTGCCGTCGATGACGTCGATGTGGGGCTCGCCGGAGTTCGTGTGGGACTACGCGAGCACCCCGCAGCGGGAGCTGGGCGGCCGGGTCGTGCCCATCCCGCAGGGCCGGGTGACGGGCGGCGGCAGCTCGGTCAACGCCATGATGTACGTGCGGGGCAACCGCCGCGACTTCGACGGCTGGGCCGCGCTGGGCAACGACGGCTGGTCCTACGACGACGTGCTGCCCTACTTCAGGCGCTCGGAGGACTACCCCGGCGGCTCGCCGGAGTACCGGGGCGGCGGCGGCCCGCTGAAGGTCGTGGACTACGGCTCGCCGTCGGAGGCCTCGCGCGCCTTCGTCCGGGCGGCGATCGCCCGCGGCCGCGCCGACGGCACGGGCGACTACAACGGCCCCCGGCAGGAGGGCCTGGCCTTCTTCTACCAGTCCACCCGGGACAAGGACGGCCGCCGCTCCAGCACGTCGGAGGCGTTCCTGACGCCGGTGCTCGGCGAGCCGAACCTCACGCTGGAGACCGGCGCCGTCGTCACCCGCCTCACCGTCGAGGGCGGCCGGGCCGCCGGCGTGGAGTACGTCAAGGACGGCCGTGCGCACCGGGCCACGGCCGCGCAGGAGGTCGTCGTGGCCTGCGGCGCGCTGGGCTCGCCGGCGCTGCTGCTGCGCTCGGGTCTCGGCCCGGCCGCGCACCTGCGCGAGCACGGCGTCGAGGTGGTCGCCGACCTGCCGGGCGTGGGCCGCAACCTGCAGGACCACGTGCTGTTCGGCATCGGCTACGAGAGCCTGCGCGAGCTGCCCTTCCCCGAGCTGCTGGCCGAGGCGGGGCTGTTCACCAACGTCCTGGGCGGCGACGGGCCGGACCTGCAGTTCTTCTTCGGCCCGGTGCAGTTCATCGACGACCGGTACAGGACGGACGGCCCGGGGTTCACCTTCGCGCCGATCCTGCTGCGGCCGGAGAGCAGGGGCGAGGTGCGGCTGCGTCCCGGCGACCCGCTGCGTCCCCTCGTCGACCCGCACTACCTGGAGGCCGCCGCCGACCTGCGGCTGCTGACCGAGGCCGTCGTCGTGGCCAGGGAGCTGGTCTCGGACGCGGCCTTCGACTCCCTGCGCGGGCGGGAGCTGGCCCCCGGCCCCGGCGTGACGAGCCCGGCCGCCCTGGCCGAGTACGTGCGGGCCAGCGCCTCGACCGTGTGGCACCCGGCCGGCACCTGCCGGATGGGCCGCGACGACGAGGCGGTCGTCGGGCCCGACCTGCGGGTGCGCGGCGTGGACGGGCTGCGCGTGGCCGACGCCTCGGTCATGCCGGTCATCACCCGGGGCAACACCAACGCGGCCACGATCATGATCGCCGAGAAGGCCGCCGACCTGGTCGCCGCATCGGCGCGGAGGTGAGCTGAGATGACACAGAGCTTCGACTTCGTCGTCGTCGGCGGCGGCACGGCCGGATCGGTCGTCGCCGCCCGGCTGAGCGAGCTGCCCGGGGCCAGCGTGCTGATCCTGGAGGCGGGCGACACGAAGGTCACGGACGCGGTCGAGGACCCGAGCCGGTGGAACGAGGTGCTGCTGACCGAGCTGGACTGGGCGTACATGAGCGAGCCGCAGCCGGGGCTCGGCGGACGCCAGGTCTACTCGGCGGCGGGCCGCGGCCTGGGCGGGACCTCGAACGTCTACCACATGATCCACACGCGCGGCCGGCCGGCGGACTTCGACGCCTGGGCCTACGACGGCTGCCCCGGCTGGTCCTACGCCGACGTCCTGCCCTTCTTCCAGCGCCTGGAGGGCCAGCGGGACGCGACCAACCCCACGGCGGGCCACGACGGCCCCATCAAGATCGTCAACGCCCGGGACATGGGCAACCCGGTCTCCCAGACGTTCGTGGACGCCTGCGTGGAGCTCGGTTACCCGCAGGTCGAGGACTTCAACGCCGACAGCTTCGGCGTCAGCTGGCACCACGTGGACATCGATGTCGACATCGACGTCGACAAGGGCACCCGCTGCGGGGTGCGCGCCTCCTACCTGGAGCCGGCGCTGGAGCGGCTGAGCGTCGAGGTGGGCGCGCTGGCCACCCGGCTGCTGTTCGAGGGCGAGCGCTGCGTGGGCGTGGAGTACCTCAAGGACGGCGAGCTGCGGACCGTCAGGGCCGAGCACGAGGTGATCGTCAGCGCGGGCGCGATCCAGTCGCCCAAGCTGCTGCAGCTGTCCGGCATCGGCGCGGCCGGGGCGCTGGCCGCGCTCGGCATCCCGGTGGTCGCCGACCTGCCCGGCGTGGGCGCCAACTTCCACGACCACCCGCTGGTCATCGGCCCGATCGGGTACATGGAGGAGGCCGCGCCCGACCCGCGCGGGCAGGTCACCGAGGTCGGCCTGTTCTGGGGGTCGGAGCCGGGGCTGCCGGTGCCCGACATGGAGATCTGCCTGGTGCACCGGGCGCCGTTCGGCGACCAGTTCTTCGCCAACGTCATCAAGCGGGTGGAGACCGGGCAGCCGCTCACGCCGGTGCGCGAGCTGGTCGACCCGAAGATCGTGCTCACCCTGCCGGGGCTGGTCCGCCCGCTGTCACGGGGCAGCGTACGGCTGGCCGGCACCGACCCGACGGCCTACCCGCGGGTCAGCGCGAACTACTTCGCCGAACGCTCGGACCTGGAGCGCACGGTGACGATGGTGCAGATCGCCCGCGACATCTACGCCAGCTCCGCCTTCCGGCGCGACTGGGGGCTGACCGAGGTCGCGCCCGGCCCGGACGTGCGCACCCGGGAGCAGCTCAGCGCCTGGGTGGTGGAGAACGTCGGCTCGTACTACCACTTCGCCGGCTCCTGCAAGATGGGCTCCGACAGCCTCGCCGTGGTGGACACCCGGCTGCGGGTGCGCGGCGTCGAGGGGCTGCGCGTCGCCGACGCCTCGATCATGCCGACGATCGTCTCGGCCAACCCCCACACCACCACCGTGATGATCGGCGAGCGCGCGGCCGAGTTCGTCGCGGCGGACTTCCTCCCGGCCCGACAGGAGGCCACGCGATGATCCACCAGTTCATCTTCGGCGCCCCCAAGCCCGGCTTCACCGCCCAGCAGTTCCAGGACTACTGGGTCAACGTGCACGCGGTGAAGTTCGCGAGCAAGATCAAGCAGATCAGGCAGTACCTGGTCGACACCCGCGTCCCCTTCGACGGCGACGTGGGCCGGCCGGCGCTGCCGCACCAGGGCATCGCCGAGATCTGGCTGGCCAGCGCCGAGGAGCAGCTCGCCTCGCTGCAGAGCGAGGAGTTCCTCCAGGGCGCCCGGCTGGACGAGCCCAACTGGGCGGCGTTCTGGTCGACCATCGTGGTCGACACCGTCGCCCACGAGCTGGTGCCCGGCCCCAAGCCGCGGCCGGACAGCTGGGTGAAGGTCACCACGCTGATCAAGCGGCGGCCCGGCCTGCCGCTGGACACCTACCGCAAGCAGTCCCTGGAGTCCTACGCCGCCGCGGTGGCCGGGCTGCCGGGCCTGCGCAGGCACCTGCACTGCCACACCGTGGACGGCGCGTACACCTTCGGCGAGGCCGGCTTCGACGCCGTGGACCAGCTCTGGTTCGACGACGTGGACGCGCTGCGCGCCGCGCTGGCCTCGGCCCACCACGCCCGCCGGGTCAAGCCGGAGCTGGAGGCGATCGCCGACCCGGCCCACGTGTTCTCCATGACCTGCAAGGAAAACTGGATCATCCCCGGGGAGTCGGCATGACCAAGCGCGTTCTCGTGATCCTCTCGGAGTTCGGCTACTGGGGGGAGGAGCTCGTCGGCCCGCTGTCGGCCTTCGACGAGCGCGGCTACGACGTCGTGTTCGCCACGCCGACCGGCAAGCAGCCGCACGCCCTGCCGCCCAGCATGGACCCCGACTACGTCGACCCGCCGCTCGGCCGCTCGGTCACCACGCCCGAGGTGGCCAAGCTGACCCGCGACCTGGACGAGTCGGGCCGCCTGGCCAACCCGCTCAACCTGTCGGCCTGGGCGCCCGAGCGTCCCTACACCAGCAGCCCCGACTACCTGCGCCGGCTGGAGTCCTACCACCGGGCGGTGGCCAAGCTGGAGGCCGAGCTGGTGCCCTACGACGCGGTGCTGATCGTGGGCGGCAGCGGGCCGATCGTGGACCTGGCCAACAACGAGCGGGTGCACGAGATCGTGCTCGCGTTCGTGCGGGCGGGCAAGCCGGTGGCCGCCGAGTGCTACGGCGTGGCCTGCCTGGCCTTCGCCCGCGACTGGGAGGACCGCAGGAGCATCATCTGGGGCAAGCACGTCACCGGCCACTGCAAGGAGTACGACTACAAGGACGGCACCGGGTTCCTCGGCGTGCCCGACTTCAACATGGGGCCGCCGCCGTACCCGCTGGAGTACATCCTGCGGGACGCCACCGGGCCGCAGGGCCGCTACATCGGCAACTTCGGCAGGGAGACCTCGGTCATCGTGGACTTCCCGTTCGTCACCGGACGCTCCACGCCCGACTCGTTCCTGACCGGGCAGAAGATCGTCGAAGTGCTCGAGGGCGGCCTGCGCCGCTTCGGCTGGTGATGGCGGGCCATGGCCAGGGACGGCAACACCGCGATCATCGAGCAGTTCCTCAGCGACGGCATCACGTACATGTTCGGCAACCCGGGGACGGTCGAGCAGGGCTTCCTCGACGCGCTGGAGGGCTTCGAGGACTTCCACTACATCCTCACCCTGCAGGAGACGGTGGCGGCCGGCATCGCCGACGGGTACGCTCGCGCCACGGGCGGCCCCGCGCTGCTGCAGCTCCACAGCGGTGTGGGGCTGGGCAACGCGATCGGCATGCTGTACCAGGCCAAGCGGGGGCACTCCCCGCTGGTGGTGGTCGCCGGTGAGGCCGGGGTCGGCTACGACGCGATGGACGCCCAGATGGCCGCCGATCTCGTGGCCATGGCCCGGCCCGTCACCAAGCACGCCATGCGCGTGATCGACCCGGGCTCGGTGCTGCGGGTGCTGCGCCGGGCGGTCAAGATGGCGATGACGCCGCCGCGCGGCCCGGTGTTCGTGGCGCTCCCGCTCGACGTGCTGGACCAGCCCAACCACGAGCCGGTCCAGCCGTCGGTGGTGCCGCACACGGCCGCGCTGCCCGCCCCGGAGCTGGTCCGCCGGGCCGCCGGGCTGCTGTCCGGCGCCCGGTCCCCGATCATCCTGGCCGGCGACGGCGTGTCGGTCTCCGGCGCGCAGGCCGAGCTGACCCGGGTGGCCGAGCAGCTGGGCGCGGACGTGTGGGGCGTGGAGTTCTCCGAGGCGAACATGGACGGCCGGCACCCGCTCTTCCGCGGCCAGCTCGGCCACATGTTCGGCCAGGTCAGCGCGGACGCCGTCAAGGACGCCGACGCCGTGCTGGTGGTGGGCACGTACCTGTTCCCCGAGGTGTTCCCGTCGCTGAGCAGCCCGTTCGGCGAGGACGCGCGGATCGTGCACATCGACCTGGACTCCTACGAGATCGCCAAGAACCACCCGGTCACGCTGGGCCTGGTGGCCGACCCCCGGCTCACGCTGGCGGCGCTGTCGGCCGAGCTGGAGGGCACGCTGAGCCGGGCCGACCGGCAGGCGGCGGCAGCCCGGCTGGCCCGCCGGACGGCGGCGCCGCGCCCGGCGCCGGCCGAGGACTCGATACTCAACGCGTTCATGCGCGAGCTGGCGGCGCGGGCCCCCGAGGACGTGATCGTCTTCGACGAGGGGCTGACCGCCTCCGGCGTGATCGGCTCCTACTTCCCGCCGCGCGGGCCGGGGAGCTGGTTCCTGACCCGCGGCGGCTCGCTCGGCGTGGGCATCCCGGGGGCGATCGGCGCCAAGCTCGCCCGTCCGGACCACACGGTGATCGGCTTCACCGGCGACGGCGGCAGCATGTACACCTTCCAGGCGCTGGCCACCGCCGTCCGGTACGACATCGCCGCCAAGTTCGTGATCTGCAACAACCACAGCTACCGGCTGCTGGACAACAACATCGAGGAGTACTGGCGCGGCCGGGGCATCCCCGGTCACCGCTTTCCTCGCTCGTTCGACCTCTCCTATCCCGACCTCCAGTTCACCGACCTGGCCAGAGGCTGCGGCGTGGACGGGCTGCGGGTGGAGAAGGCCGACCAGATCGAGGAGGCCGTCGAGCGGCTGCTCGGCCACGACGGCCCCTTCCTCATCGACCTCGTCACCGAACCGGGGAGGCCATTGTGAGCGGCATCGAGCCACGGGCCGGCGCGGCGCTGAACGGCCGCAAGATCGCTGTCCTGATGGAGAGCGACTACGTCGAGCCGGAGATCTTCTACTACGAGCGGCGCTTCGCCGAGGCCGGCGCCGAGGTGCACTTCATGACCCGCCTGTGGGGGCAGCCGTCGATCACCTTCACCGGCCACGAGTGGCGGGTGCCGTTCACCGTGGACCGCGGGTTCGAGGGCATCGGCGACCGTGAGCTGCGCTCCTACGCCGCGGTGATCGTGCCCTCGGGGATCGTCTCGGACCGGCTGCGCTACACCGACGACGTCAACCGGCTGGCGCCGGCCACCGCGTTCGTGCGGCGGGCGCTGGAGGAGCCGTCGATCGTCACGGGCGTGATCTGCCACGGCCTGTGGCTGATGGCCGCCGCCCCCGAGACGATGCGCGGGCGCAAGGTCGTCGCGCACAACAACCTCGTGGGCGACGTGCGGAACATGGGCGCCGAGTACGTGGACCAGGACGTGGTCATCGACGGCAACCTGATCACCGGGCGCAGCGTGTACCACTGCCATCTGTTCGCCCACACCATCATCGGCCAGCTCGCCGAGACGCTGTAGGAGCAACGATGAACTTCACCTTCATGGACACCGTGGCCGGGCGGGTCGAACGGTTCGACGCCGGCTCCGGCTCCTTCCGGCTGGCGACCATCGACGGCCGTACGGTCGAGGTGCGCCTGGACGGCGAGGTCTCGGCCGAGGTGCTGCGCAACCTGGGCGAGCCGTACGTGGACGCGGGCGACCACGTGCGCGACATGCTGACGCCGGGCCGCCACCTGTTCGTCTACGGGATCTTCTACCCCGAGGGCGAGGAGCCGATCTACTCGGCCAAGCGGCTGATCTTCCTGGGCCGCGGCCCCGGCGAGTACCGGTTCGAGCAGCCCGACTGGTGGATCAACCAGCTCGACGAGATCGCCGCGTTCTACCGCCGCGCCCAGTTCGGGCAGGGGCCGGTCGACTTCCGCGACTACCGGACGATCCTGCGCCTGGGCGGCGACAAGACCGCCAGCCACGTGCAGGAGACCGACACGATCTCGCGGCTGGTGTACGGCATGGCCTCGGCGTACCTGCTGACCGGCGACGACGCCTACCTGGAGGTCGCCGAGCGCGGCACCCGCTACCTGCGCGAGCACATGCGCTTCGTGGACCCCGAGAACGACGTCGTGTACTGGTACCACGGCATCAAGGTGGACGGCGAGCACGAGAAGAAGCTGTTCACCTCGGAGTTCGGCGACGACTACGACGCCATCCCGATGTACGAGCAGATCTACGCCCTGGCCGGCCCGACGCAGACCTACCGGGTCACCGGCGACAAGCGCATCGCCTCCGACGTCGACGCCACGCTGCGGCTGTTCGAGAAGTTCTTCCGCGACCACCGGCGCGGCGGCTACTACTCGCACGTCGACCCGATCCTGCTCAGCCCGCACCACGACTCGCTCGGGCCGAACCAGTCACGCAAGAACTGGAACTCCATCGGCGACCACGCCCCGGCCTACCTGATCAACTACTACCTGGCCACCGGCGACCAGCGCCACCTGGAGATGCTGGAGCGCACCTTCGACACGATCGTCGAGCACTTCCCCGAGCCGTCGAGCCCGTTCGTCAACGAACGCTTCCACGACGACTGGAGCCACGACCTGACGCACGGCTGGCAGCAGGACCGCGCGGTCGTCGGGCACAACCTGAAGATCGCCTGGAACCTCATGCGCATGCACGGCGCCCGCCCCAAGGACGCCTACCGGGACCTGGCCGAGCACCTGGCCCGCACCATGCCGGCGGTCGGCAGCGACCAGCAGCGCGGCGGCTGGTACGACGTCGTCGAGCGGCACCGGGCCGAGGGCCGGCGGTGGCACCGCTTCGCCTGGCACGACCGCAAGGCGTGGTGGCAGCAGGAGCAGGCGATCCTGGCGTACCTGATCGTGGCCGGCGAGCTGGGCGGTGACGACCACCTGGAGCAGGCGCGCCAGGCGGCGGGCTTCTACAACGCCTTCTTCCTCGACCACGACGAGGGCGCGGTCTACTTCAACGTGCTGGCCAGCGGCCTGCCGTACCTGCTCGGGACCGAGCGGTTCAAGGGCAGCCACTCGATGAGCATGTACCACTCCTCCGAGCTGTGCTATCTGGCGACCGTCTACACGCGGCTGCTGGTCACGCGGCAGCCGCTCACCCTGCACTTCAAGCCGGGCCCGGACGCCGAGCGCATCCTGCGCGTCGCGCCCGACCTGCTGCCGGCCGGGCGGGTGCTGCTCACCGAGGCCGAGGTGGACGGCAAGCCGTACGAGGTGCTGGACCCGGTGGCGATGACCGTCGAGCTGCCGGACTCCACCGAGGCGCTGCGCGTCAAGGTGACGCTGACCCCGGTGCAGGAGTGAGCGTGCCGGCCATGGAGATCACGACGGACACGATCGGCCCGGTCACCGTGATCGGGCTCACCGGCCAGCTCGACAGCAGGTCGGCCCCGGCCGCGCAGGAGCGCATCCTGTCGCTGCTGCCGGACAGCCGACCGGTGCTGCTCGACCTGACCGGCGTCAGCTACCTGTCCAGCGCGGGCCTGCGCACGATGCTGCTGGTCTACCGGCAGGCGCGGACCCTGGACAGCTTCATCGCCCTGGTGGGCCTGTCGGACGAGCTGCGCGGGGTGATGGCGGCGACCGGGTTCCTGCGCTTCTTCGTCGTCGCCGACTGCGTGGCGGACGCGCTGGAGATCGTCCGGGCCGCCGAGCCGCGGGAGGAGGCCACATGAGTGTGGAGACGCAGGGCGTGCCGGGCCGGATCGACTCCTTCCCGACGGCCGAGCTGGCCGGGTTCGGGGTGCGGGCGGGCCATCCGATGCCGTTCGGCGCCACGCTGGTGCCCGGCGGGGTGAACTTCTCGGTCTACTCCAGCGGCGCGAGCGCGGTCTCGCTGGTGCTGTTCCGGCGCGGCGAGCGGGAGCCGTTCGCCGAGCTGCCCTTCCCCGGCGAGTACCGGATCGGCGGCGTGTGGGCCATGACCGTGTTCGGCCTCGACCACGAGGGCGTCGAGTACGGCTACCGCGTCACCGGCCCGGAGACGCCGGCCCCCGGCGACCGGTTCGACCCGGCCAGGATCCTGGCCGACCCGTACGCCAGGGTCATGTCGGGCCGGGACGTGTGGGGCGCCGAGGTGGACTGGGACGACCCCTACCCCTACCGGTCGGTGCTGGTCTCCGACGACTTCGACTGGGAGGAGGACCGGCCGCTGCGCGTCGCGCCGGAGGACCTGGTCGTCTACGAGCTGCACGTGCGCGGCTTCACGGCGGACCCGTCCTCGGGGGTGTCGGCGCCGGGCACGTACGCGGGGCTGATCGAGAAGATCCCCTACCTGAAGGCGCTCGGCGTCAACTGCGTGGAGCTGATGCCGGTCTTCGAGTTCGACGAGTTCGACATGAGCCGGGTCAACCCGGTCACCGGCGAGCGCCTGTACAACTACTGGGGCTACTCGACGCTGGGCTTCTTCGCGCCCAAGGCCGGCTACGCGGCCACCGGCCGGTACGGCATGCAGTCCGACGAGTTCAAGAACCTGGTCAAGGAGCTGCACCGGGCCGGGATCGCGGTGGTGCTGGACGTGGTCTTCAACCACACGGCCGAGGGCAACGAGAACGGCCCGACCATCCACTTCCGCGGCCTGGACAACGCCACCTACTACATGCTCACGCCGGAGGGCTACTACTACAACTTCAGCGGCACCGGGAACACCTTCAACTGCAACCACCCGGTGGTGCGCGACTACGTGCTCGACTGCCTGCGCTACTGGGCCGGCGAGTACCACATCGACGGCTTCCGCTTCGACCTGGCCGCGATCCTGGACCGCGGCCAGGACGGCGCGCCGCTGGCCAACCCGCCGCTGATCGAGACGCTGGCCCACGACCCGCTGCTGCGCGACTGCCTGCTGATCGCCGAGGCGTGGGACGCGGGCGGCCTGTACCAGGTGGGCTCCTTCCCGGGCTACCAGCGCTGGTCGGAGTGGAACGGCCGCTACCGCGACGCGCTGCGCCGCTTCCTGAAGGCCGACCCCGGCTCGGCCGGCGAGCTGGCCACCCGGCTGGTCGGCTCGCCCGACCTGTACGCCTCCCGCGGCACGCTCGCCTCGGTCAACTTCGTCACCTGCCACGACGGGTTCACGCTGGCGGACCTGTTCGCCTACGACGGCAAGCACAACGAGGCCAACGGCGAGGACAACCGCGACGGCAGCGACGACAACCAGAGCTGGAACTGCGGCGCCGAGGGCCCGACCCAGGACGCCGAGGTGCTGGCGCTGCGCGGGCGGCAGGCCAGGAACGCGATGCTGCTGCTGCTGCTCAGCCAGGGCATCCCGATGATCCTGGCCGGCGACGAGGTCGGCCGCACCCAGCAGGGCAACAACAACGCCTACTGCCACGACGGCCCGCTGTCGTGGTTCGACTGGGGCCTGACCGAGCGCAACGGCGAGCTGCTGCGGTTCGTGCGCGAGTGCGTCGCCTTCCGCGCCGCGCACCCGATGGTGCGCGACCGCCGCCACCCGTGCGGCGACGAGGGCGCCGGCGGGCTGCCGCAGGTGTCCTGGCACGGCGAGCGGGCCGGCGAGCCCGACTGGTCGCCGGACAGCACGCTGGTGGCGATGCTGCGCAGCGGCCCGGCGGCCGGCGGCGGCGCGGAGCACCTGTACCTGGCCGCCAACACCCACTGGCAGGCGCGGGAGCTGGAACTGCCCGCCCTGCCGGACGGCGCGGTGTGGCACCTGTTCGCCGACACCGCGGCCGCCGCCCCCGGCGACGTCCACCCGCCGGGCCAGGAGCCGCCGCTGGCCGACCAGCGGCGGATCGTCGTCGGCCCGCGGGCCGCGGTCGCGCTGGTCGGCCGCGCCCCTCACTGAAATCCCCGAAGGAGATCCCATGTCGTTCACCGCGATCCTGACCCACGACGGCAGCACCGCACTGATCACGCTGGAGGGCGAGCTGGACGCCCTGACCGCCGAGACCTTCAGGAGGGAGGTGGAGCGCGCGGCCGAGGCCGCGGCCGAGCTGCTGGTGCTGGAGATGTCGCAGCTCAGCTACATGTCCTCGGCGGGGCTGCGCGGGCTGGTGTTCGCCCGGCAGAAGCTGGCCGACGACGTGCGCATCGTGCTGGTCGGCGCCAACGACGCCATCGAGCAGACCATCCGGCTGGTCGGCTTCCACCACAGCGTGGACTTCAGCGATGCGATCCCCGAGTAGGCAGGCCATGGAGCGGCTCAGGCTCCCCGCCGAGCCCGAGTCGCTGGACGAGCTGATGGCCTACGTGCAGACGCTGAGCGCGCTCGGCGGGCTGACCCGCACGCGCGCCCACTGGCTGCGGCTGGCCGCCGAGGAGCTGATCGTGAACATCATCACCCACGGCCACCGCGACCGGCCGGGCGAGCTGGAGCTGACCGGCGGGGTGGAGCCGGGCCGGGTGTGGCTGCGCCTGACCGACTCGGCGCCGCCGTTCGACCCGACCGCCTACGAGGCCCTTCCCGACCTGGAACGGCCGCTGGGCGAGCGCCGGCCGGGCGGGCTGGGCGTCTACCTGGCCCGTACGGTCGCCGACCAGGTCCGCTACGAGTACAGCTCGGGTCGTAACCGGACGACCATCATCATGAACCGCGTCTAGGAGGTACCGATGGATGCGGAGGTGACCCTCGTCGTCAGTGGCCCATCACCAGCAGCGGAAGAGCTGTGCCTGCTGCTGGCCGCCGACGGCGCTCCCGTGGCCAGGCGCACCCCCGAGCAGCTGCTGGCCGAGGCGCCTCCGCCCACCGGTCTGCTGCTGGTGAACGCGAGCCTCGACGTGGAGGTCGTGCGCGAGGTGACGCAGGTCGTCCAGGCCGGCGCGCGGCCGCCCGTCGTGGTCGCGTTCACCGACGGCGACCTGCGTCAGCTCGAACCGCACGTGCTGGCCGGGCTGGACTACGTCGTCCCGCCCTTCGTGCCGGAGCTGCTGCACCGCAGGCTGCGGGCGGGCCAGGTGTTCGGCCGCTACCCGGGCGCCGAGGGGGAGGCGCTGCTGAAGTACGAGCGCGAGCTGCAGATCGGGCGGGAGATCCAGGCGGGCTTCCTGCCCGACGCGCTGCCGGCCCGCGCCGGCTGGCAGCTCACCGTCCGCTTCCAGCCGGCCAGGGAGGTCGCGGGGGACTTCTACGACGCCCTGGAGCTGCTGGGCGGGTCGCGGATCGGGCTGGTGGTGGCCGACGTGTGCGACAAGGGCGTCGGCGCCGCCCTGTTCATGGCCCTGATCAGGACCCTGCTGCGGCACACCGCCGCGCACGTGGGGGCCGGCGAGCCCGACACCGTCCAGGACGACGCCACGCCGCTGCTGCGCGCGGTGATCGCGACCAACGACTACCTGACCGCCAACCACCTGCGCCAGGGCTACTTCGCCACGCTGTTCTTCGGCGTGCTCGACCCGGTCACCGGCGCGCTGGTCTACATCAACTGCGGGCACAACCCGCCCATCATCCGCCACGCGGGCGGCGGCCACACCCTGCTGCGTCCCACCGGGCCGGCGCTGGGGCTGGTGCCCGACTCCGTCTTCGAGGTCGGCAGGGCCCACCTGGACCAGGGGGACCTGCTGTTCGCCTACACCGACGGCGTGCCCGAGGCCAGGGACGAGTCCGGCCGCTTCTTCAGCGAGGAGCTCATGCTGACCCTCGTCTCGCAGCCCGCCACCGGCGCGGACGACCTGCTGGACAGGCTCGAACGGGAGATCAGCGCGCACATCGGGTCCGCCGAGCAGTTCGACGACATCACCATGATCGCTCTACGTAGGACACCCACGGGGAAGTACGGACAATGAACGAGATCGCCGGAATCGCATTGGCGGGCGGACAGGGTCTCAGGGCCCGGCCGCTCACCCTGGAGGCCCCCGGCCACCTGCGGAGCAAGGCCACGGTCTGCTTCGCCGGACGGCCGGTCATCGAATGGCAGATCATGGCCCTGCGCGACCAGGGGGTCAGCGACTTCTACCTGATCGCCAACGGCCGGGAGAACCGCTACCAGGCCAAGGACGTGCTCGGCCACGGCGAGGGGCTGGGCGTGCGCGTGCGCTACTCGCGGCCCCGGATGGACTGGACGAACACCGGTTCCGGCGAGGCGACGCTGAGCAGTCTGGACTACTGGGAGCTCGACGGCCTGGCGCTGGTCTTCCCGACCGACTCGCTGTTCGAGTTCGACCTGGACGAGCTGGTCCGCCGCCACCGCGACAGCGACGCGGTGGTCACCGTGGCCGTGGTCGAGCGGCCGGCCGAGGAGGTGGCGGGCAAGTACGGCACGATGGTCACAGACGCCTCCGGGCAGATCCGGCGTTTCGTGGAGAAACCACCGCTGGCCGAGGTGCACGCCCTGGCCGCCGACCCGGCCCGGGTGCCCGTCAACGCCGGGCTCTACCTGGTCGACTGCGGGCGGCTGCGGAAACTGGCCGGGGAGCCGGCGCTGGCCGAGCTGGCCCGCCACCGCCTGGACTGGGGGCACGACCTGCTCCCGTGGCTGGTGGAGGCCGGGCACCGGGTCGGCATCGCGCCCATCGCCAAGCTGGGCGACCTGGGCAACCTGCGCGACTATCTCGGCACGCTGACCGACGCGCTGAGCGGCGGCTACCCGCACGTGCTCAAGGGCATGCTGCGGGCCTACCCGGGCAACGTGCGCATCCACGAGTCCTCGCTGCGCCAGCGGGACGCGACGTCGGGCATGACGCTGGCCGAGAAGATCAGCGCGGGCCTGGTCAGGATCGGGCCGAACGTGCACATCGGCCGGGACGTCGAGATCGGCCCCGGCGTGGTCGTCTCCGACTCCGCGATCGGCGACGGCGTCGACCTGCACACCGGGTGCCGGCTGCAGCGGGTGGCCTGCCTGGACGGCGCGATCATCGGCCCCTGGGCGCGGCTCACCGACACGCACGTGGGGACGATGGTCACCGTCGAGTCGTTCGTGGACTGCGTGACCGTGCTGAGCGGCTACAGCGCGCTGGGCAACGGAGTGACGGTTCAGGCCGGCGTGCGGCTGTCCGGGGTGACGGTGTACCCGGGGCTGACCGTGCCGGCGCACTGCGAGGCCGCCGCCGGCACCTCGATCGAGACCATCGCCGACCTGCAGGACGCGTGAGACATGACTGAGACGCTGGTGTTGACCGAGATCTCCGAGATCGCCGCGGGCCGCGTGCCCGTCGTGGGCGTCCGGCCCGTCGTGGCGGGCGGGTGCCGGCCCGCGCGCGCGGTGCCGGGCGAGCCGTTCGAGGTGTCGGCGACGCTGTTCCAGGAGGGGCACGGCGTGGTGGGCGCGAACGTCGTGCTCACCGACCCCGACGGCAAGCAGGCCGCCTGGATCCCGATGGCGGCCGTGTCCGAGGGCTCCGACCGGTACGCGGCCGAGGTGTCCGCCCACCGGGAGGGCGAGTGGACGTTCCGGGTGGAGGCGTGGAGCGACCCGGTGGCGACCTGGCTGCACGTGGCCGAGGTGAAGATCCCCGCCGCGATCGACGTGGCCGTCACGATGGAGGCCGGCGCCCGGCTGCTGACCAGGGCCGCCGCCCAGCCGGAGGTGCCGCCCGCCGACGCCCGGCTGCTGCGCGTGGCCGCCGCGACGCTGCGCGACGGCGAGCTGGACCCCGAGGCGCGGCTGGCGATCGCGCTGGCCGAGCCGGTGCTGCGGACGCTGGCCCGCCGGCCGCTGCGCGACCACGTGACGGCCGGTGAGGACCTGCCGCTGCTGGTGGAGCGCGAACGGGCGCTGTACGGGTCCTGGTACGAGTTCTTCCCCCGCTCCGAGGGCGCCGTGGTGGACCCCACGGGGTGTCACCCGCCGCGCTCGGGCACCTTCCGGACCGCGGCCGAGCGGCTGCCCGCCGTCGCGGCGATGGGCTTCGACGTGGTCTACCTGCCGCCGATCCACCCGATCGGCCGGACCAACCGCAAGGGGCCGGGCAACTCGCCGATCGCCGGGCCGCACGATCCCGGCTCGCCGTGGGCGATCGGCTCGGCGGCGGGCGGGCACGACGCCGTCCACCCCGACCTGGGGACGATCGACGACTTCGACTTCTTCGTGGCCAGGGCCGGCGAGCTGGGCCTGGAGGTGGCGCTGGACTTCGCGTTGCAGTGCTCGCCCGACCACCCGTGGGTACGGGAGCACCCGCGGTGGTTCGAGCACCGTCCCGACGGCAGCATCGCCTACGCCGAGAACCCGCCCAAGAAGTACCAGGACATCTACCCGATCTGCTTCGACGCCGACCCCGGCGGCATCCTGGCCGAGTCGCTGCGGGTGCTGCGCCACTGGATGGGCCACGGGGTGCGGATCTTCCGGGTGGACAACCCGCACACCAAGCCGGTGTTCTTCTGGGAGCGCCTGATCGCCGAGATCAACCGCACCGACCCGGACGTCGTCTTCCTGGCCGAGGCGTTCACCCGTCCGGCGATCATGCACACGCTGGCCGCGGTCGGCTTCCAGCAGTCCTACACCTACTTCACCTGGCGCAACGCCAAGCCGGAGCTGGAGAGCTACCTGGGCGAGCTGGCCGGAGAGGCGGCGGCGTACATGCGGCCGAACCTCTTCGTCAACACGCCGGACATCCTGCCCGCCTACCTGCAGGAGGGCGGGCCGGCCGCGTTCCGGGTGCGGGCCGCGCTGGCCGCGACGGCCTCCCCCACCTGGGGTGTGTACGCCGGGTTCGAGCTGTGCGAGCGGGAGCCGGCCGCGCCGGGCAGCGAGGAGTACAAGGACTCGGAGAAGTACCAGTACCGGCCGCGCGACTGGTCGGCGGGCGGCACGCTGGCGCCCTTCCTGGCCGCGCTGAACCGGGTCCGCCGCCGCCATCCGGCCCTGCGCCTGCTGCGCAACCTGCGCTTCCAGCACGCCGACGACGACGCCGTGCTCTGCTTCGCCAAGCAGGCGGGCGAGGACACCGTGATCGTCGTGGTCAACCTCGATCCGCACCGCGTGCGGCAGGCCACGGTGACGCTGGACCTGCCCGACCTCGGGCCGTCCTTCCGGGTGCGCGACGAGCTGACCGGCGAGGTCTACCAGTGGGGGGCGCGCAACTTCGTGCGGCTGGACCCGTCCAGGCAGCCGGCGCACATCCTGACGGTGGAGCGGTGATGGACGTGCTGACCGGCGGGGGGCCGTCCGTGCTGGGCGAGCTGGACCTGCACCTCATCGGCGAGGGCAGGCACGAGGAGCTGTGGCGGGCGCTGGGCGGGCGCACCCGGACGGTGGGCGGCGTGGCGGGCGTGTCGTTCGCCGTGTGGGGGCCGGGCGCGCGCGAGGTGCGGCTGGTGGGCGACCTGAACGGCTGGGACGGCGGCGGGCACGCGCTGCGCCGGGCGCCCGGCGGCGGCCTGTGGGAGCTGTTCGTGCCCGGCGCCGGCGACGGCTGCCGGTACATGTACGAGATCACCGGCGCGGACGGCCGTACCCGGCGCAAGGCCGACCCGCTGGCCCTGGCGGCCGAGCACCCGCCGCGCACGGCGTCGGTGGTGTTCACCTCGCGGCACCGCTGGCGCGACGGCGCGTGGCTGGCCGCCCGCGGCGACGGCCCGGCCCGCGAGGCGCCCATGAGCGTGTACGAGCTGCACCTGGGCTCCTGGCGGCGCGGCCTGACCTACCGCGACCTGGCCGAGCAGCTTCCCGGGTACCTGCGCGGCATGGGCTTCACCCACGTGGAGCTCATGCCGGTGGCCGAGCACCCCTTCGGCGGCTCGTGGGGCTACCAGATCTCCTCCTACTACGCGCCGAGCTCCCGCTACGGCACCCCGGACGACTTCCGCGCCCTGGTCGAGGCGCTGCACCTGGCCGGGATCGGGGTGATACTCGACTGGGTGCCCGCGCACTTCCCGCGCGACGACTGGGCGCTGGCCCGCTTCGACGGCGGCCCCCTGTACGAGCACCCCGACCCGCTGCGCGGCGAGCATCCCGACTGGGGCACGCTCACCTTCGACCTGGGCCGCCCGCAGGTGCGCAACTTCCTCATCGCCAACGCCCTGTACTGGTGCGCGGAGTTCCACGTCGACGCGCTGCGCGTGGACGCCGTCGCGTCGATGTTGTACCTGGACTACTCCCGCCCGGACGGCGCCTGGCGGCCCAACGCGCACGGCGGCCGGGAGCACCTGGAGGCGATCGCGTTCCTGCGGGAGCTGAACGACACCGTCCACCGGCGCTGTCCCGGGGTGCTGACGATCGCCGAGGAGTCCACGGCGTGGGAGGGGGTGACCCGGCCGACGTCCGCCGGCGGGCTCGGGTTCGACTTCAAGTGGAACCTGGGCTGGATGCACGACACGCTCGGCTACATGCGGCGCGACCCGGTGCACCGGCCGTACCACCATCACGCGCTGACGTTCGGGCTGACGTACGCGTACGCGGAGGACTTCGTGCTGCCGATCGGCCATGACGAGCTGGTGCACGGCAAGGGCTCGCTGGCCGGGAAGATGCCGGGCGACGAGTGGCAGCGGCTGGCGAACCTGCGCGCGTACCTGGCCTTCATGTGGGCGCATCCGGGCAAGAAGCTGCTGTTCATGGGCCAGGAGTTCGCGCAATGGAGCGAGTGGTCCCATGACCGGGAGCTGGACTGGGCGCTGCTGCGCGACCCGCGGCACAAGGGCGTGCGCGACCTGGTCAGGGACCTGAACCGGCGCTACGCCGCCACCCCGGCGCTGTGGCGGCTGGACTGCTCCCCCGGCGGCTTCACCTGGATCGACGCCGACGACGCCGGTTCCAGCGTCTACTCCTTCGTGCGCTGGGACCGGTGGGGGGCGCCGCTGGTGTGCGTGAGCAACCTGTCGCCGGTGCCCCGGCACGGGCACCGGCTGGCGCTCCCCTCCGGCGGGCGCTGGCACGAGGCGCTCAACACCGACGCCGCCTGTTACGGCGGCGGGAACCTCGGCAACCTGGGCTCGGTCACCTGCCCGGAGGGGGGTGCGGTCGCCGAGGTGCTGCTGCCTCCGCTGGCCACGCTCTGGCTGGTCCCCGGGGAGGAGGGGGCAGAACGTCAGCAGTGAGGCGGCCATGGCGGAGAAGGCGTCAGAGCGTCAGCAGTGAGGCGGCCATGGCCTTGTTCACCGCGTCGAGGCGGGAGGTGGCGTCGAGCTTGGTGAAGATGTTGCGCAGGTGACGCTTGACCGTGCCTTCGGCGATCATCAGCCGGGTGGCGATCTGGGCGTTGCTGAGGCCCTGGGCGGCCAGGGACAGCACGCTCAGCTCCCGCTCGGACAGTTTCCCGGAGCGCGGCCGGCCGGACATCATCAGGCTCTCCCGCGACACCGACAGCACGACGCGCTCGGCGTCCGCGCAGACGCCGCGGATGGCCTGCACCAGTTCCTCCCGGCCGACGCTCTTGAGCAGGTAGCCGCGCACGCCGTGGGCGATGAGCTCCTGCACCAGCACCGGGTCGTCGTACATGCTCAGCACGATGACGCGGGACCGGGGCGAGACCCGGTGGATGTGGGTGGTGGTGCGCACGACGCCGTCGCCGGGCATCTCCACGTCGAGCACCACGACGTCCGGCCGCAGCGCCTCGGCCGACTTCACCGCCGCGCGCGCGTCCCCCGCGGTGGCGACGACACGAAGGTCGGGTTCGAGCTCCAGCGTCTGCTTGAGCGTCTCCCGCAGGATCGTGTGGTCGTCGGCGATGAGGACGTCAATGCTGCCTTCTCTTTGCATCCGATGTTTCCTTCGGCCGCTCGTCCCGGACAGCCCGGACAGGGGCACGGAAGACGACCTCGGTGCCCTTCCCGGGGGTGCTCTCTATGGTCACCAGGCCGCCCAGAGCGACCCCGCGCTCGCGCATGGAGGTCAGGCCGTTCCCCTGTTTCGCACGCCAGCCCGAGAAACCCCGGCCATTGTCCCGCACAATTGCTGTGATCCGGTCGTGCACAATCTTGACGCACACTTCGAGCAGGTCGGCGCCCGCGTGGGAGATGCTGTTGGTAATGGCTTCGCGTAATATCAGGAATAACTCGTCCCGAATGCGCGGAGGCAGGCCGTCGACATCGCCGATAAGGGTGATTCGATGCTCCAGCCGCGGGTCCACAATGGTTGTCATGAGCCGCACAAGCGCTTGCTCCATTCCCGGCCAATGGGCGTGAACGCGCAGGTCGGATATGACGTCGCGGATTTCCTGGTGGGCTCGCAGCAGCGCGGCCTTCGCTTCCTTCACATGCACCGGGAAACCGTCCGTACCACGTGCGTGACCGATTTCGGCGAGCTCCAGCTGCCGGCTCGCCACGCTGATCTCGTGGCCCACCCGGTCGTGCAGGTCGCGGGAAATTCGCCGCCATTCCCGGGCGTCGCCGCGGCCGCCGTCCATTGAGCCGGCCAGGGCTCCGGAAGAACGGTCCGTACCGGCCTTGAGCCGGGCCACCATCAGGTCGAGGAGCTCTTCCGCCAACTCCGCGCACTCTCCGGGAGCGGCCCCGGAAGTTGATTCTTCAATTTCGCCGCACAGCTGTGCCAAGATCGCAGCCTTATGGGCCTCGATCCGTTCGGCTATCACAACCGTGGGCTGGATGTTGCACTGCACTGGTCATCCCCCGTAGTGTGTGTCGCCTTACTCAGTCACCGGCGCAGATCCCCGCATCATATGATCACATGATTCCGGCGGATGCAAGAGTGCACTCCAGACTCATCGGGCGGCAAGTCCATTACCCGCACACCTGACTGAGGGCGCGTGTGATGTAATACCGGGTTATCGATGAGCACCCGGCAGATGCCTCCTGGAGTACTCCCTTTAATACTTCCGGACAGCTCCGCTGCCACCTTGGTGTTACTCTCTTGTGCGAACCAAAACTTAACTGCGATCCTGACCGCGTTCGCCATTACGGATCTTCTCGAATGCAGGTGAGGGGCGGTCATGAGAGAACTCGCGGTGAACGAGCGGGAAGAGTTCGCAGAATTCTTCGGTACGATATTCGGTTCGCTGCCGCGCTCCGACCAGCGTAGCGCGGCCGAGTCGTACGTGCTGGGGCTGCTGCACGCGGGCGGGCGCAAGTCCATCCAGCGCATCGCCGACGAGGTGGGCGGCCCGCACAACGGCCAGTCGCTGCAGCAGTTCGTCAACCAGAGCCGCTGGGACCCGCGCCCGGTCCGCCGCACCGTCGCCGACGTGCTGGCGGCCGGCGCGCCCCCGGCCGCGTGGCTGGTGGAGGAGGTGGCCTTCGCCAAGCACGGCCGCTGGTCGGCGGGCGTCGAGCGCCAGTACGTGCGCGGCCTCGGCCGCACGGTCAACTGCCAGGTGGGGGCGGCCGTGCTGATGAGCTCCGGCGAGGCGGCCGTGCCGGTCAACTGGCGGCTGTGCCTGCCGCAGTCGTGGGAGGCCGACCACGACCGGCGGGCCCGGGCGCACGTGCCCGACCAGGAGCGGCACCGGCCCTTCGGCGAGCACGTGATCGACCTGGTCGACGACCTGACGCTCGACTGGGGCACGCCCGTCGCGCCGCTGGTGGCCGACCTCACCCACGTCCGGGGCGTCGCCGACCTGCTGCGCGGTCTGGAGGACCGCGGCCTCGACTACGTCGTCGAGGTCGACGCCCGCCACCGGGTCAGGGCCTCGATGAGCGTGGTGCGCGGGGGCGGCCCGCGGGCCCGCGTCGCGCTGGCCGAGGCGGCGCAGGCCGCGGCCGGGGTGGAGCGGCGCACGGTGGCCTGGTGGGAGGGGCCGCGGGGGCGGTCGCTGCGTTCGCAGTTCGTCCTCCTGCCGGTCTCCGACGACCAGGCGCGCTCGCGCAGGCTGCTGGTGGAGTGGCCGCTCGGCCGGCCGCGGCCGCGCGCGTTCTGGCTGACGAACATGTCCGTGCCGGCGCAGGAGCTGGTCGCGCTGGCCAAGTCCCGCTGGCGGGCCGCCCACGCCATCGGCGAGCTGGCCGGGGGCTTCGGGCTGTTCGACTACGAGGGCCGTTCCTTCCACGGCTGGCACCACCACGTCACGCTGGCCTCGGCCGCCTACGCCTTCGACGTGCGCTGGCGGCTGGCGCCGGGCGCCGAGCCCGCGCTGCTGCCCGCGTGAGCATTCGCACGACGTACGAGGAGTCACACCGCTCGATGAAGCCGAAAGCAGACAAGCAAGTCACCTGGGTCGAGCTGTTCTTCGACCTGGTCTTCGTGTTCGCCGTCACCCAGCTGTCCGACCTGCTCCACCGCGGCCACGGCTGGGGCAGCGTGGGGCAGGCCGTCGTCGTGCTGGTGCCGACGTACTGGGCCTGGGTAGGCATGGCGGTGCACGCCAACACCCGCGACGTCAACAACACCCCCGACCGGCTGGGCATCCTGGCGCTCAGCCTGTGCGGCCTGTTCATGGCGCTGGCCACCCCCCTGGCCTACGAGGAGCGCGGGCTGATGTTCGGCGCCGCCTACTTCGCCCAGCGCTCGCTGCTGGCCGCCCTGTACTTCCGCGGCCGGCCGTTCGAGCTGGTCAACCCCTTCACGCTCTCGGTGTGCGTGACCGGGCCGCTGCTGCTGGCCGGGGGCCTGCTGGACAGCGGCGCCCGGGTGTGGGTCTGGGCCGCGGCCGCCGCCATCGACCTGGCCGCGCCGGTGCTGACGCGCAGCCACCTGGTGCGGGTCACCTTCCACCCTCATCACCTGCCCGAGCGGTTCGGCCTGTTGCTGATCATCGCGATGGGCGAGCCGATCCTGGCCATCGGCGCGCAGGCGTCGTCGGCGCGCCCGCTGGCCGTGGGCTCGATCGGCGCGGTCGCCGCGACGTTCGTGCTGGCCTGCGCGCTGTGGTGGGTGTACTTCATCTTCGCCGCCGAGTCGCTGCCCAAGGCCCTGGACGAGGCCGTGATCCGCACCGACCTGATCCGGCGTGTCTTCTCCTACGGCCACCTGGCCTTCATCGGGTCGATCATGGCGATGGCGGTGGGCATGGCCGAGGTCGTCTCCCATCCGGGCCAGGTCTTCGCCCCACCCGTGACCGCGCTGCTGTTCGGCGGCTGTGCCCTGTACTTCGCGACGTTCTGCTACGCCCGCTGGCACATCTTCGGCAAGTGGTCCGGGCCGCAGCTCGCCATGCCGGTGGCCAGCCTGGCGATCGTCCCGATCGCGTTGCAGGCGCCGGCGCTGCTGTCCGTGGCCGCCCTGGTGCTCGTGGTGATGACGTTCAACTTCCTGGAACATTCGCGGGCCAGATCCGAGTCCGACGCCTTGACTTAGCGCGCGCTCTAACCGGCAGGGTGAGGGCGGCGGCGCCCGTCGTGCGGGCCGCCACCAGGACCTGAGCCGGGTGGACAACTGAGGAGCGTCATGAAGAATCCCGCTGTTCGAGTCGCGGTCGCCTACCTGGTGTCCGCGGTCGTCGGCGCCGTGATCATCGGCTCGTTCGTCGGAGCGCTGCACCACCCGGTTCCGCACGGGGTGCCGCTCGCCGTGGTGGGCCCCGACGCCGCCCGGCTGGAGCAGGCCGCGGGCGGGGCCGTGGACGCCCG
Organism: Nonomuraea sp. NPDC001636; assembly: GCF_040298265.1. Classification (NCBI taxonomy): domain Bacteria; kingdom Bacillati; phylum Actinomycetota; class Actinomycetes; order Streptosporangiales; family Streptosporangiaceae; genus Nonomuraea; species Nonomuraea sp. NPDC001636. The sequence continues at coordinate 106,253 of NZ_JBEOZT010000033.1, forward strand.
CCCGTACGCCGACGCGGCCGGCGCGCGGACGGCGGTGCTCCGGCGCGAGGTCGAGGCCGCCTACCTGGCGGGCGAGGGCCGGCTGCTGGTGGCCAGTGCGGGCGGCGACACGGCGGCCCCGCACTTCACCGCCCTGATGCAGCGCGCCGCCGGACGGCAGCTCGCGGTCGAGGACGTGCGGCCGCTGGCCGAGGGCGACTCCTCCGGCGTGTCCGGCATGTTCTACGTGCTGGGCCTGCTGCTGACCGCGCTGGCGACGACCGTGCTCACCATGCGCATGCAGCCGATGATGCACCGGGGGCTGCGCCTCGCGGTGCTCGCGCTCGGCGCGGCGACCGGCGGCCTGGCGCTCACCTGGGTCGTCGACGGCCTGCTCGGCGCGCTCACCGGCGGCCCGCTCGGGCTCCTGGCCGTCTCCGGCGCGGTGATCTTCCTGGTCTCGGTGGCGGTGAACGGGCTGATGCGCCGCTTCGGGCCGCGCGGCGTGATCGCGGCGGCCGTGCTGTTCATCCCGATCGGCCTGCCGGCCAGCGGCGGCCCGTTCGGCGCCGCGTTCATCGAGCCCTGGTACGCGGCGCTCGGCTACGTCCTGCCCACCCGGTCGGCGCTCGAACTGGTGCGCAGCGTGGTCTACTTCGACGGCGCCGCCCTGGCCGTCCCGCTGACGGTGCTCGGGCTGTGGGCGGTGCTCGGCCTGGTGCTGATGGCGCTGCCGCCGCGCCCGATGCCCCGGCCCGCCGCGCCCGCCACGCCCGCGGTGCCCGTCGCCGGGGCTCACTGAACACCGGACCGGCCACCGGCCACCGGCCCCTGGACCGGCGCGGCCGCGGGTGCGGGGGTCCGCGCCCGTGGTCGCGCCCTCAGTGTCAGGTCACGCGCTCGGAGGCAGCGCGAGGACCAGCCGTACGCCGGGCCGCAGCGGCTCGGCGCGCACCGATCCGGCGTGCGCCTCGGCGATCTGCCGGACGATGGCCAGGCCGAGCCCCGAACCCGGCAGGGAACGGGCCGCCTCGGCGCGGTAGAACCGGTCGAACACGAACGGCAGGTCGTGGGCCGCGATGCCGGGGCCCTGGTCGGCCACCGACAACGAGCCCGCGGCGTCCACCCGTACCAGCACCACGCCGCCGGGCGGGCTCCACTTGATCGCGTTGTCCACCAGGTTGGAGACCGCCCGTTCGATCGCGTCGGCGTCGGCCGTCACCAGGCACTCGGCCAGCTCGCCGCGCAGCCGTACGTGCGGGGCGCGGGCCGCGGCCCTGGCCAGCACGCGCCCGGCCACCAGGTCGAGCCGCACGTCCTCCAGGTGCAGCTCGACGTCGCCGTGCCTGGCCAGCTCGACCAGGTCGTTGACCAGCACCCGCAGTTCCTCGGCCTGGACGCGGGCCTCGTGCACCAGGGCCGGGGCCTGCGGGTCGGCCGTGCCGCGCCCCTCCTCCAGCAGCTCCAGGTTCGTGGTGAGGCTGGTCAGCGGCGTGCGCAGCTCGTGGGAGGCGTCGGCGACCAGGCGCCGCTGGGCCAGCACCGACTCGCGCAGCGCGTGCGTCATCGTGGTGAACGAGCCGGCCAGGCGGGCCACCTCGTCCCGTCCGGCGCCCATGCCCTCCAGGCCGTCGGCGGTGAGGGTGCCGGTGGCGGTGACCCGCTCCACCACGGCCGTCAGCCGGGCGACGGGCCGCAGCGCCCGGCCGGCGAGCAGGCGCGCGCCCGCCGCCGCGACCAGCGCGCCGCCCAGGGTCAGCGCGGCCAGCAGCAGCTTCAGCGCGTTCAGCGTCTGCTCGTCGCGGTTCAGCGGGAACGCCGTGCGCACCAGGACGCCCTTGCCCATGTTGAGCGGGGCGGTGTAGAGCCGGTAGCGCACGCCGTCGTAGGCGACGTCCCGGAAGTAGGGGGGCAGCTTGCCGAACGCGACCGCCTGGTCCTGCTCGACCAGCGGCACGAACCCGTCGGTCGGGCCGGTCTGCATCGGGTCGGGGCAGAACTGCAGCAGCGTGTTGCCCACCGGGAGGGGCCTGGCCGGCAGCGGCGAGTCGGCGGCCTTCAGCGACTCCAGCAGCCGCGGCGCCTGCCCGGCGGCCAGCATCAGCTCCCCGTCGTGCTGGCCGGCCAGCCCCGCCGCGGCCGCCGGGTAGACCACCAGCGAGACCGCCAGCAGCGCGGCGGCCACCACGGCGGCGACCGTCAGCGCGACCCTGGTGCGCAGCCTCACGGCTCCTCCCGCAGCACGTACCCCAGGCCGCGGACGGTCTGGATCAGCCGCGGCTCTCCCCCGGCCTCCAGCTTGGCCCGCAGGTAGCTGATGTAGACCCACAACGCGTTCGAGGACGGCCCGAAGTCGTACCCCCAGACCGAGTCGAAGATGACCTCGCGGCTGAGCACCCGGCCCGGGTTGCGCAGGAACACCTTCAGCAGGGTGTACTCGGTCCTGGTCAGGTCGAGCGGCCGGCCGCCGCGGCTGGCCCGGCAGGCGACCGGGTCCAGCTCCAGGTCGGCGTGGCGGAGCAGCCCCTGCGCGGGCGCGCTGCGGCGCAGCAGCGCGCGCAGCCTGGCCCGCAGCTCCTCCAGCGCGAACGGCTTGACCAGGTAGTCGTCGGCGCCCGCGTCCAGGCCCGCGACCCGGTCGCCGACCAGGTCGCGGGCGGTGAGCATCAGGATCGGGGTGCGGTCGCCCGCGGCCCGCAGGCGGCGGCACACCTCCAGGCCGTCCAGGCCGGGCATCATGATGTCCAGCACCACCGCGTCCTGACGGCCGCCGCCGGCCGCCTCCAGGGCGCGCAGGCCGTCGGCGGCGACGCTGACGTCGTAGCCCTCGCGGGTGAGCGCGTGGGTCAGGGAGCGGCGGACCGCCTCGTCATCGTCGGCAACAAGGACGTGCATGGTGCCACTCTCCCCTGCGCACCCCCGGCTGAGGAAGATCGGTGCCGGTCTCTATGCGGGCTCGGCACCGGCCAGCGCGCGCTTGACGTTCCGCAGCGCCTGCTCCAGCCGGTCCGGCGTGACGCCGAGGTGCTCGGCCACCGCGCCGAACCCGGCCGAGTCCGGGTCCACCCGGCCCTTCTCCGACAGGGCGTCCAGCTCCTTGACGGCGCGCAGGGCGCGGTCGTACCCGACGCCCAGCTCGGCCGCGAGCGCCTTGGCGAACGCCTCCGGGGAGATGCCGTGGTCCTTGTTGTCCGGTTTACCGGGCTTTCCGGGCTTGCCTCGGTGGTCCGTCTTTTCGGGGCCGCAGCCGGGCCTGCCGTCGCGCGGCTTCCCGTCGCCGGGGTCCTTGCGCACGTCGGTCCGTATGCCGGCCTTCACGCCGGCCTTCACGTCGGCGGTCTTCTCGCCCGCGTGGTCCTTGGCCACGTCGGCGGGCGAGCACGTCGACGAGACCTGGGCACACGGGCCGGCCGCCGCGGCCGGCACCGCCCCGGAGGCGGCCAGCGTCAGGGCCGCCGCCGCCCCGAGGGCCAGCGCGGTCTTTCGTGGGTTCATGTCGGTTGCCCTTCTGGCGGCCGGTCCCCAGTGGCCCGGCCCGCTGCGGCCACTCAACCGCGGCCACCTTCACCCCACCGTCGGGGAACCTTAGGAACGCCATAGAAGCCGCCGGGAACCTTCCGGACCGCCATGGAAACGCGCCGTCGCGTTCCGCGCGCCGGACCTCCGCCCCGCGAACGGGTTCCGGCGGCGGGGCATTGTGCCAGGCGCCCGGGGAAGAGACCGATCCGCCCAGCGGAAGGGAAGGCGAGGACCCGTGAGACTTCTGGTGATCTGCAACCGGCAGGCCGGCGGCGTCGGCGACGACAGCACGCGGGAGGTGCTGCGGCTGCTGCGGGCGGAGGCCGACGTGCAGGTCTGCGACGGCGACGCGCGGGAGGCCGCGCGGTCGCACGACGACCGGGTCCCGGTGGTGATGGGCGGCGACGGGAGCGTGCACGCGCTGGTCGCCGCGCTGCTGGAGCACGGCCGCCTGGACGCCGGCCCGGTCGGGCTGATCCCCATGGGCACCGGCAACGACCTGGCCCGCACGCTGGGCATCCCGCTCGACCCGGCCGAGGCGGCCCGCGTCGTGCTGGCGGGGCACGAACGGCCCGTGGACCTGCTGATCGACGACGACGGCGGCATCGTGGTCAACGCCGCGCACCTCGGCGTGGGCGCGCACGCCGCCGAGCGGGCCGCGCCGCTGAAGCCGCTGCTCAGCCGGGCCGCGTACGCGGTGGGCGCGGTGCTGGCGGGCGCCGGGACGGGCGGATGGCGGCTGCGGATCAGGGTGGACGGCGCCCAGGTGTGCACCGGCCGCCGCCGCGTGCTCATGGCCGGCGTCGGGAACGGCGCCACGATCGGCGGCGGCACGCCGCTGGCCCCGGCGGCCCGGCCCGACGACGGGCTGGCCGAGGTGGTGGTCTCCTACGCCACGGGACCGCTGGCGCGGCTGGCCTTCGCCACCGGGCTGCGCCGCGGCCGGCACCCCGCCCGCCCCGACGTGCAGACCTTCCGCGGCAGGCGGATCACCGTGGCGGGCGGGCCCGTCCCGGCCAGCGTGGACGGCGAGCTGGAGCAGGTGGCGGAGCGGCGTACCTGGATCGTGCGGCCGGCCGCCTGGCGGGTCCTGGCGCCGCCCGCGTCCTGACCGGTCAGTGCTCCGGGTGCAGGGACTGCCCCAGGTACATGGCGGTGAGCATGGTGAACAGGTACGCCTGCAGGAACATGACGAAGATCTCGAACGCGGTCAGCAGGCACGTCATGAACACGCCCAGCACGCCCACCGCCACGCCGCCCACGGTCGGCCGCTCCACCAGGAACCAATATCCGACCGCGCTGAAGAAGGCCAGCAGCGTGTGCCCGGCGAACATGTTCGCGAACAGCCGCACGGCATGGGTGAACGGCGCGGTGACGAAGATGTAGAACAGTTCGAGCGGCGCGTACAGGGTGATCGCCAGGGCCTTGGGCAGGCCCTCGGGGAACATCGCGTTCCTGAGGTAGCCGGCCAGGCCCTGGTGCCTGAAGCCGAGGTAGAGCTTGAGCAGGTAGACCACCCCGGCCAGCACCCAGGGAAAGGCGACGTGGGCGGTGACCGGGAACTGGAGCAGCGGGATCACGCCCATCACGTTCCAGAGCAGGATCAGCAGGAAGAGCGTGAGCAGCAGCGGCATCCAGCGGTCGGCGTCGGCGCCCAGCGACGGGCGGGCGATCTGGTCGCGGACGAACAGGTAGGCGTACTCGCCCGCGTTCTGCAGGCCGCGCGGCACCAGCCTGGGCCGGGAGAAGGCGCCCCAGGCCAGCGCGCACACCACCAGCACGCCGGCGACGGCCAGCAGCACCGGTTTGGTGAGCCAGAGCGGCGCGCCGTCCCACAGCGCGGGGAAGTCGAACAACTCCGGGCCGGGCGGGCGGAAGTCGTCGGAGGGCATGGCGAAGCTCCTCTTGAGAGGTTGCAGGGTTGAGAGGTTGCGGGCATTGCGGGGGTGCGGGCGTTGCGGGGGTGCGGGCGTTGCGGGGGTGCGGGCGTTGCGGGGGTGCGGGGGTGCGGCGGTGCGGGGGTGCGGGCGGTGCGGCGTTGCGGGGGTGCGGCGGTGCGGGGGTGCGGCGTTGCGGGGGTGCGGCGGTGCGGGGGTGCGGCGGTGGCTGGGGTCAGAGCCAGCCGCGGGACTCGGCCACGCGGACGGCCTCGGCGCGGTTGCGCGCGCCGGTCTTGGTGATCGCCGAGGACAGGTAGTTGCGTACGGTGCCCTCGGTCAGGAACAGGGTGCGGGCGATGTCGGCGACGGTCGCGCCGCCGGAGGCGGTCCGCAGCACCTCGGCCTCCCGCTGGGTGAGCGGGCTCGGCCCGACGGTCAGGGCCGACACCGCCAGCTTGGGGTCGATCACCGTCTCGCCGGCCATCACCCGCCGCACGGCCGCGGTCAGCTCGGCCACCGGCGCGTCCTTCACCACGAACCCGGACACGCCCGCGTCGAGGGCGCGGCTGAGGTAGCCGGGCCGGCCGAACGTGGTGACGATGACCACCCGATGGCCGCGCAGGCGTTCGGCGACCTCCAGGCCGGACATGCCGGGCATCTCGATGTCGAGCAGGACCACGTCGGGGCGGTGCTCGGCCACCGCGGGCTCGACCAGGTCGCCCCGGCCGACCTCGGCCACCACCTCGATGCCGTCCTCCAGGGCGAGCAGCGCGGCCAGGCCGCCGCGGACGAGGTCCTGGTCGTCGGCGATGAGGACGCGGATCACGGCACCTCCAAGGGCACTCGGGCGTGCAGCCGGTAGCCACCGCCGGGCAGCGGCCCGGCCTCCAGACGTCCGCCGGCGGCAGCGATCCGCTCGGCCAACCCGGTCAGCCCATTACCCCCAACACCTCCGAACCCCTGAACCACCACTCCCCCAGCCCCAGCCCCCTCGCCCCCAACTCCTCCGGCCCCGCCCCTTTCGGCCCTGCCCCTTTCGGCCCTGCCCCTTTCGGCCCTGCCCCCTTCGGCCCTGCCCCCTTCGGCCCTGCCCCCTTCGGCCCTGCCCC
>NZ_JBEOZT010000034.1:0-109448 GCF_040298265.1 Nonomuraea sp. NPDC001636
GGTCCGCCGACCCGGGGGTGGGGGTGGGGCGGGACTTCGTATACGTGGACCCCGGCCCCCGACCCAGCTGACGCCCCCCCGGCGGGGACCACAACCCCCCCCCGCGGGGGGCGCCCCGGGGGGGGGGCCCCGCCGCTCGGCGACGGCCTCAGTCGTCGCCGAACTCCAGGCGCAGGGCCAGCGTGAAGTCGCTCACGGCCTCCTCGTGCCGCTCCATCTCCTGGAAGATCTCGCCGCGCACCCGGTAGGCCCAGATGTACTCGGGGTCCAGCTCGATGGCCCTGTCCAGGTCGCGCAGCGCGGCCTCGTTGTCGCCCATCTCGCTCAGCACCGCGCCCCGGCTGCCGAACGCGCGGTCGTTGTCGGGGTCGAGCTCGACCGCGCGGTTCAGGTCGGCCAGCGCCTCCTGGTAGCGGTCGGTCATGCGCAGCGCCTCGCCGCGCCGGCTCAGCGCCCGCACGTGGTCGGGGTCGGCCTCCAGGGCCCTGGTGTAGTCGGCGATGGCCTCGCTGTAGAGGTGCATGCGCTGGTACAGGTCACCGCGCGCCACCCACGAGTACGCCAGCTCCTCGTTCAACGCGATGATCTTGGCGTGCTCGTCCAGGGCCTCGTCCAGCCGGTCCAGGTCCACCAGGGCGTCGGCCTTGGCCTCCAGGATCCACAGGGACTCGGGGGCGAGGGTGAGCGCGTGGTCGAAGTCGTCCATCGCCTCCTCCAGCCGGCCGAGCGCCGCGTACGCCTGCCCGCGCGAGCCCAGCGCATACGCGCTGTCGGGTTCCAGTCTCAACGACTCGTCGAAGTCGGCCAGGGCGGCCTCGTACCGCTCGATGACCCGATGGCTCTCGCCGCGCAGCCGCCAGGCCCGGGCGTTGTCCGGGACCAGCGTTATCGACTCGGTCAGATCGGCGATAGCGGCCTCGTGCCGCGACAGCGCGATGTACGATTCGGCTCGGCTGCGCAGCACGGACGCGCGCGACTGGGCGGCTGCCTCGGACAGCTCGGTCAGCTCGGACTGGTCGTTGATCCCCTCGCTCATGGAGGGAATCTATCTAACTAAATCTGGATGATGGCCGCCTTTTCCCGGGTGTACTCCAGGACGGAGTCGTGGCCGTACCCGCTGTCCTTCACGCCGCCGAACGGCAGGCCCGGAGGCATCTGGCGGTAGGTGTTCACCCACACGGTGCCGCTCTGCAGATCCCGCACGAACCGGTGCGCCCGTCCGAGGTCCCGCGTCCACACCCCGGCCGCCAGCCCGTACGGCGAGTCGTTGGCGATCTCCAGCGCCTGCTCGTCGCTCTCGAACGGGATGGCCACCGCCACCGGCCCGAAGATCTCCTCCTGGCAGATGCGCAGGCCGTTGTCCTCGGTCGTGTAGAGCGTGGGCGCCACCCAGTAGCCGCCCGGCAGGCCGGGCACCACCTCGGCCCCCGACCGTCCGCCGAAGACCAGCTCGGCCCCCTCCTTCTCGGCCGTCTCCAGGTACGAGCGCACCCGTTCGAACTGCCCGGCCGACACGATCGGGCCCATGGTCGTGGCCAGGTCGAGGGGGTCGTCCAGGACCAGCCCGGCGCAGATGTGCCTGATCCGCCCGAGCAGGTCGTCCCAGATCGACCGGTGGACGAGGATGCGCGAGCCGGCCACGCACACCTGCCCGGCGTTGCCGGTGTAGACCGAGTTCACGGTGACGCCCTGCGCGGCGGCGTCCAGGTCGGCGTCGGGGAAGACGATGTTGGGCGACTTGCCGCCCAGCTCGAACGTCAGCGGCTTCAGCGCGTCCGCCGAGGCCCGGGTGATGGCCTGGCCGGTGGCCGTGGAGCCGGTGAGGCTGATCTTGCCGACGTCCCGGTGCCGGACGAGCGCGTCGCCGACCTCCTCGCCGAGCCCGCTGACGATGTTCAGCACGCCGGGCGGGAACACCTCGGCCAGCAGCTCCCCCAGCCGCAGCACCGACGCGCCGGCCTGCTCGGCGGGCTTGACGATCACCGTGTTCCCGGCGGCCAGGGCGTAGGCGGCCTTGGCGGAGAAGGTGGAGATGGGGGAGTTCCACGGGATGATGCAGACCGCCACCCCGTACGGCTCGCGCCGCGTCAGCCCGAGGGTGTCGGGCCCGAGCAGGACGGTGTCGCCCTTGACCGCCTCCAGGCACTGCCCGGCGGCCAGCTGCCACAGGTGGGCCATGCCCGGCAGGTCCTTCTTGAGTGTGTCGCGCAGGATGCGGCCGTTGTCGCGGGTCTCCAGCCGGGCCAGTTCCTCGGCGTGCCGGGCGAACAGCTCCGACACCTTGCGCAGGAAGTGCGCCCGGCCCAGGGCGGGCATGGCCGACCAGGCGGGGAAGGCCGCCCGCGCCGCCGCCACGGCGGCCTCGGCCTCGCGCGCGCCACTGGCCGGGATCCGGGCCCACGCCTCGCCCGTGGCGGGGTTGACGGTGTCCATCGTCCGGTCCGCGGGGACCAGCTCGCCGCCGATGAGATTGCGGTAGTCAGGCACGCGCCCAAGCATATGCTTGCTTGTGACGGGCAGGCCAGCCCCGGACGGATCGCGGCATAATGGTCTTCCGTGAAAATCGACCTGACCTGGCCGGAAACCGCCGACGAGCCCCTGCTCGCCGCCGTCCACCGCGTGCTGCACGCCGTCGTCGAGCTGGGTGGCGCGGTCGGCTACCTCGCGCCGCCCACCAGGGACGAGACCGACCCCTGGGTGGAGGCCACGCTCGCCATGGCCGGGAAGGGCGAGGGGCGGCTCGCCCTCGCCACGGTCGACGGCACGGTGCAGGCCATGGGCCTGTGGCGACGCGGCCAGGAGGCGGTCTTCCGGCACTCCGGCGAGATCGGCAAGGTCATGGCCCACCCGCAGGCGCGCGGGCTCGGGCTCGGCCGGGTGGTCGTGTCCGGCCTCGTGGACGACGCCCGCGCCGCCGGCATCGAGACGCTCACGCTGCGGGCGCGCGGCAACAACCACGGCGCGATCGCGCTGTACCAGAGCCTCGGGTTCCGCGAGTGGGGGCGGCTGCCGAACGTGGTCGAGGTGGGCGAATGGCGCTTCGACGAGGTGAACATGTACCTGGAGCTCGGCCGCCCGCCCGGCACCGTCCTGCACGGCTCCTCCCCAGGCGGCCCCGGCTCCTCGCCCCAGCCCGGCTCCTAGCCTCGGTCCCGCCTCCTCCCCGCAGCCCGCCTCCTCCCCGCAGCCCGCCTCCTCCCCGCAGCCCGGCTTCTCGTCTCAGCCCGGCTAGGATCGGGGCATGCTGCTGGCCCCCGGAGTGCACGCCGTCGTCACCGACCGCCACGGAGGGGTCAGCGCCCCGCCGTACGGCTCACGCAACCTCGGCGGCATGGTCGGCGACGACCCGGCGGCCGTCCGGGCCAACCGCGAGGGCCTGGCGGCCGAGCTGGGCGTGCGCGCCGTCGTCTACATGCGCCAGGTCCACAGCGCCGACGTCGCCTACGTGAGCGAGCCGTTCGGTGACGACCCGCCGCCGCTCGACGGCGTGTTCACCACCGAGCCGCGCCTGGCGCTGGCCTCGCTGGGCGCCGACTGCCCGGCCGTGCTGGTGGCCGACCCCGAGGCGCGCATGGTCGGCGCCGCCCACTCCGGACGTCCCGGCACGGAGGCGGGCGTGGCCACCGCCCTGGTCGAGGCCATGACGGCCAAGGGCGCCCGGCCGGGCCGGATGGTCGCGCTGATCGGCCCCGGCGCCTGCGGCCGCTGCTACGAGGTGCCCGAGGACCTGCGCGAGCAGGTGGCCTCAAAGGTGCCGCCCACGTGGTCCACGACGTCGTGGGGGACCCCGGCGCTCGACCTGCGGGCCGGGATCGAGTCCCAGCTCAGGGCGGCGGGCGTCGCCGACGTGCGGCACGACGCGCGCTGCACCATCGAGTCCGCCGAGCTCTACTCCCACCGCCGCGAACAGCCCGGCGGCCGCTTCGCCGGCCTCATCTGGCTGACCTGACCCGGAAGCCGGCCCCGCAGGGGGCTACTTCTCGCGGGAGCCGTTGAAGACGACGTTCACGATGATGATCCCGACCCAGATCGGGATCAGCGCGATCGCCCGCCCGCCCCCCGCGAAGGCCAGCGCGACCGTGGACAGCGTGCCCAGGGAGAGCGAGACGATCGCCAGCGCCAGCCGCTGGCCGTCGGACCCCCTGGCGGGCGCCTTGGCACGCGGAGCCGCGCCGGCCAGGCGCTCGTCGACCCGCCGGTCGACCTCCTGGCCCACCTTGTCGAGGAACGACTCCACCAGGGCGTCCTCGAAGTCGGGGCCGAGGTCGCGCCGCGCGGACACGGCCGCCTTGAGCTCATCACCGGTGGTCATAAGGGAGAGACTAGACCGCTTTGCCCCCTAACGGGCGAGGATGTCGTCGAGGTCGTAGCTGACCGGCCGTTCCAGCTGCTCGTACGTGCACGACTCGGGTGTGCGGTCGGGCCGCCACCGCCGGAAGTGCGCCGTGTGCCGGAACCGGTCGCCCTCCATCTGGTCGTAGGCCACCTCGATCACCAGCTCGGGCCGGAGCGGGATGAACGACAGGTCCTTCTTGGCGTTCCACCGCGACACCGCGCCCGGCACCCGCTGCCCGCCGGTCGCGGGCCCCGCCGCCGGCTGCCCGGCGTTGGCCGTGGCCTGCTCGGCCCAGTGGCCCCACGGGTGCTCGCTGAGCTCCGCCAGGTACGGCTTGAGCTCCTCCACCAGCTCGGCCCGGCGCGCCATGGGGAACGAGGCCGCCACGCCCACGTGGTGCAGCCGGCCGTCGTCGCCGTAGAGGCCGAGCAGCAGCGAGCCGACGATGGGCCCGGTCTTGTGCTCGCGGTAGCCGCAGATCACCACGTCGGCCGTGCGCTCGTGCTTGACCTTGAACATCGTGCGCTTGTCGGGCACGTACGGCTGGTCGCCCGGCTTGACGATGATGCCGTCGAGGCCCGCCCCCTCGAAGGCGTCGAACCATTCGCGCGCCTGCTCGTCGGCGGTGGTGACCGGCGTCAGCCGGACGGACCCGCCCTGGTGCGGGAACAGCTCCTCCAGCCGCCGCCGCCGCTCGGAGAACGGCTCCTCCATCAGCGACTCGTCGCCCACGGCCAGCAGGTCGAAGGCGATGAACTGGGCCGGGGTCTGCTCCGAGAGCAGCTTGACCCGCGAGGCGGCCGGATGGATGCGCTGCTGGAGGGCGTCGAAGTCGAGCTGCGCCCCGCGGGGCAGCACGATCTCGCCGTCGATCACCACCTTGCCGGGCAGCTCGGCCTTGACCGCCTCGACCAGCTCGGGGAAGTAGCGGGTGAACGGACGCTCGTTGCGGCTGCCGAGGTAGACCTCGTCGCCGTCCCTGAACACGATGCAGCGGAAGCCGTCCCACTTGGGCTCGTAGAACAGGGTGCCGTCCTGCTTGGGCATGGCCTTGACCGGCTTGGCCAGCATCGGCGGCACGGGCGGCCGGACCGGGAGGTTGGGCACCGGCTCCGGCTCTTCGACGGGCTGCTCGGTCATGGGCTCTGCTCCCTCGTGTATCTGCAGAAGAGGACCCCCTCCTCTTCCAGGACCTGGCGGAGGTCAAGCGGGACCTGCGCGGCCACGCCGTTCAGTATGCGGGCCGCGCCGCCCGCGACCAGCATGGGACTCACCGACAGGCACAACTCGTCGATGAGGTCGTCGGCCGACAGCTGCGCGTTGATGCGCGGGCCGCCCTCGCACAGCACGCGGGTCAGGCCCCGCTCGTGCAGCTCGCGCACGGCCAGCCGCATGTCGACGCCGTCGTCGCCGGCGATGATCAGGTCGGACCGCCGGCCGGCCAGCTTGCGGCGCTCGGCGGGCGCGGACTCACAGGTGATCACGATCGTCGGGTTGGTCGCGTCGGTGAACAGCTCGCCGTCGAGGTCGAGGTCGAGGCTGCGGGTGATCACCGCGATGGGCGGCACGTCGGGCCGCCCGGCCCGGATCGACGACCAGGAGGCGCGCGGCTTGACCGGGCCGTAGCCCTCGGTGCGGACGGTCGCCGCCCCCGCGACGATCACGTCGGACAACCCGCGCAGGACGGCGAAGATGCGCTTGTCGCCCCTGCTGGACAGCCCGCCCGAGCGCCCCTGCAGCCACGCCGCGCCGTCGGCGCTGGAGACCATGTTGAGCCGCAGCCAGGGCCGCCCCTCGGGGTAGGCGTACGCCTCGGGGATGTCCGGATTGTCTTGAAAGTCGGGATAGATGCGCCGCACTCCTCTACCTTGGCACACCCCACCGACAAACCGTCCCCGGGGGTTTTGCGGCTGACAGCACTTTTGAGTAACTGAAGGACGAAAGGCCCGGAGTCTGCATACGGTGACGGCAGAGCCTCGCCGGGAGGGGACATGGGCCTGCTCACCGCCGTCACATGGACGATCGCCGCACTGATCGGGATCTACCTGCTCCACCGCTGGCTCTCGGCCGGCGGCCTGCGCCGCCAGGAGGCCAAGGTCACCCGCTTCCCGGTGACGCTGCTGCTGTCCCATCCGGCGCTCGCGGCCGCGTCGCTGGCCTGCTGGGTGGCCTACCTGCTGACCGGCCGCGCCCCGCTGGCCTGGCTCGCCCTCTGCGGGCTCACCGTGGCCGCGCTGCTGGGCTTCACGATGTTCACCCGCTGGCTCGGCGGCGGCCGCCACCAGCGCCGGGCCACCGGCTTCCCGGTGCTCGCGGTGATCCTGCACGGCGTGGCCGGGGTGACCACGTTCGCGCTGCTCCTCGTCACGGCCGGCATCGCCCGCGTCTTCTGACGGCCCCGCGGGTCAATACGGCCAGGCGGTCGATGGAGCTAGGGCGTCTGCGGCTCCCTGGGCAGCCGCAGGACCTGGAACGACCGGCCGGTCACCGCCACCAGGTCGCCCGCCCGCCACCGCTCGTCGCCGAACGCCTCCTCCACCACGTCGTGACAGGTGTCGAGCACCGGCAGCCACTCGGCCCCGAACTCCGGCCCCGGCAGCGTGAACGACAGGTTCTCGTGGTGGGCGTTGATGAGCAGGAGGAAGGAGTCGTCCACGATCCGCTCGCCGCGCGGGCCCGGCTCGGTGATGGCCTCGCCGTTGAGGTAGACCATCAGCGACTTGGCGTAGCCGGTGTGCCAGTCGCCGGCCGTCATCTCCTTGCCGCCCGGGGTCAGCCAGACCAGGTCGCGCTTGCCGTTGTCGGGGTGGCGGCCGTGGAAGAAGCGGCGGCGCTGGAAGACCGGGTGCTCGCGGCGCAGCTTCGACAACGTCTTGACGAACTCCAGCAGGTCGGACTCGGCGTGCAGCATCGACCAGTCGATCCAGGCCAGCTCGTTGTCCTGGCAGTAGGCGTTGTTGTTGCCCCGCTGCGTGCGGCCGATCTCGTCGCCGTGGGAGAGCATCGGCACGCCCTGCGACAGGAACAGCGTGGTCAGGAAGTTGCGGCGCTGGCGGCGGCGGAGGGCGACGATGTGCGGGTCCTCCACCGGGCCCTCGGCGCCGCAGTTCCAGGAGCGGTTGTCGTTGGTGCCGTCGCGGTTCTCCTCGGCGTTGGCCTCGTTGTGCTTGTGGTCGTAGGAGACCAGGTCGGTCAGGGTGAAGCCGTCGTGGCAGGTGACGAAGTTGATCGAGGCCACCGGGCGGCGGCCGGAGGACTCGTACAGGTCGGCCGAGCCGGTCAGGCGGGAGGCGAACTCGGGGAGCGCGGAGTTGGTGCCCCGCCAGAAGTCGCGCACGATGTCGCGGTACTTGCCGTTCCACTCCGTCCAGAGCGGCGGGAAGTTGCCGACCTGGTAGCCGCCCGGCCCGACGTCCCAGGGCTCGGCGATCAGCTTCACCTGCGAGATCACCGGGTCCTGCTGGATGAGGTCGAAGAACGCGCTCAGCCGGTCGACGTCGTGCAGCTCCCTGGCCAGGGCCGAGGCCAGGTCGAAGCGGAAGCCGTCGACGTGCATCTCCAGCACCCAGTAGCGCAGCGAGTCCATGATGAGCTGCAGGGCGTGCGGCGAGCGCACGTTGAGCGAGTTGCCGCACCCGGTGTAGTCGAGGTAGTAACGCCGGTCGCCGTCGTGCAGGCGGTAGTAGTTGACGTTGTCGATGCCCCGGAAGCCCAGCGTGGGGCCCATGTGGTCGCCCTCGGCGGTGTGGTTGTAGACCACGTCGAGGATGACCTCGATGCCCGCCTCGTGCAGCGCCCGCACCATCGCCTTGAACTCCAGCACCTGCTGGCCGCGGGTGCCCGAGCCGGAGTAGCGGCCGTGGGGGGCCAGGTAGGCCATCGTGTTGTAGCCCCAGTAGTTGGTCAGCCCCCGGGCCACCAGGAAGTGCTCGGGCACGTAGTGGTGCACCGGCATGAGCTCGACCGCCGTCACCCCGATGGACAGCAGGTGCTCGATGATCGCCGGGTGCCCGACCCCGGCGTACGTGCCGCGCAGGTCCTGGGGCACGCCCGGGTGGCGCATGGTCAGCCCCCGCACGTGCGCCTCGTAGATCACCGTCTCGTGGTACGGGATGCGCGGCGGCCGGTCGTTGCCCCACTCGAAGAACGGGTTGATCACCACGTTCTTCGGCATGTACGGGGCGCTGTCCTCCCTGTTGCGCACCGACGGATCGGTGAAGTAGTAGGGGAACAGCGCCTCGTTCCAGGTCAGCTCGCCGTCGATGGCCTTGGCGTAGGGGTCGAGCAGCAGCTTGGAGGGGTCGCAGCGACGCCCCTGCGACGGCTCGTACGGCCCATGGACGCGGTAGCCGTACCGCTGGCCCGGCTGGATCCCCGGCAGGTAGCCGTGCCAGACGAAGCCGTCGACCTCCGGGAGCGGCACCCGCTCCTCGCTGTCGTCGTCGTGAAAAAGGCACAGCTCGACCCGCTCGGCGACCTCGGAGAACACGGCAAAGCTGGTGCCGACGCCGTCCCAGGTGCCGCCGAGTGGATAGGGTTCGCCCGGCCAGACCTCGCGCATGTGACCCAATTGTCGCACGCGAATGCGTTCCTGTTAGAGGAGTTCGGCTTTCAGGGTGATCGTGGTGCCCGCCAACGCCTTGCTGACCGGGCAGTTCGCCTTGGCGGTCGCGGCGGCCTCCTGGAACTGCTCGGCCGAGATGCCCGGAACGTGCCCCTGCACGGTGAGCACGATGCCCGTGATGCCCTCGCCCGGCTGGAACGTCACGTCCGCGCTCGTGCGCAGCGACTCCGGCGGCGTGCCGGCGCCGGCCAGGGCGTGCGACAGGGCCATGGAGAAGCACGAGGAGTGGGCGGCGGCGATGAGCTCCTCGGGCGAGGTGCGGCCGCCGGGGGCCTCGGCCCTGGAGGGCCAGGAGACCTCGAACGTGCCCACGCCCGAGCTGTCGAGCGAGACGGTGCCCGAGCCGTCGAGCAGGGCGCCCTTCCATTGCGTGGTGGCGGTGCGGGTGGTGGCCATGGCGGGTGATCCCTCCGGTCGTCGTCCGTTCGACACTATCGCGGGGCCGCGGAGCCGGTGGCGGGGGGCGTTCGCCTCAACATTTCCGGCGAATGGTGACATGCTCGGGTCGCGGCGCACCCGCCCGCCTTGGTCCGGACCACGGGAGTGTGGTGCCAGTGGAGGCACCGTACGACGACCGCCTGCTGCACCAGCGGGTGGTCGGCGGCGACGAGTCGGCGCTGGGGGAGGTCTACGATCGGCTGTCCGCACTGATCTTCGGGCTCTCCTTACGGGTCACCAGGGACCGCGTGATCGCCGAGGACATCACGCAGGAGGTGTTCCTGGTGTTCTGGGAGCGCCCGCTGGCCTACGACCCCGGACGCGGCGCGCTGCGCGCCTGGCTGGCCACGATCGCCCACCGCCGCGCGGTCGACCACGTACGGGCCGAGGAGCGCCGCCGGGTCTCCGCGCTCGGGCCGCGGCTGTTCGAGCGCGAGCCCGCCAGGCTGGAGGAGGCCGTGCTGGCCGCCGAGGAGGCCGAACGCGTGCGGCAGGCGGTGACGTCGTTGCCCGAGGGGCTGCGCCGGCCGGTGGAGCTGGCCTACTTCGGCGGCCGGACGTACCGGCAGGTGAGCGAGGAACTGGGCGTGCCCGAGGGCACGGCCAAGTCGCGCATCCGGCTGGCGCTGCGGCGCCTGGCCGACGCGCTGGCGGAGGAAGAAGCGTGATGGATCCTGTCGAGCGCCTGTATCTGGACGCGTTGATGGAGGACCCGGCGGTGTCGGTCCGTTCCCTGCGCCCGCAACTCCTGGCCGGGGCCAGGGCCCGCCGCCGCCCCGCGGCGCCGACCGCCGGCTGGGCGCTGCCGTACGCCGGCCGCGTCGCCGCCATGGACGCGCTGCTGGCCGCGGCCGTGGACGACGACTGGGCGCGCGTCGTCGTCGAGGGCTGGACGCTCCAGGAGCTCGTGGCCCACCTGGCCGCCAAGGACGGCCTGCTGGCCGCCTCCGTCGGCGCGCCCGTGCTCGGCCCGCCACTGGCAGACCTGGACGCGGCCGGCCGCACGGCGGACGTGCAGGCCTACGAGCGGGCCCGCAGCCCCGAGCAGACCAGGCGCGACTGGCGGGCCCAGGCCGACGCCCTCTGCCGCCACCTGGGCGAGCTCGACCCGGCCACCCCGGCCACGGTGGACGGCATGGAGACGGTCGTGCGCGACCACGTCCTGGCCAGGAGCCTGGAGACGTGGGTGCACGCCGCCGACGCCGCCACGGCGGCCGGGGTCCGCCTGCCCGACCCGGTGCCCGAGCACATCCGCCCCACGGCCGACCTGTGCGCCCGCCTGCTGCCCTGGACGATGCTCCTGTCCGGCCTGGACGGCTCCGGCCGGACCCTGCGTCTCACCCTCACCGGCGCGGGCGGCGGCGACTGGCGCATCCCGCTCGGCGTCACCGACACCGCCCCGGGCCCGCCGGACGCCCACCTGACGGCGGACGTGGTCGCGTTCTGCTTCCTGCTGGGCGGCAGGGGCGAGCCGGACGCCTTCCCCGCCGAGCTGACGGGCGACCTCGCGCTGGCCCGCGACGTCCTGACCACGGCTCCCGCCCTGTCGGGACCGTGAGCTGGTAAGCTGTGATCGATCTGTGACCTAATATAGGGTGATAAATCGGGATCCATAGGGAATCCTTTGATCCGAAGTCCAGCAGAGGGCTTCACCTCACGTTCAAACGTGGCGTGCCTCTGCCTGGGCTTTTTCCATGGGCGGGGCCGCCTTCGGGCATATGGAGCTACTCAGATGGCCGTCCTGGATATCGCACTCGACGAAATGACCGCCGAACAGCTTCTGGCTGAGATGAACAGGCCGGAAGCCTCGGACGAGCACAAGGCCCGCATCCGTGAGCGCGTCGTCACCATGTACGACTCCCTCGTCACCGAGGTCACCCGTCGCTACCGCCACCAGCGCGAGCCGATGGAGGACCTGCGCCAGGCCGCGTACGTCGGCCTGATGAAGGCCATCAACGGCTTCGACCCCGAGCTCGGCCACGAGTTCCGCGGCTACGCCATGATCACGATGGTCGGCGAGGTCAAGCGGCACTTCCGCGACCGCACCTGGGCCGTCAAGGTGCCGCGCGTCTACCAGGAGCGCCGGCTGGAGCTCAACAAGGCCACCGCCGACCTCACCCAGACGCTCGGCCACTCGCCCACCGTCGCCGAGCTCGCCGCGCACATGAACATCACCGAGGAGGACGTCCTGCTCACCCTGGACGCCTCCACCGCCTACAGCGCCCTGTCGCTGGACGCCCCCGTCGGCGGCGACAACGACGGCGCCGACCTCGGCGACTTCCTGCCCTCGCAGGACGAGTCGCTGGACACGCTGCTCGGCAAGTACGCGGTCAAGCCGCTCATCGACGCCCTGCCGTCGCGGGAGCGCAACATCCTGCTGATGCGCTTCTACGGCAACATGACCCAGTCGGAGATCGCCGCCGAGTTCGGCATCTCGCAGATGCACGTCTCCCGCATCCTGCGCGCCGTGCTGAACCAGCTCCGCACCGCCCTGTCGGACTGACCGGGGTGGGCGGGCGGCCCCCTGCTCCAGGGCCAGAACCCGGGCCCCCGGCGGCCCCGCCCAGCGGGCGGCCGCCGGGGGCGACAGGATCACTCCCCGCCGATCTCCATGACGAGGTCTCGGGCGTATTCGTCGTCGCTCTCCTCCAGCACCCGCCGGACGCCCTGCTCGGCCCGCTCGTCGCCGCGCGCCGCGAGCCCCCGCGCCGCCTCGGCCACCGTGCGCAGGTCGGCGTCGGCCAGCCGGTCGGCCAGCGCCTCCCGGATGCGGGGCGTGTCCGCCGACAGCCCGGCCAGCCCGGCCGTGGCCCAGTCGCGGACCTCGGCCTCCTCGTCCCGGGACATCTCGATGAGCAGCGACAGGCCCTCCTCGTGGTCGGCGGGCAGGACGTCGGCCAGCGCGATGGCGTCGGTCATCGTGCGCTTGTGGCCCGGCCGGCCGATGATGTCGAGCACGGCGGGCAGCGCGCGCGGGTCGCCCTGGTGGCCGAGCGCGGCCAGCACCGAGCGCAGCACTTGCGGATTGCCCTCGGTGGTCACCATCTTCTGCAGCAGCGCGAGCGTGCGGTCGAGGTAGGGCTTCTCGCCGTCGGCGAACCCGAACTGGGCGATCGCGTCGACCCCGAACTCCCGCTCGCGCGCGTCCTCGCTCACGCACAGCCGGGACAGGGCCTCGTACGTCTCGTCGTCGGCCCGCCGGCCCAGCGAGTCGGCCACGATCCACCAGGTCTCGGCGTCCTCGTCGACGTCGCGGTGGGCGACGGCCCTGGCGACGAGCTGATCGACCGGCGTGTGGACGCCCGCCGCGTCCTCCAGGACGGTCGCCACGGCGGCGTGGCCCCGCTGGGCCTGCACCTGCTCGGTCTGCGAGCCGTCGGGGGAGCGGCCGGCCACGGTGACCAGCTCGGTGCCGTCCTTGGCGTACTGGCGGCCGACGACGTACTCCCAGCCCTCCTGGGCGATCTGGTCGAGCAGCGCGGACTCCAGGTGCACGCCCACCCAGTCGGCCGCGATGTCGAGCGGGCTGTCGCCGTCGCCGTCGAACTTCTCGTGGTCGGCGCCCGCCTCCAGCAGCGTCTGGACCACGCCCAGCGCCCCGCGCCTGGCCGCCAGCGTGAGCGGCGTGTCGCCGTCGTCGTTGGCCGCGTCGACCTCGGCCCCGGCCTCGATCAGCACGCCCGCGGTCGCGGCGTGGCCGTTGGCGGCGGCCCAGAGCAGCGCCGTCCAGCCGCCTGCCTCGCGGCCGTTGACGTCGGCGCCGGCCGCCAGCAGCGCCTCGGCGACCTCGACGCGGTCCCAGGCGGCGGCCGCGCACAGCGGCAGCCCGGCCTCCTCGCCCTCGCTGGCCTTGTTGGGGTCGGCGCCGCCGGTGAGCAGCTTGCCCACGGTCTCGGTCTCGCCGTTCAACGCCGCGCGATAGAGCTGTTCCTCATGCATGACAGGACCCTAGCGTCTTCGCAGCCCGCGGTCGCCGGAGCACGCTGACGGGCGGCCTGGAGGCCCAGGGACCCATCCAAGGGTGTACGGATGTTCCTCCCAGGGGAGGAGCCCCAACCGGCCCAAGACGCGATATGTTGCGTCTATGACAGATCCGGGTGAGGTGCGCGCGTCGGACGCCGAGCGCGAGGCCGTCGTGGAACAGCTCCGCGTCGCCTCGGTCGAGGGCCGGCTCACGCTCGCCGAGCTGACCGACCGTACCGAGGCCGCCTACACCGCGACCACCCACGCCGAGCTCGCCCTGCTCACCCAGGACCTGCCCGTGGGCGGCGGGCCCGCGCCCGCGCCCGCCCCGGCCCGCGAGGGCGGCAAGCGGCGCTGGTTCGTCGGCATCATGGGCGACACCAAGCGGCGCGGCACCTGGCGCATCGACCAGGAGCTCGGCGCGGTCGCCGTCATGGGCGACGTGCTGCTCGACCTGCGCGAGGCCGAGGTGCGCACGGACGTGGTCGACGTCACGGCGGTGTCCGTGATGGGCGACGTCAAGATCATCGTGCCCGACGGCGTGAACGTCGACCTCGACGGCGTCGCCGTGATGGGCGACAAGAAGGTCGACGTGCTGGAGGCGGCCCCCGGCATGAACGTGCCGGTGATCCGGGTGCGCGCCTACGCGGTGATGGGCGACGTCAAGGTGCTCGGCGACTCCCGCGCCCAGCCGGTCAAGCGCGGCCTGGCCGCCTGGCGGGAGCACTGGCGGGCGCTGCACGGCGACGACTGGCGCGAGGTCGGCCGCCAGATGCGCGACGACGCCCGCGAGGTCGGCCGGCAGATCCGCGACGAGCACCGCGCCCTGGAGCGCGAGCGCCGCGACCGCCGCCGCGACCATCGGGGTTACTGAGGCCGTGCAACGCGGGCGGGGGTCTTCGGCGTAGTGATCGGTGAACATCACCGGACAGTGAGGACCCCTCGATGCGGGATCGTGCCGACTTCGAGCGATACGTCGAGCAGCGCTCGGCCCGCCTGCTCAGGACGGCGTACCTGCTGTGCCGCGACTGGGCCACGGCGGAGGACCTGACGCAGACCGCGCTGGCCAGGGCCTGGCTGGCCTGGCGGCGGGTCGGCGCGAACCCCGACCCGTACGTCTACCGCATCCTGACCAACACGCACGCCTCCTGGTGGCGGCGGCGCTGGCGGGGCGAGGTGGCCACGGGCGAGCTCCCGGACCGCCCCCAGGAAGCGGACGACACGGCCGGGCTCGGCACCCGGGACGCGCTCAGGGCCGCCCTGGCCGCGCTCCCGGCCAAGCAGCGGGCCGTGGTCGTGCTGCGGTACTTCGAGGACCTGCCCGACGAGGCCATCGCCGAGATCGTGGGCTGTTCGGTGTCCACCGTACGCAGTCAGGCCAGCCGCGCGCTGGCCAAGCTGCGACTCGACCCCGCGGCCAGGGCCGCGGCGGAGACGGGGAGCTGACGATGACGGAACAGCGACTGCGCGACCTGCACGACCTGCTCGAACACGACACCGCCGACGCGCCCCCCGGCGGGGTGCGGCTGGCCGACGTGGACGCCCGCGTCCGCCGGATCCGGCGGCGCCGGGGCCGGGCGGCGGCCTCGGTGGCGGCGGCGGCCCTGACGGTCACGGCCGTCACGGTGCTCACCGTGGACGCCCGGCCCGTCCCGGTGTCCGCCCCCGCCGCCGGGGACGTGTGGGCCGGCGCCCTGGCCCAGCCCGCGCCGGCGCGCGCCCAGCCCCGGCCGCCGCTCTTCCACGGCTACACCCGGGGCGGCAGGCGGGAGACGTTCACCTTCGAGTCGAAGGCCGGGAAGGTGTCCTTCGCCCTCACCTGCCCGTCCGGCGGCTACGGGCTGGTCTGGCTGAACGGCGACCTGGTCGCCACCGGCGCGTGCGGGCCCACGGTCCGGCAGCCGCCCGGCTGGTTCGGCGACGCCCAGGCCCGCGACGGCGTGAACGAGCTGAGCGCCGCCGTGGTGCAGGCCGCGGACGCGGGCACCGGCACGATGACCGCCGAGCGCGCCGAGCTGCTGCTTGCCAGGACCGCGTCCTACCCCGCCGAGTGGCGGCTGACGGTGGTGGACGCCCGCACCCGGGCGTGCCGGCCCAACATGGTCAGCGTCGATCCGAGGACCGGCGAGATCAAGGCCCGGTGCTGAGGGTCAGCCGGCCACGGGCAGGCGCTCGCGCAGGGCCGACTCGTACCGCTCCAGCAGCACGTCCACCAGCTCGGGCGCCGGGCCGAGCACGTCGGCGCAGACGGCCGGGGCGGTGGCCCGGCGGATCCGGTCGGCGAAGAAGCCGGGAGCCAGCAGGTAGGGGGCGACGGCCACGCGCGGCGCGCCCGCCGCCCGAAGCCGCGCGACGGCCTCCCCGGGCGTCGGCCCGGCGGCCGAGGCGTAGGCCGCGGTCACCGTCCACCAGCCGGCGCGCCGCCAGGCGCGGGCCATGCCGGCGATCACCTCGTTGGCCCTGGCGTCGCTCGACCCGGCCGAGACCAGCACGACCGCAGTCTCGGGGTCGCCGGCCGGCACGCCCGCCTCCGCCAGCCGCCGCTCCAGCGCCGGCAGCAGCAGCGGGTGCGGCCCGAGCGTCGTGCCGTAGCGGACCCGCAGGCGCGGATCGCGCGCGCGGGCCTCGTTGAGCGCGGCGGGCAGGTCGACCCGGCTGTGGTAGGCCTCGGTGAGCAGCAGCGGCAGCACCACGGCTTCGCTCAGCCCGTCGAGCGCCTGGCCCAGCGTGGGCGCGCAGTGGTCGAGGTAGGCCACCCGCACCGGCACGTCGGGACGCGCCAGGCGCACCCGGTCCAGCAGCGCGGCCACGGTGGCGGCGGCACGCGGGTCGCGCGACCCGTGCGCGACCGCCACCAGTGGCACGCGCCCGGGGGCCGGCCCGTCTGCCAACGGGACGCGGCCCCTGCCGGGGATCACAGGTGAATGCCGCATTCGACCTTCCCCAGCCCCGCCCAGCGGCCGCTGCGCGGGTCCTCGCCCTCGGCGACCTGGCGCGTGCACGGCGCGCAGCCGATCGAGGGGTAGTTGTCGTAGTGCAGGGGGTTGATCAGCACGCCGTTGTCGGCGATGTAGTTGTCGACGTCCTCCTGCGTCCAGGCGGCGATCGGGTTGACCTTCACCATCTGGCGCTTGGCGTCCCACTCGACGACCCTGGTGTCCGTACGGCTGGACGACTCGTCCCGGCGGATGCCGGAGATCCACGCCAGGTACGGCTCCAGCGCCCGGTTGAGCGGCTCGACCTTGCGCAGGTAGCAGCACAGGTCGGGGTTGCGGCCGAACAGGCGCGGCCCGAGGTCGCGATCCTGCTCCTGGACCGTCCTGGACGGCTTGATGTCGATCACGTTGACGTCATAGACCTGCCGCACGGCGTCACGGGTGCCGATCGTCTCGGCGAAGTGGTAGCCGGTGTCGATGAACAGCACGTCCACGCCGGGTTTGACGCGGCTCACCAGGTCGATGAGCAAGGCGTCGCTCATGGAGGACGTCAGGCACAACCGGTCGCCGAACGTCGCCGCCGCCCACCGGATGATCTCCCGGGCCGGGGCGCCCTCAAGGAACGTGGCGGCGGACTCGACGATGTCCTGCAGGTCGAGCGTGCCACGCTGATCTCGCAAACCCACCTCGATGTCGACGAGCGTCATATCTTCACTCCGATTCCGAGAAACTTCAGCTTGAAGGCGCGGGCGCAGGCGCGGCAGTACCAGCCGCCGTCCCCCTCGTAGGGCTCCAGGTCCTCGTCACCGCAGTACGGGCAGTGGAAGGGGACCGCTCGCGTGGTCATTTCAGGTCCGCCTCGTCCGCGCGCTGCACCCAGTCGGCGAAGGACTCGCCCTCCTTCTTCTGGGCGTCGTAGTTGCTCACCACGCGCTCGACGTAGTCGGGCAGGGCCTTGGCGGTGGTCTTCAGTCCGCGCACCTTGCGGCCGAAGCCGGAGTTCACGCCGAGCGAGCCGCCCAGGTGGATCTGGTAGCCCTCGACCTGGTCGCCGTTCTCGTCCACGACGAGCTGGCCCTTCAGGCCGATGTCGGCGACCTGGATGCGGGCGCAGGAGTTGGGGCAGCCGTTGACGTTGATGGTGAGCGGCTGCTCGAAGTCGGGCAGCCGCCGCTCCAGCTCGTCGATCAGGTTCGCGGCGGTGGCCTTGGTCTCGACGATGGCGAGCTTGCAGTACTCGATGCCGGTGCAGGCCATCGTCTGGCGGCGGAACGTGGAGGGGTTGACCTGCAGGTCGTTGGCCTCCAGCTCGGCCACGATGGACTCCACCCGGTCCGGCGCGACGTCGAGGACGACCATCTTCTGCTCGACGGTGGTGCGCACCCGGCCGGAGCCGTGCCGCTCGGCGATGTCGGCGATCACGTGGAGCTTGTCGCCGTCGAGGCGGCCCACCTTGGGCGCGAAGCCCACGTAGAAGTTGCCGTCCTTCTGCGGGTGGACGCCGACGTGGTCGCGGCGGCCGCCGCGCGGCAGGGTGGGCGCCGGGCCGTCGGGCAGGCTCTCCTTGAGGTACTCGGTCTCCAGCACCTCGCGGAACTTCTCCACGCCCCAGTCGTTGACCAGGAACTTCAGCCGGGCCCTGTGCCGCAGCCGCCGGTAGCCGTAGTCGCGGAAGATGCCGATCACGCCCCCGTACACGTCGTCGGCGCGGTCGGGGCTGACGAACACGCCCAGGCGCTTGGCCAGCATCGGGTTGGTGGACAGGCCGCCGCCGACCCACAGGTCGTAGCCCGCCTCGCCGTGCTCGTTGACGACGCCGACGAAGGCGACGTCGTTGATCTCGTGCACCGTGCAGTGGGCCGGGCAGCCGCTCAGCGCGCTCTTGAACTTGCGCGGCAGGTTGGAGTACTCGGGGTTGCCGATGAACTGCCGGTTGATCGAGTGGATGTCGTCGGTGGCGTCCAGCACCTCCTCGGCGTCGATGCCGGCCAGCGGGCAGCCCAGGATCACCCGCGGGGTGTCGCCGCACGCCTCGGTGGTGGACAGGCCGACGGCCTCCAGGCGCTCCCAGATGTCGGGCACCGACTCGATCTCGATCCAGTGGAGCTGGATGTTCTGCCGGTCGGTGAGGTCGGCCGTGCCGCGCGCGTACTCGTTGGCGATGTCGGCGATCGTGCGGAGCTGGCGCAGGTCGAGCTGGCCGCCGTCGATGCGCACGCGGAGCATGAAGTAGCGGTCGTCGAGCTCCTCCGGCTCCAGGACCGCGGTCTTGCCGCCGTCGATGCCGGGCTTGCGCTGGGTGTAGAGGCCGTACCAGCGCATGCGCCCGCGCAGGTCGGCGGGGTCGATCGAGTCGAAGCCGCGCTTGGCGTAGACGTCGATGATGCGCTGACGGACGTTGAGCCCGTCGTCGTTCTTCTTGTTCTCTTCGTTCTTGTTCAGCGGTTCCCGGTAACCGAGGGCCCATTGGCCCTCGCCGCGCGGGCGCTTGTGATGCCGGCTGGCAGGGGTGCTCATTGCGCGTCCTTCGTTTCGTGGGCGCGCGCAGCGTTCCTCCTGCCTCGTCGTCGAGTGCAGGGGTTCAGGTGAATGCGACGCGCTCTGCGGTGGAGAAGATGAGTTAGCGGGCGTCGCAACAGATGGCACTGCGGACACGCTGAAGGTCGACGTGGCGTCGACCGACGAGCATGGGGTCCGCTGGCATACCTTGAAGATACTCCGGAGATCCCGGATGTCCAAGATGGGGTCC
The DNA here is from genome assembly GCF_040298265.1 of Nonomuraea sp. NPDC001636. Classification (NCBI taxonomy): domain Bacteria; kingdom Bacillati; phylum Actinomycetota; class Actinomycetes; order Streptosporangiales; family Streptosporangiaceae; genus Nonomuraea; species Nonomuraea sp. NPDC001636. Next base: position 19,047 of record NZ_JBEOZT010000034.1, read on the forward strand.
AGAGTCTGGACTCCGCGGGCTCCTAACCCTGGCGCGGCCAGTCGAGCGGCGACTCCTGCGGCCGCTCCTCGCTCTGGTGCTGGCAGTCGCACCAGGAGCCGCCGCGGCAGTCGTCGTGACGCTTGTCCTTGCAGCTCTCGCAGATCACGTCTGCATTATTCTCCCAGAACGTTGTTCGGGTTAGGCTGGCGCGCGTGGACCTCATGGCCGGACTGCTGGCCGACCTCCGGGCCGAGAGCGATTCCCTGGAGGCGCTGCTGGCGCCGCTGCGCCCCGCCGACTGGGAGACGCCCACGCCCGCCGCGGGCTGGGCGGTGCGCGACCAGGTGAGCCACCTGGCCTGGTTCGACGACGCCGCCGTGGTCTCGGTCACCGACCCCGACGGCTTCCGCGCCCTGGCCGCGCGGGCCGGCTCGGTGGACGACCTCGCCCACGCCGCGCGCGGCCTGCCGCCGGAGGAACTGCACGCCTGGTTCCGCGCGTCCCGCGCCCGGTCGCTGGAGGCGTTCGCGAGGCTCGGCGCGCGCGTGCGGGTGCCGTGGTTCGGTCCGGCGATGTCGGGGGCGTCGTTCGTCACCGCGCGCCTGATGGAGACCTGGGCCCACGGCCAGGACGTGGCCGACGCGCTCGGCGTCGCCCGGGAGCCCACCGAACGGCTGCGGCACGTGGCCCTGCTCGGCGTCCGCGCCCGGCCCTACAGCTTCGCAGCCCGCGGCCTGCCCGAGCCCGCCGGGCCGGTCCGCGTCGAGCTCACCACCCCCGGCGGCGACCTGTGGACCGCCGGCCCCGCGGACGCGCCCGCCGCCGTGCGCGGCCCGATGCTCGACTTCTGCCTGCTCGTCACCCAGCGCGTGCACCTGTCGGACACCGCCCTGGAACCGGCCGGCGAGCCCGCCCGCGCCTGGATGGAGATCGCCCAGGCGTTCGCCGGGCCGCCGGGGAGCGGGCGGCCGCCCAGGTCAGGGTAAGTTCAGGGTCGTACCGGATGACGTCGGAGGCACGGCCGGTGACATGCTGTGAGCATGCGGACCATTCTGAACGTCATCTGGCTCGTGTTCGCCGGCATCTGGCTGGCGATCGGCTACGCCGTGGCCGGGATCATCTGCTGCATCCTCATCGTCACCATCCCGTTCGGCATCGCCTCGTTCAGGATCGCCGCCTACGCTCTGTGGCCGTTCGGCCGTACGGTCGTGCGCGATCCCGACGCCGGCGTCTTCTCCCTCATCGGCAACGTCATCTGGTGCGTGGTCGCGGGCATCTGGCTGGCGATCGGGCACGTGGTCACCTCGATCCCGCTGTTCATCTCCATCATCGGCATCCCCATGGGCATCGCCAACCTCAAGCTGATCCCCGTCTCCCTCCTCCCGCTGGGCGCGCGCATCGTGGACAACGACTAGGGCAGGAGCCGGGACGTAAGCTGTTCCGGAGAGTCACTGCGAAATACCGTTGGGTGCCATGACGTCCACCAATGCGCCTTCCCGGTCCAGGAGGCGGCTCGCCTCGAACGCCCGGGCCAGGCTGAACTGGGTGCTCGACACCAAGTCGTGGGCGATCGTGCGCGCGGCCACGAACGCCGGTGTCGACTACCGGGTCACCGGCCTGGCCGGCGAGGCCGCGTTCTTCGCGCTGCTGTCGCTGCCGCCGTTCGTGCTGGGCCTGATCGGCGTGCTGGGCAAGCTCGGCACCTGGCTCGGCGGCGGCGTCGTCACCGAGGTCAAGACCTGGGTGATCGAGCAGGCCGGGCTGCTGTTCACCGACGACGCCGTCAAGAAGGTGATCAACCCGCTCATCACCGACGTGCTCAGGGACGACGCCAACAAGGTGTCCATCATCTCCCTGGGCTTCCTGCTGTCGCTGTGGTCGGGCTCGCGGGCGCTCTACGTCTACGTCGACCTCATCTCGGTCGCGTACGGGCTGGGGGAGGAGCGCGGCATCATCCGCACCCGGCTGATGTCGTTCGGCCTCTACGTCGTCGGCCTGATCATCGGCATCATCGTCATGCCGATCCTGGTCATCGGCCCCACCCTGCTCAAGGACGCCCTCCCCGGCGAGTACGGCATCCTCATCGACATCCTCTACTGGCCCGTCGTGATCAGCGGCTCGGTGCTGTTCCTGACCGTGCTCTACCACGTCAGCGTGCCGGTGCGGACGAAGTGGTACCGGGAGCTGCCCGGCGCGATCCTGGCCCTGTTCCTGTGGATCGTGTGCGCCGCCGTGCTGCGGGCGGTGCTGGCGGCCTGGTTCTCGCCGGTGTCGGTCTACGGCTCCCTGGCCGCCCCGATCGCGCTGCTGCTGTGGCTGTACATCACCGCCCTGGCCGTGCTCATCGGAGCCATCCTCAACGCCGAGGTCGACCGGCTCTGGCCGGGTGTGAGCCGGACCAAGTAGCGGGACGAGCGGCCGGTTGCGCATCCGCTATCGTCTAGGGCGACGCGACTGGCGCATTCGGTGGGATCGACCACCAGGGAGCGAATCAACCGGGAGCGGAGGCCGAGCGCCTGGGTCTTCGCCAATTGTCAATGATGACAGGGGAGTCATGAGTTCTCTTGCTAGCGCCGACCCGCAGCTCGCCGAGCTCATCAAGGCGGAGGAGCGCCGCCAGGCCGACACCGTCAAGCTGATCGCGTCCGAGAACTACGTGTCCAAGGCCGTGCTCGAAGCGACCGGCACGGTGCTGACCAACAAGTACTCCGAGGGCTACGCGGGCAAGCGCTACTACGAGGGCCAGCAGGTCATCGACCAGATCGAGACGCTGGCGATCGAGCGGGCCAAGGCCGTGTTCGGCGTCAACCACGCCAACGTCCAGCCGTACTCGGGCTCGCCCGCCAACCTGGCCGTCTACCTGGCCTTCCTGCAGCCCGGCGACACCGTGCTCGGCATGGGCCTGCCGTTCGGCGGCCACCTGACCCACGGCTGGTCGGTCTCGGCCACCGGCAAGTGGTTCAACCCGGTCCGTTACGGCGTGCGCCGCGACACCGGCCGCGTCGACCTCGACGAGGTCCGCGAGCTGGCCCTGGAGCACCGGCCGAAGCTGATCTTCTGCGGCGGCACCGCGATCCCGCGCACGATCGACTTCGAGGGCTTCGCCTCCATCGCCCGCGAGGTCGGCGCCGTGCTCGCGGCCGACATCGCGCACATCGCCGGCCTGGTCGCGGGCGGCGCCCACCCGTCCCCGGTGGGTCACGCCGACGTGATCTCCACGACCACCCACAAGACGCTGCGCGGCCCGCGCGGCGCGATGCTCATGGCCACCAGCGACGAGCACGCCACCGCGCTCAACAAGGCCGTCTTCCCCGGCCTCCAGGGCGGCCCGCACAACCACACCACCGCCGCCATCGCCGTCGCGCTGCACGAGGCCGCCCAGCCGTCCTTCCGCGACTACGCCCACCAGGTCGTCGCCAACGCCAAGGCGCTGGCCGAGGAGCTGTCCAGCCGGGGCTTCGACCTGGTCTCCGGCGGCACCGACAACCACCTGATCCTGCTCGACCTGACGCCCAAGGGCATCGGCGGCAAGCCCGCCGCCCAGGCGCTCGACCGGGCCGGCCTGGAGACCAACTACAACGCGGTGCCGTTCGACACCCGCAAGCCGTTCGACCCGTCGGGCATCCGCATCGGCACCCCGTCGGTCACCTCGCGCGGCATGGGCGAGGCCGAGATGCGGCAGATCGGCGCCTGGATGGACGAGGTCGTCACGGCCCTGGCCAAGGGCGACGCCGAGGACGTCATCACCCGCGTCCACCACGAGGTCAGCGAGCTGACCGCGCAGTTCCCGGCCCCCGGCCTGGCCTGATCCCGCGGCCCGCCCGTCCGGCCCGTCCCGCCCCTCGCGGCGGGCGGCCGGACGGTCAGTGCCGGACCGTCACCACGATCTTGCCGAACTGCGCGTTCGACTCCAGGTGCCGGTGGGCCTCGACGATCTCCTCCAGGTCGAACGTGCGGTCCACCACCGCCCGGAAGGCCCCCGAGCGCAGCCCCGAGGCCACGAACGCCGCCGCCCGCCGCAGCCGTTCGGGCACCCGCGTCGTCTCGTGCATCGTGTACGTCCGCATGTTCAGCGCCGGCATGCCGAGGTCGATCCCCGGATAGGGCGTCGGCTCGCCGCTCAGCGCGCCGTACACCAGCAGCAGCCCCTCGGGGGCGACCACCCTGGCCAGGTCCGTCACGCCCGGCCCGGCCACCGCGTCGAAGACGAACTCCGCACCGCGCCCGCCCGTGGCCGCCAGCACCCGCTCGGTCACGTCCTCCTCCTCGGTGACGATCACCTCGGCCGCCCCCTCCTTCAGCAGGGCCTCCTTCTTGGCCGCGGTGCGGGTGAGCGCGATCGGCGTGGCGCCCATGCGGTCGGCGACCCGGATGGCGGCCAGGCCCACGCTGCTGGAGGCGGCGTTCAGCACCACCGTGTCCCCGGGACGCATCCCGCCCACCTCCACCAGCGCGCCGTAGGCCGTCACGTACGGCATCCACACGGCCGCGCCCTCCACCGGGTCCACCCCTTCGGGACGGGGCAGCACCGCCGCCGCCGGCACGACCGCCCGCTCGGCGTACACGCCGTAGTCGTTCTGCGAGAACGCCGGCACCGTGCTCACCGGCTGGCCGGTCCGCAACCCGGTGACGCCCGCGCCCACCGCCTCGACCACCCCGGCGGCCTCGGTGCCCAGCCGGGCGGGGAAACTCCGTACGGGCTCGATGTAGTGGCCGCTGCGGAACAGCGCCTCGGCCCGGTTGAGGCCGATCGCGTCCACCCGGATGCGCACCTCGCCGGGCCCCGGCTCGCCGGCCGCCACGTCCGCCGGCTTCAGCACCTCGGGCCCGCCGAGCTCGTGGAACAGCACCGTCCTGGTCATCACATCGTCCTTCCGCGTCAGAGGCCGCCATTCAACCGCTGAAGTACGACCGCCGTCAAACTTCGATGGATGTCGTACTATGGACCCATGGACGCCGACCGCACCCCTGACCACCCCGACCTGCGCGAAGTCACCCTGCAACGGGTTCTCGAAGCCCTCGTCGACCCGGTCCGGCGCAGCATCGTCACCCAGCTCGCCACCGCCGCCGGCGACATCAGCTGCGGCGGGTTCGACATCTCGGTGAGCAAGTCCACCGCCACCCACCACTTCCGGGTGCTGCGCGAGGCCGGCCTCATCCGGCAGCACTACGCCGGCACCTCCCGCCTGAACACCCTGCGCAGGGCCGAGTTCGACCGGGCGTTCCCCGGTCTGCTCGACGCCGTCGTCACCGCCGACCGCGCGTCCGCCTGAACGCGGCGAGGCCCTCCCGCCCGCGGCGGAAGGGCCTCGCGCGGGCCTGCGACCTCAGGTCCTGACGGTGAGCAGCGTCGTGCCCGTCCTGGTGACCACCTCGAAGCGGTCGATCTCCGCCAGCGGCGTCGCGCTGCCGCCGTGCATGTAGAGCGGGGCCGGCGAGCCCGGCACGCCGTAACCCGGCGCCGGCACCGACCATCCGGTCATCACCCGCCGCTCGCCCGACTTGCCCACCGACACCAGCTCGCACTCCAGCGGCCCCTTCACCCCCGACAGCTTGAGCGCGGCGTGCGTGCCCCAGCCCTTCGACTCCACCACCAGCCCGCCCGACACCCCGCCGACGCCCTTGCCCGCGATCGGCGTGCCGTCGGCGTAGAACTGCTCGGCCGGGCCCATGTGGTCGGCGCGTCCCGCCATGGCCTGCGGCGGGTCGCCGCCGCCGGTGAGCTGCGTGCCGACGGTCAGCCCGCCGGCCACCAGGGCGACCGCCGCGGCCATCCCGAGCAGGAACGTCCCCCTGCGGGCCCGCCGGTCGGCCGCCTTCTTGCGCTGGAGCAGGTCGACCACGCCGGCCTGCCCCTCACGAGGAGGGCCGGCGTCCTCCAGGGGGCCGATGCCGTGCAGCACGCTCGCGACCCCCGCCAGGTCCGACAGCTCGAAGCGGCAGGAGGGGCAGGTGCGCAGGTGGGACTCGAAGGCCAGCCGGTCGTCCTCCTCCAGCAGGCCGAGGGCGTAGGCGCCCACGTCGGTGTGCTCGACTCCCGCGGTCACGCCGTCACCCCCCGCTCCTCCAGCGCGACCCGCAGCGCGCGGACCGCGTAGTAGACCCGCGACTTCACGGTGCCCACCGGGATGCCGAGCGCGGCGGCGGCGTCGTTGACCGACCGGTCCCGCAGGATCGTCTCGTTCAGGATCTCGCGGTGCGCCGGTGACAACGCCTTCAGCGCCTCCGACACGACCACCTGGCGCAGCAGCCCCTCCAGCTCGTCCGGCACCGGCACGCTGTCCAGCGCCGCGTCGCCCGATTCCGGCGGGCGGGCCTCCCTGCGCCGCCGGTCGTCGATCACGATGCGTCTGGCCACCGTGGCGAGCCAGGGCATGAGCGAGACCGAGTCGGGGTCCAGCCGCTCCGCGCTGCGCCAGGCCCGGATCATCGTCTCCTGCACCACGTCTTCCGCCCACTGCCGGTCGCCCGCCGTCAGCCGTACCACGAAGGCCAGCAGCGGCCGGTGGTACTCCCGGTAGAGCGCGGACACGACCACCTCGTCGTCCGGTCGCACCCGCCGGATCAGGTGGCGTAGGCGCGGCTTGCCCACCGGGGCCGTCTCCTCGGCCGAGGGCGGGGGATACGTGCTGATCCGCATCATTCCCCTTTCTCGCGTCCGTCGGGAGGGAGTACGCTCGGCCGCCCTGGCGGGGTTCAACGGATCGCCGAACATAATGCGATTGCATCTGCCGGGACAGGGTGGTTAGAGTCGCCTTCGTACCGATCGAGGAGGTGAGGGCTATGCGGGTCGTTCTGTTCCGCCTGTCGTCCGTCTACCTCCGGGCCCTCGTCTGAGCTGCCCGTTTCCTTCTCGATCAAAGGTTTCACCGTCTTGTCTTACGACCTTTCCCTGCTCGGCTGGACCGATGTGCGTGCCGCCGAGCTCCCTGCTGACACCGTCCCGGCGCGGGTGGCCCGCGTCGACCGCGGCGCCGCCGAGGTGATCGCCGCCGACGGTCAGCACCACGTCCGCTACGGCGCCCGCGTGCGCCGTTCCTCCGCCGACGACCCGGTGGCCCTGCCGTGCGTCGGCGACTGGGTCGCGCTCAGATGGCTGCCCGAAGGCCGGTACGAGCTCGACCAGGTGCTCTCCAGGACCACCGCGTTCATCCGGGGCGGCGTGAGCCGCCACTCGACCGGCGGCCTGTCCGGCGACGGCCAGGGCCAGGTGCTCGCGGCCAACGTCGACGTCGTCTTCGTGGCCGAGCCGTCCATGCACTCGACCGACTTCGCCGACCTCGGCCGCATCGAGCGCCTGGTGGCCCTCGCCTGGGAGTCCGGCGGCACGCCCGTCGTGCTGGTGACCAAGTCCGACCTGTTCGAGGCGGGCCTCGACGAGCTGATGGCCGACGTGCGCGCCGCCGCGCCGGGCGTCGACGTGCACGCCGTCTCCTCGGTGCTGGGTGAGGGGGTCTCGCTGGCCGCCAGCTACCTGCACGGCTCCCGTACGGCGGTCGTGCTCGGGCCTTCCGGCGCGGGCAAGTCCACCCTGGTCAACGCGCTGGCCGAGACCGGCGTGATGGACACCCAGCAAGTGCGCGCGGCCGACGGGCGCGGACGGCACACCACCGTCCACCGGGAGCTGATCCCGCTGCCCGGCGGCGGCCTGATCATCGACACGCCGGGCATCCGCCGGATCGGCCTCTACGACATCGGCGACGGCGTCGACCTCGTCTTCGCCGACATCGAGCAGCTGGCCGAGCGGTGCCGCTTCGCCGACTGCGGGCACGTCAGCGAGCCCGGCTGCGCCGTCCTCGACGCCATGGAGAACGGCGAGCTGCCCGAACGCCGGCTGCAGAGCTGGCGCAAGCTGCAACGCGAGGCCGCCTGGATGGCGTCCCGCACGGATGCGCGGCTGCGCAAGGAGCAGCAGAACAAGTGGAAGATCATCCACAAGGAGATGCGCCGCTCCAGCCGCAACCGCCCCTGACCGTCCCTGACCGTCCGCGGCCGGCTTTCTCGCCTTCCTCCTGCCTGGTGCGGAAGGGAGGCGAGTAGAGCCGGTCGTGCGGGTATGCACAGGTCATGCAGGTGTTCGCGGATCGGGCCGAGGCCGGGGCGTTGCTGGCCGAGCGGCTGCCGGAGGTGCACGACCCCGTCGTGCTGGCGTTGCCGCGCGGCGGGGTCGCCGTGGCCGTGCCCGTCGTCCGCCGGCTCGGCGGCGAGCTGGACGTGCTCGTCACCCGGAAGATCGGCTACCCGCCCGCTCCCGAGCTGGGCGTGGGGGCGATCGCCGAGGGCGGCGAGCCGGTGTTCGACCTGACGATGCTCGACCGGCTGGGCCTGACGCCCGAGGACGTGGCCGACGTGGTCGAGCGGGAGCGGCACGAGCTGGCCAGGCGGGTACGGGCCTACCGGGGCGACCGGCCGCTGCCGCCGCTGGCCGGACGCGAGGTGATCGTCGTGGACGACGGCCTCGCCACGGGCGTGACGGCACGGGCCGCCCTGCGCGCGGTGGCCGCGGCCGGCCCCGCCAGGGTGACGCTGGCCGTGCCGGTCGGCGCCGAGGAGACCGTCGAGATGATGCGTGCGGAGGCCGACGAGGTGGTGGTGCTGCTCACCCCGATCGACTTCAGGGCGGTCGGCCAGTGGTACGAGCACTTCGACCAGCTCACCGACGACGACGTGCTCGACCTCCTGGAGCGGAGGTGACCTTCGCCGGACGGCGCCGCTCGTACCGGTGTCTATGCGGACAGGACCGCCCAGACCAGCTTCCGGGAGCCGCCGGGGGCGAACCAGCCCCACGCGCTGCAGAGCGCGTCGACCAGCCGCAGCCCGCGCCCGAACTCGGCGAACACGTCGGTCGTCGCCGCCACCGGGACGGTCTGGCTGTGGTCGGTCACCACGCAGGCCAGCTCGGGCCGGCGGAAGAGCAGCCGGAGCTGCACGGCTCCGCCGCCGTGCCGCATCGCGTTCGTGACCAGCTCGGAGACCACCAGTTGCACGTCGTAGGCGAGGTCGGCGGCGGCCCACGAGGTGAGCGTCTGGTCCACGAACCGCCGGGCCATCGCCACGCAGGCCGGCTCGACCGCGGTGCGCTCGTGGAAGGGGAACACCGCGTCGCACTCCCCGGCGCGCCCATCCACCAGAATGGTGGCGAGCCACCCTGGTGGCCGGGCACCGATGGCGGCTTGCGGCCGAGCGTCGAAAGTCGTCATTCTGGCCCCCGAAGCGCGGTCTGGTGATCCAGTGCCCATCTTTACGGGGTGTGGGTAGTGATGCAAGACTTTTCGTGTTTTACCGATGCGAATACCATCTGCACGTGCAGATGATCTAGGAGCGGTCGAGTGAGCGCACAGAGCGCGGAGGGAAAGCTTCTCAGCTACACGCCGGGAAGCCCGACGGTGCTGCGGATCCTGCTGGGTACGCAACTGCGCAGGCTCCGTACCGAGAAGGGGATCTCCCGGGAGGATGCCGGATACTCGATTCGCGCATCTCATGCGAAGATCAGCCGACTTGAGCTCGGTCAGGTCAGTTTCAAGCAGCGGGACGTCGCCGACCTGCTCACCCTCTACGGCGTCACCGCCCCGGAGGACCGCGAGCCGCTGCTCGCCCTGGCCCGGCAGGCCAACGCGCCGGGCTGGTGGCACAAGTACGGCGACCTGCTGCCCGGCTGGTTCGAGGTCTACATCGGGCTGGAGGGGGCCGCCTCGGCCATCCGCACGTTCGAGAACCAGTTCGTCCCCGGCCTGCTGCAGACGCCCGCGTACGCCAAGGCCGTGATCAGGCTCGGCAACGAGAAGGCGCTCGACCCCGAGCTCGACCGCCGCGTCACCCTGCGCACCACCCGGCAGAAGCGGCTGGAGAGCGGGCTCAAGCTGTGGGCCGTGATCGACGAGGCCGTCCTGCGGCGGGGGCTCGGCGGGGCCGGCGTCATGCGGGAGCAGATCCGCCACCTGCTCGACGCCACGGAGGAGCCCAACGTCACCGTCCAGGTGATGCCGTTCGAGAGCGGCGGGCACGCGGCGGCCGGCGGTTCGTTCAGCATCCTGCGCTTCCCCGAGCGCGACCTGCCCGACGTGGTCTACATGGAGCAGCTCACCAGCGCCCTCTATCTGGACAAGCCGGCCGACTCCGACCACTACATGGAGGTCATGGACCGGCTGAGCATCCAGGCCCTGGAGCCGAAGCAGACCCGGCGCTTTCTGGAACAGCTCATTTCCGGATGAGCTGCTGAAACTCCTGTGATCCACTCCATAGTCGGATTTTTGGGCATCCGGTATATGGAGTCTGTCGTGCTGTCGTATGGTCAGCGCAAACGCGGATGCACGTGCATCCGTAAGATCGCTAGGAGCTTCCCCCATGCACGAGTTCCGGAACGGAACCCCCGCCGGTCACCTCCCCGTCGTGTGGCGCAAGAGCAGGCGAAGCAATCCCAACGGCAACTGCGTCGAGGTCGCGGGCCTGCCCACGGGTGAGATCGCCATGCGCAACTCCCGGTTCCCCGACGGCCCCGCGCTGGTCTACACGCAGGCCGAGATCAGCGCGTTCGTCCTGGGGGCCAAGGACGGCGAGTTCGACGACCTGATCGTCTGACCATCCGGTCCGATCCCCCGCCTGATCAGCGGGGTTCGTTGTACCAGCGCCACCGGGTCTGACGCGGCCGTCCGGGCAGCTCGCCGCGGCCGGTCGCCCACAGCAGCGTGGCCCAGGGGGCGGTGTCCACGGGGGCGTCGGGGAACAGGCGGGCCAGCACTCGCGAGCACAGGTCGGCGGGCGGCTCCCAGGCCAGCCCGAGCCCCTCGGACACGTCGTGCATATGCACGAGCGTTTCGACCAGGCCCATCGCGGCGGTCGCCGACGCGTCCGCCATGCCGAAGATGTGATGACCGCGCGCCTGCGGCGGCGCGGTGCGGACCATGGCCGACAGCAGCGCGCCGCAGGCATGGAGCACCTGCAGCAGCCCGGTGGGCCCGGCCGCGCGGTCGGCGTGGATGGTGTTGTTGGGGCCGCCGGGCCTGCGCCGCTCCAGCGCGAAGGGCACGTACGTGTCCAGCGGCGGCACGGTGAGCCCGAGCTGGGCGGCGTAGGCGAACAGGTCGTCGGCGAGGTGCTCGACGGTCTCCCAGCAGGTCCACTCCAGTGAGCCCGCCTTCGCCTCCCACGCCTGCGGCGGCGCGTCCCGCAGCGTGTCGACGGCGAGGGCGACGGCCTGGTCGAGGTCGTCCGCGGTCACGAGCGCTGTATCCGGCATGCACGGCACCTTATCGCCGTCCGCTTCGTGCGCCCGCGGGTAGGGTCGTCACGATCCGCACGTCCGGACGGGAGCCGTACCGCATGACCGAGCCCGAGGACCTCACGGCGCGCGCCCGCATCAGGGAGGCGGCGCTGCTGCACTTCGGCGAGCACGGCTTCGAGGGGGCCACGACCCGCGCCATCGCCGGGACCGCCGGGGTGTCCCCGGGGCTGCTGCGCCACCACTACGGCTCCAAGCAGGCGTTGCGCGAGGCGTGCGACGACCATCTGATCAGGCTCGTCCGGCGGATCGACGACGACGTCCGCGCCGGCGCCGTGCCCGCCGGGCGCAACCCCGTGGCCGCGGCGCTCGACGCGCTCGCGCCCTACCGGCTGTACGTGGCGCGGGCGCTGGCCGAGGGCTGGGCTGCGCCGCTGTTCGACGGCATCGCCGAGCTGAGCGAGCGGTGGCTGGCGGAGCTCGACCGGAGCCGCACCGACGAGCCGTTCGCCGGGCGCAGGGCGCGCGCGACCGTGTCCACGGCCATGTCGCTGTCGGTCGGCGTGCTGCACAGGCACGTCTCCCGCGGCCTCGGCGTGGACGTGTTCAGCCCCGAGGGCGCCCACCTGCTCGCGCTCACCCTGCTCGACCTCTACTCCCACCCCCTGCTGACCCCGGAGGCGGCGGCGGAGCTCCGGGACGCCCTCGGCAGGCCCCCCGGAAGCGGATGATCTACCCCAGCCAGGCTCGTTCCGGTACGGACCCGCTCAGGACAGGAAGTCCGTCAGCGTCGGCAGCAGCGCCTCCGGCCGGCCGAGCACGCCGTGGTCCTCGCCGGGCAGCACCACGTGCCGGGCGCCCGGCACGGCGTCGGCGACGGCCCGCACGGCGTCCAGCATCCACTTCGGGGACTGGTCGCCGCCGATCGCCAGGGTGGGCACGGTGACGCGGGACAGCCGCTCGACCGGCAGTGACTGCCCCGGACCGCACACGGCGGCGTCGTAGGCGAGCGTGTGCGCCAGGGTGGTGAACCAGCCCCACACGGGCTCCGACCGCATGCCCGCCACCACCTCGGCGGGCACGTCGGCGCCCTCGGTCAGGAACAGCGCCACGGCCTCGTCGCGGCGATCGCCCTCGACGAGGGCGCGCAGCCGCTCGGCGAAGTCGCGGCCGGGCGCGGTGCGTGCGCCGTCCACGACGTACGGCGGCTCGTAGACGGCCAGACGGGCGATCGGCAGCCCGTACGCGGCGGCCTCCAGCGCGAGGATGGCGCCGGAGGAGTGGCCGAAGACGCTCGCCGAGCCGCCCGCGTGCTCGATCAGCGCGGCGAGGTCCTCGATCTCGCGCTCGACGGCGTAGGCGGGCGCGTCGCCGCTGCCGCCCCGGCCGCGGCGGTCGTGGGCGATCGCGCGGAAGCCGGGGGCGAGCGCGGCGGCGAGGGCGGCGACGGTGGTGCGGTCGTTGAAGGCACCGCCCACCAGGATCACCGGGTGGCCCTCGCCGCTGCTCTCGAACGCGATGCGGGTGCCGTCGGCCGAGGTGACGGTCTGAACCGTGGACTGCATGTCGGACTCCTTCTGCGGGCTCTTGTCAGCAGGAGGTCGGAGCCGTCCCACGCTTCTCTACATGCTTCTACCGGAAAAACCTGCTTCTACCGGAAAACACGCTTCTACCGGAAAACACGCTTCTACCGGAAGATTCGCGGATCGGCCTGAAGACCGCGCGCGAGCCGGACGGTGATGAACTCGTTGTCGTCGGGACGGCCCGGCGTGCGGCCGCTGGAGAAGGGGAAGTTGTTGTCGTCCAGCAGGCCCAGGGTGTGGTCGTCGAGGACGACGAAGTCCTCGATGGTCTGGAACGGGAACCTGAACGTGCCGGGCGGGCCGCCGAGGCCGCGCGGGTCGGCCAGGTCGAGCAGGTCGGCCACCAGCGTCTTGTCCAGGGCGCCGTCGTGGTCGCGGTCGCGGGTGTCGGCCACGTAGACGCGCTTGACCTTGGCCGCCTCGCCCTGGAGGTTGTCCCGCTCGATGATCAGGAAGCGGTTCGCGTCCACGGCGACGGCGTCGCCGATGGAGTGGGCGGGGTCTTCGAGCCGGTACGTCCACGTGCGCCCGGTGTACGCGCGCTTGCGCAGGTCGAACTCGTTCATCCGCAGCGTGCCCGCCGGGTCGCCGTTCACCGTGCCTTCGAGCAGCGGGTAGAGCCGGCGGCCGTCCACCGACCTGGCCATGCCCTCGAAGCCCTTGCTGCCGGCCAGGTTGGGCTGGGCGCCGTTCAGCCAGGGGTTCTCGGGGGCCTTGACGCCGGGCAGCTCGATCGGGGCGTCGAGCAGCCGGCCCTTGCGGTCGAAGTGCAGCAGGAACGGGCCGAACTCGTCGCCGATCCAGTACGTGCCGTCCGTCGCGCGCACGATCGACTCGACGTCGAAGTCGGAGCCCGTCAGCGTACGGTCCTGGCGGGTCAGGGCGAACGGGACGAGCCCCCGCGGGTCGGTCAGGTTGAAGCCGCCGAGCACCTCGACCGTCCTGGCGGCGAAGTCCGGCTTGACGCGGTGCACCCGCAGGAGGAAGTCGGCGCTGTTGGCCTTGTTGCCGAAGCCGTTGTCGGACAGCACGTCGAAGGTGCCGTCGTGGCGGCGGGCGATGCCGCTGAAGCCCTGCACGGGCTGGCCGGGGAAGGGCGGGGTGACGCCGTTGACCGGTGCGGTGCCGAGGAGGGAGCCCGACGGCTCGCTGCCGGGCACGTACGTCTGCGCGGGCAGCGCGGCGAAGCCGGTCAGCGCGGCGCGGCCGAACGCGGCGGGCCCGCGGTCCCCGGGCCGGGCGGGGTCGGCCGTGGCGGCGGTGGCCGCGGCGGTGGACGGGGCGGCGAGGGCGAGCGCCATGGCCGCCGCGCACGTCAGGGTGGTGATGCGTCTCATGGCGGGCACGCTAGAGGCGGCACATGACGGCATTCCGAACATGAGACGACCTTCAGGGACGCTCATGACATCATTGCCGCTCCGCCCGAGCCCGGTGACCTGCGCACATTCCCGGACGAAAGGCGCGCACGACGGGAAACGCGACGGCCACCCCTGCCCTGGGTCGGGCGGGGGTGGCCGGGCGATGCTTGGTGCGGGATGACGATCTCGGGCCTGATCAGGCAGTTGCCCCGACCGGGTTCGCCAGAGCCTGGACATGGAAGGCCAGGCTCCGGTTCATCGGGACAACTGAGTGATCACGCGATGATCGTTGATGCTGCCGAGGTGTGTCAGGCGGCGGAGATGCCGGCGCTGGCGGCGCGGCGCATGCGACGGCGACGCTCGCTGGCGCGCTCGTCCTCGTTGAGACCGCCCCACGTGCCGTACTTCTCCGGCCGGGACAGCGCGTAGTCTAGGCACTCGTTGCGGACAGGGCACCCGGCGCAGATCGCCTTGGCCTTCCGCTCACGTACGTCACGCTCGGGCTGCCGCTCCCCGTCGGGGCCGAAGAAGAGCACGAGATCCTCACCCCGGCACGCGGCATCATCCTGCCAACCCCAGCTGGGGCGCGGGCGGGCGAGCTGCCGACGTACCTGAGACATGAGAAAACCACCTTCGTGAGAGGTATTTCGGTAATTGAGCCGCATTGGACGCTTTTGGCGTCACTGTTCCAACGCAAGGACGGGCCGTGATGTTCCCTAGTCAGGCGAGGGCGGGCGTGGCGTACCGCACAGGCGTGAGCCTGTCCAGCGAAACCAGCCGGTAGGTGGTGATCGTCTCGGCGCAAGCCGTACCACACGGCGCTGTGAACGCCGATGGCTCAACCACAACCTGGAACCGGACGTCTCCGCAGCGCACGACTGCTTCGGTGACGTCGCCGTCCGACCTGGAGGATTCCACGGCCACTGCGCCGACGGAGCACTCTCCCGTATGGGCTCGGGCAAAATGCTCGACGGCTTGCAATGGCTCAGGGATGCCTGCGCGCCCCCGGAGACGGTCGAGAATGACCTCGCCCGACCGGTACGCGTTAGCCGCTGCCAGTGCAGCAGCCTGAGACATGCTGCCGTAGAAAATTCCGTGTGGCAAGCACACGAGGTTGGCGGCGTAGCGATCGCCGCCAACGTGTGACGTTTCCCACACTCTGTCCGGCAAAAATTCGGCCAGGGACCGAGCGAGGGGTAGTCCAATGCGGGCGCAGCACGCATTGCGCTTGGCGTGCGTGCAGACCAGAAATACCGGCTCGTCTTCAAGTATGCAGGACTCCGGGAGCACTCCGGCCACGAAGGCGTCCAGGTCAAGATCGTCCGGACCTGCGACGACGCCGCCGGCCAACCAGGGGTGGTCGCCCGCCGCGTAGGCCAATAGCACACGGATGCCCTGCTCCCGCTGGCGGGTTCGCTTGCCCGGGCGCCTGATGAGCTGGGGCCTGATACCGCGTTCGAGCGCTCTGCGCACGAGTTCGGAGATTTCTTCAGGAAGTTGCAAGCTTTCCAGGTGGGACGGCCACGGCCCGGCGTACTCGACGAGCAGCCAGAGCCTGGCTCCCACGGTGGCGCTGGCCAGGGTGGGCATGGCTCCCGTGTGGCAGCCCGCCGGATGCTCGCATCCCCTCGCCAACGCCTCCCCCTTCCCGAAGAATTAGGTAAGGATAACCTAACGCATTGGCGGGTTCGGGGCCGGGGGTCACCCGGTGGCGAGCACGTCGCGTGTCGCGGGCAGCGCCCGGTCCCGGTCGGCGGCGACCAGGCCGATCCTGGTCCTGCGGTCCAGCAGGTCGGCCTCGTCGAGCGCGCCCTCGTGCCGGACCGACCAGAGCAGGTCGCCCTTGGTCAGGCCGAGCCCGACCTCCTCGGGGTGGGCCTTGACCAGCTCGTAGGCCGCCGCGGCCTCGCTGCCGTACCGCTCGGCCAGCCGGGGCGGCACCCCGTCCGGCTGCGGGCCCGCGCCGACCAGGGGGATCTGCTTCGTCCGGCTCGGTCCGGCGCTGAGGTCTTTGAGGGAGACCGCCCGGTCGATGGCGTCCTCGGCCATGCGCCGGTATGTGGTCAGTTTGCCCCCGACGACCGTGACCACGCCGCCGTCCGACAGGACCGCGTGCCGGCGCGAGAGGTCCGCCGTGCGGCCGTCCGCGGCCAGGAGCGGCCTCAGACCCGCGTATGCGCCCGCGACCGCCTCAGGGGTCACCGGAGTCTCCAGAATGCCGTTCAGCACCTCCAGGAGCGCCGTGACGTCCTCGGCGGGCACCTCGGGGACGTCGGGCACCGGCCCGTCCACCGGCTCGTCGGTCAGCCCGACGTAGACGCGGCCGTCGCCCTGGGGGAGTACGAGCGCGAATCGGTTGCTCTCTCCGGGAATGGGCACGTGCATGCCGGCGATCAGCCCCGGCAGCGTCCCGGCGTCGAGCACGAGGTGGCTGCCCCGGGACGGCCGCAGCCGCACCGCCGGGTCGAGCTGCCCGGCCCACACGCCCGTCGCGTTGACCACCGCTCTGGCCCGGATGGTGAACCGCTCGCCGGTCAGCTCGTCGCGCACCTCGGCGCCCTCGTCCGTGAGCCGCAGGGCGCGGCAGCGGGTCAGGACGCGGGCGCCGTGCCCGGCGGCGGTCCTGGCCAGCGCCACGACCAGGCGGGCGTCGTCGAGCAGCCGGCCGTCCCACGACAGCAGGCCGCCGCGCAGGCCGTCGCGCGTCAGCACCGGCGCGAGCGTGTGGGCGCGCGCCGCGCCGAGCCGCGTGGGGCCGGGCAGCAGGCGGCGCGGCGTGCGCGCGGCGGTCCGCAGCCCGTCGCCGAGCCGGTAGCCGGTCATCACCAGGGCGGCCTGCCGCGGGGAGACCGCCGGCGTCAGCGGCAGCAGGTACGGATGGGCCTTGACCAGGTGCGGAGCCGTCGTCCTGAGCAGGATGCCGCGCTCGACCGCGCTCTCGTAGGCCACGTCCACCTGGCCCTTGGCCAGGTAACGCAGCCCGCCGTGGACCATCTTGGAGCTCCACCTCGACGTGCCGAAAGCCAGGTCGTGCGCGTCGACCGCCGCTACGCTCAACCCGCGGGAGGCGGCGTCGAGGGCCGCGCCGGCTCCCGTCGCGCCGAGCCCCACCACCAGCACGTCCAGCCGCCCGTCGGCGACCACGCCCAGTTCGTACGACCTTCTGCGGGCGTTCAGCGAGCTATCCAAGGTAGGCCTCCAGCAGGGCGGCGAGTTCGGCGTCCAGGTCGTCGAGCGTCACGGGGTCGAGCATCGTGGGGGCCGACAGCAGGAACGACTGGGCGACCAGCAGCACGGCCCGCGCCCTGGCCGGCCCGCCGACGGCCGGCTCCAGCAGGGCCAGCACCGCCTCGTGGCTGGCCCCCCGCCGGTCCAGCAGGTACGGCAGCAGCAGCTCGGGGTCCGCCTCCACGATCTTGCGCCAGAGCGGGTGCCCGCGCAGCCCGCGTACGCCCGCCACGATCGCGGGCACCGGATCGGACAGGTCGAGCCCCGACACGACCGCGACCCACTCCCGCGTCATCAGGTCGGCGACCAGCGAGCGCACGTCCGGCCAGCGGCGGTAGATCGTCATCCGCGACACGCCCGCCCGCCTGGCCACATCCGTGAGCGTGGTCCTGCGCACGCCGTAGGCCAGCACGCACGCGCGGGCCGCATCCAGCACACCCTCATTGTGACGGTTCGACGTCATGTGTCACAGTGTATGCGTGACCGGTGAACCCATGCTGTGGTGTGGCTGGGGCGACCCCGCCAAGGCCCGCGAGCTGCCCGAACAGATCCGCAAGCTGCTGCACGACCTGCTCGGCGTGCGCGCGCCCGAGACCCCGGCCGCCGCCATCGACGAGGTCCGGCTGCCGCCGGTCGCGCTGGCCGAGCCGGTGCTGGCCGCGCTCGCGGCCGTCACCGGGCCCGCGCACGTGCTGACCTCCCACGAGGCCAGGCTGCGGCACACGCGCGGCAAGTCCACGCCCGACCTGCTGCGGATGCGCGCGGGAGACGGCTCCGACGCCCCCGACGCGGTCGTGCTGCCCGGCTCGCACGAGGAGGTGGAGGAGCTGCTGCGGCTGTGCGCGGCCGAGCGGGTCGCGGTCGTGCCGTTCGGCGGCGGCACCTCCGTCGTCGGCGGGCTCGTGGCCGCGCGGGCCGGCTTCACCGGCGTGATCGCGCTCGACCTGGGCCGGCTCGACCGGCTGCGCTCGGTCGACGCCGAGTCGATGGTGGCCGACTTCGAGCCGGGCGTGCGCGCCCCCGAGGCCGAGCGGCTGCTCGCCGAGCACGGCCTCACGCTGGGGCACTTCCCCCAGTCCTTCGAGTACGCCACGCTCGGCGGCTTCGCCGCGGCCCGCTCCAGCGGCCAGGCCTCGGCCGGGTACGGGCGCTTCGACGACATGGTCGTCGGCCTCACCCTGGCGACGCCGTCCGGGACGCTGGAGCTGGGCCGCGCGCCCAAGTCCGCGGCCGGGCCCGACCTGCGCCAGCTCGTCCTGGGCTCGGAGGGGGCGTTCGGCGTCATCACGTCGCTGCGCCTGCGGGTGCGCGGGCGGCCGGCCGAGCGCCGCTACGAGGGCTGGCGGTTCGAGTCGTTCCGAGCGGGGACGGCCGCCGTGCGGGCACTCGCCCAGGAAGGCCCGCTTCCCACCGTGCTGCGGCTCTCCGACGAGACCGAGACCATGATCGGCCTGGCCCGGCCGGACGCGATCGGCGGCGGCGGCTCCGGCTGCCTGGTGATCCTCGGCGTCGAGGGCGACTGGATCGGCCACCGGCACGCCGCGGCCGCCGCGGTCCTGTCCCGGCACGGCGGCGAGCCGCTGGGGCCCGAGCCCGGCCAGGCGTGGGAGCACGGCCGCTTCTCCGCGCCGTACCTGCGCGACTCGCTGCTCGGCGCGGGCGCCACCGTGGAGACCCTGGAGACGGCCGGGTTCTGGTCGAACCTGCCGCGCCTGTACGACGCCGTCCGGCTGGCCCTGCTCGGCGCGCTCGGCTCGCCGCTGGTCATGTGCCACGTCTCGCACGTGTACGAGACCGGCGCCTCGCTGTACTTCACCGTCGTGACCCCGCAGCAGGGCGACCCGGTCGAGCAGTGGGAGCGGGCCAAGGAAGCGGTGAACGCGGCGATCGTCGAGGCCGGCGGGACGATCTCGCACCACCACGGGGTCGGCCGCGACCACCGGGACGCCTACGGCGCGGAGCTGGGCCCGCTGGGCGTGGGCGTGCTCCAGGCCGTCAAGGACCGGCTGGACCCGGCGGGGATCCTCAACCCGGGGGTGCTGGTCCCTCAGTCGCCGCCGGGGATCTGATCGGCCTCCGCCAGCGTCTCGGCGGCGTCGCTGTAGCGGTGGAGGGCCTCGTACGCCTCGGCCAGCCGGTAGAGGGAGACCGCGAGGTGGCCGCCGTCCAGCCCGCGGCTGAGCGCCACCGCCTCCTGCGCCATGGGCAGCGCCTCGGTGGCGCGGGAGCGGTCGAGCAGCAGCCTGGCCGTGGTGCGCAGGCAGTGGGCCAGCAGGCCGGTGTGCTCGGCGGGGGAGCGGGCGGCCAGCGCCCGGCTCTGGGCGACGGCTTCGAGTGCCCGGTCGACGCCCCGGCCGCCCCGCCGGGGGAGGGTCAGGGCGTAGGCGAGTAACGCCTGCACGGCCGCCGCGTCGGGGCTGCCCATCCGGGTCGCGTCGTCCGGGCCGTTCCGGTTCATGGGAGCCCACCTCCGCGTCCCAAGGGCTTGCTTGGGGACGTGAGGTTACACCATGCCGCACCATCTGTGTTTCCGGGAGTACGGAGCGTGGAGTGTGCGCGAATGGTGGATGCCGGTAAAGATGTGGTCATGGTGGAAGTCGCGGCCGAGCGCGGGAAGCAGCATTCGTCACGGGTGTCGGAGGCGGGGGCCGGCTGGGCCTGTACGGAACCGGGGACGTTCGCCCAGCTCAGACCGGACAAGGGCGGATTCACCTGGTTGAATTTACGCACGCTCTGGTTGTCCAGGAACGAGATCCTGGCGACCTTGTTCGGTGATCCTTCGGGGGAGGTGCGGAAACGGTGGATCGCGGCTCAGGAAGCCCGTGGGATAGATCCGGAATTTCGTATCAAGCCCGGCGTCGGGGGAAATTTCAATTTCCTGATTCTGGGCGACACCGGCGAGGGCGACGCCTCCCAGTACGCCGTCGTCCCCGGGATGCTCAGGATCGGGCAGGACACCTCGTTCGCGGTCATCGCCAGCGACGTCATCTACCCGACGGGGTCGGGCAACGAGTACGGGAACAAGTTCTTCCGCCCGTACAAGGACTACGAGGCGCCGATCTACGCGATCCCCGGCAACCACGACTGGTACGACGGGCTCGGCGGCTTCATGCGGGTCTTCTGCGACGCCCCGCCGCTCAAGCCGAAGCCGGACCGCGGGCTGCGCGGGCTGCTGTGGCGCAAGCCGGAGACGATCGACGAGGGCAGGCTGGCCGAGGCGCGCAAGCTCCGGGGGCGGCCGGCCCAGCAGGCCGTGCAGCCGGCGCCGTACTGGGCGATCGAGAGCGACAGCCTGCTGGTCGTGGGCGTCGACACCGGCATCAAGAACGTGATCGACAAGGCCCAGACGGCCTGGCTGCGCCGCGTCTCGCTCGACCCGCGGCCGAAGATCCTGGTGACCGGGAAGCCCATCTACACCGGCAACGTGCACAAGCCGTCACCGCTGGAGGAAGGCGGCACGATCGATGACATCGTGCGCGACCCGGCCCACCGGTACGTCGCGGCCATCGGCGGAGACGTGCACAACTACCAGCGCTATCCGGTCAAGGTGGGCGACCGGGTGATCCAGTACATCGTGACCGGCGGCGGCGGCGCCTTCATGCACGCCACCCACATCATCGGCAGGGTGGACGTCGCCGGCGTGGCCGAGGACGACTTCAAGTGCTACCCGCTGCGCGGCGACTCGCTGTCCTTCTACAGCCAGCTCTACGCCCGCCGCCTGCGGATGAAGTGGCTCTGCCTCACCCCCGACGAGGCGGTGTGCATCATGTCCAGCCAGATCGGCAACCGGCCGGCCCGGCCGATCGAGGGCGCGGTCACGGTCACCCGGCGGATGCGCTGGGCGGCGCGGCTGCTCGGGGCCTGGCCGTGGCCGTTCAGGCTGCCGGTGGACAAGGTGTTCCACCGCTTCCTGTCGGAGCTGTCCGACTGGGACCAGCCGCCGTTCTTCAAGCAGTTCCTGCACGCGTCGGTCACCCCCGACCGGCTGACCCTGCGCTGTTTCGCCGCCACCGGCTGCCTGGAGCAGGAGCTCCGGCCGCCGCTGGAGGACGAGGTGCACATCGATTTGTCGTAGCTGTTTGGCACCCTTATGTGCGTGTATGTCGTGGTAGCGGGGGAGACGGTGCTCCCCGTCGGAGGAACGGCCCGGCGCGCGGCCGACCCGGCGTCCGCGGTGCGGGAGCTGGAGTCCGGGGGCGGGCCGCGATGGGTCTGGGCCGACACGCGGGAGACGTACCCGCCGCTGCTGGAGCAGGGCGTGCGGGTCGCGCGCTGCCACGACCTCGCGCTCACCGAGGGGCTGCTGCTCGCCCACGAGGGCCGCTACGGCGAGCCGCGCTCGGCGCGGGCCGCCCACGCCCGGCTGCACGGCCTGCCGGTGCCCGACGACCAGCCGAGCGTGCCCGGCACGCTGTTCGCGCCGGAGCCGCTGGGGGCCGAGGCGGTGGCCGAGGTGCTGGCCGACCAGCTCCGCCGGATCGAGGCGCTGCCCGAGCCGGGCCGCTTCCGGCTGCTGGTCGCCGCCGAGTCCGCGGGCGCGCTGGTGGCGGCCGAGATGTCGCACGACGGCATGCCCTGGCGCCTGGACGTGCACGACGCGCTGCTCACCGACCTGCTCGGCCCGCGGCCCGTGCACGGCATGCGCCCGGCCAAGCTGCAGGCGCTGGCCGACGAGGTGGCGGCGGCCTTCGGACGGCCGGTCAACTCCGACTCGGTGCAGCAGCTGGTCAAGGCGTTCAAGGGGGCGGGGGTGGCGCTGAAGACCACCCGGTCGTGGGAGCTGAAGAAGATCGACCATCCCGCCGTCGCGCCGCTGCTGGCCTACAAGGAGCTGGCCCGGCTCTACAGCTTCCACGGCTGGGTGTGGGCCGACCAGTGGGTGCGCGGCGGGCGCTTTCGCCCCGAGTACGTCGTCGGCGGCGTGGTGTCCGGCCGGTGGGCGACCAGCGGCGGCGGCGCGCTGCAGATCCCCAAGGTGATGCGCCGGGTCGTGGTGGCCGACGAGGGATGGACGCTGGTCGTCGCCGACGCGGCCCAGCTGGAGCCGAGGGTGCTGGCCGCGATGGCCGGCGACGGCGGGCTGGCCAGGGCGGCGGGGGAGATCGACCTGTACTCGGCGCTGGCCCAGTCGTTCGGCGGCGAGCGCGGGAACGCCAAGATCGCCATGCTGTCCGCCATGTACGGCGGCACCAGCGGCGACGCCTCCA
Source organism: Nonomuraea sp. NPDC001636 (assembly GCF_040298265.1). NCBI lineage: Bacteria > Bacillati > Actinomycetota > Actinomycetes > Streptosporangiales > Streptosporangiaceae > Nonomuraea > Nonomuraea sp. NPDC001636. Next base: position 41,623 of record NZ_JBEOZT010000034.1, read on the forward strand.
AGCTGCTGGCCGTCATGCGTCAGCGCTTCCCCAAGGCGTACCAGTTCGTGGAGGACGCGGCCAAGGCCGGGGAGGAGGGGCGGCTGGTGCGGTCGTGGCTCGGGCGGACCAGCCCGCCGCCGTCCGGGCGGTGGAAGGAGCTGGTGTCCGGCCCGGAGGGCGGCCGGGCGGCCCGCGACCGGGGCAGGTTCACCAGGAACTTCGTGGTGCAGGGCACGGCCGCCGAATGGGCCTTGGCGCTGCTGGCGGTGCTGCGCGGGCTGCTGCCCGAGCCCGCCAGGCTGGTGTTCTTCCAGCACGACGAGGTCATGGTGCACTGCCCGCTGGAGCAGGCCGAGGAGGTCACCGCGGCGGTGACGGCGGCGGCTGCGGAGGCGAGCAGGCTGCTGTTCGGCTCGACCCCGGTGCGCTTCCCGATGGAGACGGTGGCCGTGGGGTGCTACGCCGACGCCAAGTGACCGTTCAGGCCGGTCTGTCGCGGTACCGGGCCGAGACCAGCCAGAGTCCGGCCAGCGTGACCATGACGCCGACGACCAGGCCGAGCACGCCGTAGGACAGGATGCCCACGATGGCGCCCGCGATGATCGTCCCGGTGGCGCCGCAGACGTTCATCAGCAGGTCCGACAGGCCCTGCACGGCGGGCCGGCGGTCGATCGGCACCGACTCGGTGACCAGCGCCGACCCGGCGACCAGCCCGCACGACCAGCCGAGCCCGAGCACGACCAGAGCCGTCGTCACCTGCCACACCCGGTGCCCCGCGGTGCCCGCCAGGACGGCCGCGGCCAGCAGCAGCGCCGAGCCGAGCACCAGCACCGGCACCTTGCCCGCCCGGTCGGCCAGCCAGCCCACGACCGGCGAGAACATGTACATGCCGGCGATGTGCAGACTGATCACCAGGCCGATGACGTTCAGGTTCGAGCCGTCGTGGTGGAGCTTGACGGGGGTCATCGACATGATCGAGACCATCGCGGTGTGGGCCACCGCGATCATGACGAGCGCGCGGCGGGCCATGGGGGTCTCGCGCAGTGTGCGCAGGCCCGTTCTGATTGTGCGGTGGCGGCCGGGGCCGGGCTCGGGGGCGCCGTCCAGTTCGCGGGCCAGCTTGAGCGGGTCCGGGCGCAGGCCGCCGATGATGATCACGAGCGCCACGGCGAACGCCAGCGCCGCGAACGCGAACGGCCCCGCCTTGACCGCCAGCCCGGCCTCGATCCCCATGCGGTCGGCGGGCTCGGCCAGGTTGGGCCCGGCGACCGAGCCGACGGTCGAGGCCCACACCACCAGCGACAGGTGCCGGGCCGAGTGGCCCTGCGGCGACAGGTCGGTGGCCGAGTAGCGGGCCGCCAGGCTGCCCGCGCTGCCGCCGCCGACCAGCACCAGCCCGGCCAGCAGCAGCGGCCAGTTGCCCAGGCTGATCGCGGCCACCGAGATCGCGCAGCCCGCCAGCGCCGCCAGGTAGGCCAGCGACAGGCCCGCCCGGCGGCCCCCCAGGCTCGACAGGCGCGCGGTCGGCAGCGCGAGCAGTGCCGCCCCGAGCACGGTCGCGGTTCCGGCGAACCCGCTGATCACGGTCGAGCCGGACAGCTCGTCCACGACCACCGAGCTGAGCGCCAGCCCGACGGCCACCCCGACGCCGCCGACGATCTGCGCGGCGGACAGGACGACCAAGGTTCGACGCTGGACGCTGACGAGGTCAGGCAGGGAGACGGGGGGTTTCGTGGGGGCGCTGGTCACCTGTGAAGTCTCGCATAGCCCCCGACATCCCCCCAAAGAGGACAGGCATCCATTTCTATTGGGAAAGGTGCCTTTTTTAGAGGATGGTGACGGAATCCCCCACGGTGATCGTGCCGGGGGCGTCCGGGATCAGGTTGATGCCGAACCAGACCTTGCCGTCCCACTTGCGGTGGCGGGACAGCGTCCTGATGGGCTCCTTGCCCTTGGTGTACGTCGCGGTGTCGATCGTGGTCAGCACGCAGCGGTCGCAGCCCTTGGTCACCCGGAAGGTGACCGCGCCGATGCGCAGCCGCTTCCACTCGTCCTCGGCGAACGGCCGCTCCACGCCGTCGATCACCACGCTGGGCCGGAAGCGGTGCATGGGCAGCGGCGCGGGGACCTCCTCGCCGCGTTCGGCCGCCGTCTCGGCGATCCAGTCGTTGAGCCGGCCGAGGGAGGCGGTCGTGGTCAGCAGCAGGGGATAGCCGTCGGCCAGGCTCACCCGGTCGCCGGGCAGGCCGTACTCGGGGTTGACGGGACGCCGGGCCGGGTCGTCGAGCCAGGCCAGCCGCGCCGGGCGGCCGATCAGCTCCGACAGCCAGCGTGCCGCGTCGTCGCCGCAGTCGGTGAGCTCGACGGGCGTGCGCCAGACGTCCACGGTGGTCATGGCGGCGGTGGGGGTGACCCGCAGCGGGGGCGCGTGCGGGCCGGTCAGGGTGAGGACGTCGCCGTCGAGCCGGGCCACGCAGGCCAGCAGCCTGGGGTGCTCGCGGGCGGTCAGCATGCCGCCCTGGCCGTCGGTCACCAGGTAACGCCGGTCGCCGGCCAGCCCCCACGGCTGCACCTCGGCCTCATGGACGTCATGCCCGGCGGTGGACTTGACGGGATAGAAGTGGATGCTCGCCAGTTCCATGGCCAGGACCGTATCTCACGCCCTCGGGACGGCTTCGGCCCGGTGGGCCGCGGCGACCGGCTCCCGGCCCGGACGGGCCGACAGGGCCACCACGCCCAGCGCCGCCGCGCCGAGGACGGCGCCGATCCAGCCGACGGACGGGTATCCGGCGCCCGCCCCGATGGCCAGCCCGCCGAGCCACGGGCCGACGGTGATGCCGACGTTGAAGGCGGAGACGTTCATCGCGGCGGCCATCGTGGGTGCGTCCTTGGCCAGGGTGAAGACGCGGGTGTTCAGCGTCGGGTTGGTGGCGAAGCCGAACCCGCCGAGCAGCAGGACCAGCGGCACGGCCAGCACCGCGACCGGCGCGGCCAGGGCCAGCAGGACCGAGGTCACGACCAGCCCGGCGATGCCCGCGTACAGGGTCGGGAAGGGGCGCGTGTCGGCGGTGCGGCCGCCGATCGTGATGCCGATCACCGCGCCGACGCCGTACAGCGCCAGGACGGCGGGCACCCAGGCGGCCCGCAGGCCGGTCGTGTCCACGAGCATCGCGCTCAGGTAGCTGAAGGAGACCAGCAGGCCGCCGGTCGCCAGGGCGGTGGTGGCGAAGGCGAGCCACAGGCGCGGGCTCAGCATCGAGCGCAGCTGCTCGGCGACGCCCGGCGCGGCCTCCCGCTCGGGACGGCCGCCGGGGATCGTGGCCAGCACCCCCAGGGCCGCCAGCGCCGACAGCGCGGCCACGGCCCAGAACGCGGCGCGCCAGCCGAGGTGCTGGCCGATGACGGTGCCGAGGGACAGCCCGACGACGGTGGCCACGGTCAGCCCGCCCGCCACGATGCTCATCGCCTTCCCCCTGGCGTTCGGCGGCACCAGGCCGACCGCCGTGGACGCCGCGACCGCCCAGAACCCGGCGTAGACGAAGGCGCCCGCCACGCGGGTGGCGAACAGCAGGCCGTAGCTGGTGGTCAGGGCCCCGGCGACGTGGGTCAGCGCGAAGACCGCCATGAACGTCAGCAGCGCCGTCCGGCGCGGCCAGCGCATCGTCACGACGGCCAGCACCGGCGCCCCCACCAGCATCCCGATCGCGAACGCCGAGATCAGCAGCCCCGCGTCGGGGACGGACACGCCGAGGTCGGCGGCCATCTCCGGCAGCAGTCCGGCCAGCATGAGCTCCGAGGTGCCCTGGGCGAAGATCGCCAGCCCCAGGATGAACACCGCCAACGGCATGAGAACTCCTTCAGTTTTAGAACGCTCAGTACAAAATTCGGGCACGAAAAGAGATGGAGGCGCAGGAAGGGTCAGAAAGCGGTCAGCGCCGTCGTCGCGACGGATTCGAGCACCGCGCGGCCCGCCCCGCCCCGGGCCGCGACGCGCAGGCCGCTGACCGTGGCCACGACGAAGTGCGCGAGCGCCAGGGCGTCCTTGTCCGCGCCGACCTCGCCGAGGGCCTGCCCGCGCTCGATCGCGCCGCGCAGAGCCTCCACCCGCCGCTCGCCGTCGCGGCGCAGCAGGACGGCGATCTCCTGGTCGTGCGGAGCCAGCTCTACCAGGGCGTTGACGACCAGGCAGCCGGCCGGGTCGCCGGCCTCGGGATCGACCGCCTGCCACAGCACGGTCCTGATCTTCTCCACGACCGGCCGGTCGGCGGCCATGAGCTCGATCAGCGCGGACGTGCGCTCGTCCTGGTAGCGGCGCAGGGCCCGCTCGTAGAGGTCGCGCTTGTTCGCGAAGGTGTTGTAGATGCTGCTGCGGCCGAGGCCGGTGGCCTCGCACAGGTCCTGGGTCGAGGTGCCTTCGTAGCCCGCGTCCCAGAACGCGCGCATGGCGGCCTCGACGGCGCGGTCCTCCTCGAACGTCCGTGGTCGTGCCATGACGAGCACGTTAGCACGTTTTGGAATGACCAGTGCAATATGGGTCAGGTGGTCTGGCGGAACGTGTCCAGGAACGTCTTGCGGACCCCGGCCTGGTCGTCCCACTTCAGCTCGGGCATGTCGAACGAGATCGTGAAGGCGGTCTTGTCGTCGAGCGTGACGTGCCGGGTCAGGGCGTGCATCGGGACGCCGTCCTTGGAGGTGTAGGTGTACTCCCAGTCGGCGGCCTTCCAGCCGCGGTAGTCGGTGGCCTGGAGCTGCACCTGGATGTAGCCCTCCACGCCGCCGTCGGCCTCGCGCCGGCTCAGCTCGGCGAGCCCGTCGGCCTGCGGGGCGGCCTGCTCGACGACGATCCGGGTGCCGGAGTCCTTGGGGCCGGTGAAGGTGGCCGCGTCCCCCGAGGTGGCCAGCTTCCAGCCGTCCGGGACCGCCGCCGCGAAGCCGGGCGGGGTGTGCTCCTTGTAGCCGTCGGGCACCGGTGACGGGCCGGTCTTCCGCGGCGCCTGGCTGGTGGCGGCGGCCGACTGCGTGCCGGGCGAGACCTGCGGCGCGCCGCCGGACAGGATGACCACGATCGCGCCGATCACCACGGCCACGCCCGCGACCGCGCCGGCGATCAGCAACGGCGTGGGCCGGCCGCCGCGCATCCAGGGGCCGTCGCCCTCCTGGACCCTGCGGCGGCTCGTGCCCGCCCGCGAACTGCCGCCGCGCGTGGGGCCGCTGCGCGCGGGCCCGGTCCGGGTGGAGCCGGTGCGCGAGGAACCGGTCCGGCCGGTACCGGTCCGGGTGGCGCCGGTGCCCGACGGGCCGGTGCGCGACCCGGAGCCGGGCAGCGTCGCCAGGCGGCTGTGGCTGATGTCGTGCGACAGGTCGCGCGAGTGCTCGCGCAGCTCGTCGGCCGAGGCCAGCGGCCACCGGGCCGGGGCGGCGGCCGCCCTGCTGTCCGTGGTCAGCGGCAGGATCGGCTGCGGCGCGGGCGGGGCGGGCGCGCCGAGGTCGTCCAGGTCGTCGAGGTCCGCGGCGGGCGGTTCCATCCGGTGCGGGCCGGACGGGCCGCCGAAGGCGTCGAAGCCGCCGGCCGGTGACGGGAGCCGGTCGGTGCGATGGCTGCCCGACGGGCTCGACAGGCCGTCGTGGGGCGGCGTCGCGTACCCGCCCGCCGGGCCGGCCAGCGGGTCGTACGGTACCCGCACCGGCCCAGAAGGGGTCTCCACGATGCGCGAGGGCATCGGCCCGGACGGGTGCTCCAGCGGCGGCAACATGCCCAGCGGCGTGTGGTCCGACTCGGCCGGCAGCGTCTCGGGCGGCCGCGGACGGGCCGAGCCGTGGGCGCGCAGCACCGCTTCCAGCAGGTCGGCGACCTGCTCCGCGGTGAGCCGCTCGGCCGGGTTCTTGCGCAGCAGGCCCTCGATCACCGGCAGCAGCGACCCGGCCCGCTGCGGCCTGATCGGCTCCTGGGTGAGCACCGCGCCCAGCACGGCGATCGCGTCCGGCCCTTCGTACGGCGGCCGCCCCTCCACGGCCGCGTACAGGGTCGCGCCGAAGGACCACAGGTCGGCCGCCTGCCCGATCGGCTGCCCGGACAGCCGCTCCGGCGGCACGTACGCGGGCGAGCCCATCAGCAGCCCGGTCTGCGTGATCGTCACGTCACCCTCGATGGCGGCGATGCCGAAGTCGGTCAGCACCACGCGGTCGGAGGTCAGCAGCACGTTGCCCGGCTTGATGTCGCGGTGCAGGATGCCGGCCGCGTGCGCGTGGCGGAGCGCGTCGAGCACGCGGATGCCGATCTCGGCGGCCTGGATCACCGGCAGCGGGCCGCTCTGCCGCACGGCCTGCTCCAGCGACCAGGCGCGGACCAGCTCCATCACGATCCACGGGCGGCCGTCCTCCTCGACGACGTCGTGGACGGTGACGATACCCGGATGCGTCAGCCGGGCCGCCGACCTGGCCTCGCGCAGCATGCGCCGGTGGGCCATCTGCTTGCCCGCCTGATCCAGCCCGTACGGCAGGATCAGCTCCTTGACCGCGACGTCCCGGTCGAGCAGCACGTCGTGGGCGTGCCACACCATGCCCATGCCGCCCCGGCCGACCGGCGACATCAACCGGTAACGCCTGCCGACCAGACGCCCCTGGCTCTGCGGGTCACCCCCCGGCGCACCCTGGTCCGGGCCGGGCCCGCCGAGCAAGCGGTCGGCTGCCATCTTGCCGCCCCCATTCAGCCTCATCCGTCACATCAGAGCGTGACCACTTCGTGCGGTGGATCGCCGTACGCGCCACCGTGCGCCATGCGCTACTTGCAGATTATGAGGTTCGCCACGATATCGGCGGAAAATCGGCAATGGAAGGCGAAGGGCCTTTACAGTCGCTCTGACCTGCAGATATACCGCTTTTCAAACTGATCACTTACTCAGCGGCGAGTGCGATCAACGCGCTGGTGAACGCCTGCGCGGGCGGCTCCACCAGCCCCGCGCCGACCTGTCCGGTGCCCGCCACGCGCCCCGCGATGCCGGTGTTGACGACCGGCAGAATGCCCGTCCTGGCGACGAGCGTCACGTCGATGCCGACGGGCGTGCCGCGGAATCCGAGCCCGGGAATCTGGTACGCGGGATGCTCGGCGAGCGTGATCTCGTACATCGAGCGGGTGGCCCGGACCGCGTCGGCCACCTCGCCGCCGACGAAACGCACGATCGCGGGCGCGGCGGCCATCGCGAAGCCGCCCAGCCCGGAGGTCTCGGTGATCGTGGAGTCGCCGATGTCGGGGTTGGCGTCCTGGGGGCCGTACGCGCCGAGGTAGAGGCCGTCCGGTACCCCGGCCGGGCCGGTGAACCAGCGTCCGCCGAGCCCGGAGACCTGCACGCCGAAGTCGGTGCCGTTCCTGGCCATGGCCACGACCAGCGAGGAGCCGGGGATGTCGCGGGCGGCGTCCGTGCTCACCTTGCCCGCCGCCATGCCCGCGTTGAGGAAGAAGTGGTCGTTGCCGTTGACGAAGCGCAGCACCTGCGCCGCCTGCGCGGGCGCGGCCTCCACCAGGGCCGGGGCCAGCTCGCGCAGCAGCAGCGAGGTGGCCGCGCGGTTGCGGTTGTGCAGCTCGTCGCCCATCTGCAGGGCCTGCGCGATCAGCGAGCGCAGGTCGATCGGGCCGGTACGGGCCAGCGTCGCGGCGAGGACCGGGCCGAGCACCTCCTCCATCCAGCGCAGCCGGTCGAGCACCTCGGGGCCGTACGCGCCGTACCTGAGCACCTTGCCCAGGCCCTCGTTGAGCGAGCAGTAGGCGGTGCCGCCGTGCTCCTCGTCGCGTACCTCCAGCAGCCACATCGACGGGCTCACCACGCCCGCCATCGGGCCCACCGTGGCGTGCTCGTGGCAGGGCCGCAGCGCGACCGCGCCCGCCGCCAGCCCGGCCGCGGCCTCCCGCTCGTCGGCCGCCAGGCCCTCCAGCAACATCGCGCCGATCAGCGCGCCGCGCATCGGGCCCGAGGCGCGGTCCCACTCGATCGGCGGCCCGGCGTGCAGGAACGTCCTCGCGGGCAGCACCTCGGCGGCCCGCCGCAGGCCCACCAGGTAGGGCCGCGCGCTGGTCAGCCTGCGCACGGCCAGCTCGTTGGCGGCCGTCCTGCGCGGGTCGGCCAGCACCTTGGCCAGGGCGTCGGCGGTGCCGGGCAGCGGCGGCCGCCAGGCCACCGGCGTCGTCGGCACGGCCTGGGCCGCCAGCGCCTCGTCGAGCAGCCCCGCGCCGACGGTGATCACCCGCGGCGGCCCCGACAACAGGCTCGGCGCCGGGGCGGGCGGGGTCACAGGAGGCTCCGGGCGTGGCGGGCGGCCTCGGCGTTGGAGACGAACACGGCCGCCCCGGCCTCGCGCAGCGCCGCGGCCTGCCGGTGCAGGTCCTGGGGATCGCCCGCGCTGCCGACCAGCGCCGTCACGACGGTGGCCGGCGTACGGGCGACCGCCGGCGCGAGCGAGGCCGCCGGGTCGGGGTCGGCGGCGTGGCCGAGCACGACGTCCATGAGCACCACCTCGTCCGCCCGGACCCGCGACAGGGCCTCCAGGCGCAGCGTCGGATCGATCATCGGATGCGCCCTGCCCCTGGTGTAGGCGTCGTCCCCGAAGTCGGTGAACTCGCCGGGCCCGGCCAGGACGGCGGCCTCCGCGCACAGCGTGCCACCGGAGTACAGGCCCCTGACGCTCCGCGGCTCCCCGCGCAGCGCGCCCGGCCACGACGGCCATCCGGGCACGCCGCGGCCCAGCGCCCGCAGCGCCCGTCCGGCGGCCTCGGTCAGATCGGTCTCCGGCAGCACCGCCTCCACCACCGGCGTGCGCAGCCCGGCGGCCACCTCCCGGACGGCCTCCGCCACGCCGGGGCCGGGCGGCTTGCCGACCAGCACGATCAGCTCGGTGGCCGGATCGTCGTCGAGCAGCCGCAGGGCGCGCATCGTGGCCAGCCCGCCGACCTCGGCCGACAGGTCCCTGCCGCCCACGCCGAGGATGTGGCTGATCCCCGCCTCCGCCCAGTCGAGCAGGCAGGACACCTGCTGGGCGCCCGTGCCGGAGGCGGCGACCAGGCCGACCGGCCCCGGCCGCAGCACGTTGGCGAAGCCGAGCCCGACGCCCGCGATCGAGGCGGTGCCGCAGTCGGGCCCCATGACCAGGACGCCGCGCTCCTCGGCCAGCTCCTTGAGCCACCGCTCCTGGGCCAGGGGCACGCCGTCGCTGAAGATCATCACCGGCAGCCCGGCCTCGACGGCGTCGCGGGCCTCGCAGAAGGCGTGCTCGCCGGGCACGGACACCAGGACCAGGTCGGCCGGCGTCCTGGCGGCCGAGTAGGTGGTGAGCGGCGGCTGCTCCCCGGCCACCGTGGCGGCCCCGGTGGTGGCGGCGGTGGCGGCGGCGGTGGCGGCCCGCGCGGTGAGCCGGGCGTCCAGCTCCGCGACGGCCCGCGCGGGGTCGGCGCCGCGCACGGCGATGAGCAGGTCGCCGGGGCCCGCGGGCGGGGGCTCGAAGCCGAGGTCGCGGACGATGGCGAGGTTGAGCTCGGTGGCCATGGCCACCATCGCCACCTCCACGCCCGGCATTTCGGTCAGCGCACGACTTATTCGCATCAAGGTGACGGAGTCGTGGTACGTCCCTTTTCTCAGCTGGATCAGGTCGTCGCTCACGGGCGCCCGCCCAACGCCCGGACCGAGGCCAGCCCGATCGAGATGCCCTGGGCGAGGTCGGCGCCCGAGGTGTGGCCGAGCCGGTGCAGGCGCCGCAGCGCCGGTTCGAGCGCCTGCCTGCCCGCGATGCCGCGCAGCACGCCGGTCACCTCCGGGCTGGCCTCGCCCCTGGCCGCGCAGTGCAGCAACGTCGCCGAGATCGGCGTCGTCCGGGTGCGCGCGTCGTAGGTGACGGTCGCCGCCAGCCAGTCGGCCAGCCAGACCGCCCGCCGCGTGCCGGTCGCCGTGCCGAGGTGCCTCAGCGTCACCAGCAGCCCGGCCAGCACGTCGTCGCCGCTCGGCGTGAGCCCGGGACCGAGTCCCACGAGCCGTTCGGCCGCCGTCACCGCGCCCAGCAGCCGGCCCTGCGCGCAACTGCGCGCCAGCAGCTCGACCGCGTCGTTCCCGGCCAGGCCGGGCCGTCCGGGGCCGTCCAGGACGACGTCGGCCAGGCTCAGCGGATCGACCGGGCCGAGCGCCGGAGCCGGGTCCCACCAGCGGCGCACGCCGAGGCTCAGCGAGCCCAGCTCGATGCCGCGGTCGCCGACGGAGGCGTCGTCACCCACGGTGACCTTCGGCAGCGGCGTGGCCAGCAACACCGAGTTGGGCAGCCGGGCCGCCTCGCCGGTGATCAGGGCGATCACCGAAGGCTCGCAGTCGGTCCTGACCTCCAGGTATATCCCCGCGGAGAAGGCCGCGAGCACCCGGGCCGGGCTGCGCGGGGCCTCCAGCACGGGACGCACGGCGGTGCTGGCCGCGCCCGTCACGCGGACCCGGGCACGCCGCGCATGAGTACTGACGGTCACCGAACCTCCCATCGGACCCTGGTCCTGACCGTAGAACGGCCGGAGAACCCTCCGTACGGAGAAATTTGCCAACAGTCAGCGGGAAGGTTGGCTCTTCCTGACAGACCGTCTGGGGAGTCACAATCACCACATGGAGCCCCCCGTGCGTCTGGCCAGCACCGGAACGATCATCCACGGCGTCTCGGTCGGAGAGGTGCTCGGCGTCTCGACGCTGGCCGAGGCCAGGCTGATCGCGGGAGAGGGCGGGCTCGGGCGCATCGTGCAGCGGCTCAACGTCATGGAGGTGCCCGACATCCTGGCCTGGGTCAAGCCGCACGAGCTGCTGCTGACCACCGGCTACCCGCTGCGCAACACCCCGCAGTCGCTCGGCCGCCTGGTCGCCGACCTGGACGAACGCGGCCTGGCCGCCCTGGCGATCAAACTCGGCCGGTACGTGGACGAGCTGCCCGCCGAGATGACCGAGCAGGCCGACCGGCTCGGCTTCCCGCTGATCCTGCTGCCCAACGACGTCGGCTTCGACGACATCCTCAACCAGGTGCTCACCGACATACTCAACCGCCAGGCCGCCGTGCTGGCCCGCGCCGAGGAGGCGCACCGGGCGCTGGTCCACGTGGTGCTGGCCGGCGGCGGGCTCAACGAGGTCGCCGCCGAGGTGGCCCAGCTCCTCGACGTGGCCGTGGCCGCCGTGGACGGCTCCGGCCAGGTCCTGGCCACCGCCGGGACGGCCGAGCACGTCGCCGCCCTGCGCGAGTCGATCTCCCGCGAGGGGCCGCCGCCCGCGCGGTCCGCCGACACGCCGGGCCGCGGCCGGGCGTTCGCCTCGGCCCCCGTGCTGGCCGGCGGCCACCACCACGGCCGGATCGTCGCCTACAGCGCCACCGGCGCGATCCGCGACAGCGACATCGGCATCCTCGAACGCGCCGCCACCGTCGCCGCGCTGGTCGTGACCCGGCAGGAGGCGGTCAACGCGGTCGAGAGCAAGTACCGGGCCGACTTCCTGCGCGACGTGCTCACCGGCCGGGCCGGCACGCCCGAGCGGGTCGACGCCAGGGCCAGGGCGTTCGGCTGGGACCTGGCGCGGCCGGTGATCGTGCTGGTGGCCGAGCTCGACCCCGACGGCGACGAGCGCAGCGCCCAGGACCGGCTGGTGTCCTGCTGGACGGCGGCCGTGCGGCGGCACGACCCGCGCGGCGCGGTGGCCGGGTTCTCGCACGAGGTCGTCGCCGTCGTGGACGCCTCGCTCGACGCCGCCAGGGTGGCCAAGGACGCCGCCTCGGCGTTCGCCGACGTGCCGCCCGCGACGTTCTCCACCGGCACCTCGCGGCCGAGCCCGGGGGCCGGGACGCTGCCGGAGGCGTACGCGCAGGCGATGAAGGCGGCCCGGGTGGGCCGGCAGCTGCACGGGCCGGGCGCGGTCGCGCACTTCGACCAGCTCGGCGTCTACCGGCTGCTGTCGCTGGTGAACGACACCGGCGAGCTGCACGCGTTCGTCCGCGAGACGCTGGGCCCGCTGGCCTGGGACGAGGACGCCGAGAACGCCGACCTGCGGCGCACGCTCCAGGTGCTCCTGGAGACCAACCTCAACGTCGCCGAGACCGCCCGCCGGCTGCACTTCCACTACAACACGCTGCGCTACCGGATCGGGAAGCTGGAACGCCTGCTCGGCAACTTCACCGACGACCCCCACCTGCGGCTCAACCTGACCCTGGCCCTGCACGTGCTGCGCATGCGCGGCATCTAGGCTTGGGGCTCGTGGATCTGGATTTCGAACTGCGTTCCGAGTACATCCCGCTGTGCGACCTGCTGAAGTACTGCGGGGTCACCGAGACCGGCGGCATGGCCAAACACCTCATCGCCGAGGGCCTGGTCCAGGTCGACGGCGAGGTCGAGCTGCGGAAGACGGCGAAGATCCGTACCGGCCAGGTGGTGAGCGGCGACGGGTTCACGATCCACGTGCAATAACGGCCCGCCGTATCCGGATGGTCGCGACACCCCTTATTGTGCTCTCCGACATACTTCGGAAGACGTCGCCGCTGGTCAGGCGGAAGATTGAGGTGGGTTCGCGGTGTTCGGTTGGAAGCTGCACGGCGACGGGAAACATCTGACGCCGGGAGAGGTCGTCAAGCCTGACGAGCGGCTCTCCTGGCCCCGGATGGTCGGCATCGGCGCCCAGCACGTCATCGCCATGTTCGGCGCGACGTTCGTGTTCCCGCTGGTCATGGGGCTCGACGCGAACCTGGCCGTGATGATGTCCGGCGTCGCGACGATCCTGTTCCTGCTCATCGTCAAGGGCAAGATCCCCAGCTACGTCGGGTCGAGCGCGTCCTTCGTGGGGGCCGTGGTGGCGATCAGGGCGGCCGGGGGCGGGGACGCGACCGTCACCGGCGCGCTGCTGGCCGTCGGCGTCGTGCTGGCCGGCTGCGGGCTGGCCATCCACCTGCTCGGCGTGCGGATCATCCACCGCGTCTTCCCGCCGATCGTCACCGGCGGCGTGGTGATGCTGATCGGCTTCGGCATGGCCTACGTCGCGGCCGACGTCTACTGGCCCAAGGACCCGTGGGTGGCGCTGCTCACGATGGCGGCCACGTTCGTGTTCATCGGGGTCTTCAAGGGCTTCCTCGGCCGCATCGGCGTGCTCCTCGGCCTGGTCTTCGGTTTCGCGCTGTCGTGGGTCTGGGACGTGGTGGGCGGTAAGATCCTGGCCCCCGACGCCACCGGCAAGGTGACCGAGCACTTCCGCGTCAACCTCCAGGGCGTCGCCGACGCCGACTGGATCGGCCTGCCGTCGCTGCACGGGCCGGTGTTCGAGGTGTCGGCGATCGTGCTGGTGCTGCCGGTCGTGATCGCGCTCATCGCCGAGAACGTCGGCCACGTCAAGGCCGTCGGCGAGATGACCGGCGCGGACGTCGACGGCTACATGGGCCGCGCCATCATGGCCGACGGCGTCGGCACCGTGGTCGCCACCTCGGTCGGCGGCCCGGCCACCACCACGTACGCCGAGAACATCGGCGTCATGGCGGCCACCAAGGTCTACTCCACTGCCGCCTACTACATCGCCGCCGTCATCGCGATCCTGTTCGGCCTGTGCCCCAAGTTCGGCGCGCTCGTGGCCGCGACCCCCGACGGCGTGCTCGGCGGCGTCACGACCATCCTGTACGGCATGATCGGCCTGCTCGGCGCCCGCATCTGGATCGAGAACAAGGTGAACCTGTCCGACCCGGTCAACCTGGTCCCGGTGGGCGCGGGCATCATCATCGCCATCGGGCCGGTCGCGTTCCCGATCACCAGCACGTTCTCCCTCAGCGGCATCGCGCTCGGCACGATCGTGCTGCTCGTCGGCTACCACCTGCTGCGCGCCACGCGCCGCGAACCGGTGCCCGAAACAGGCCGATAACCCCCTCTCTGACCGGCCGGCGACTTCCCCGTACGGAGGTTCGCTCTGGTGACCGCGGGATATTTGGCAGATCATGCCCGTGTAGCCGCATCCCAGCGGTCCTAATGTGCCCGCAAAGGCACGGTCGCCGGCCCGGAAGAGAGGGCGCAGATGGTTTTCGGATGGACCAGACACGGTGACGGCAGGCATCTGGCGCCCGGCGAGGTGGTCAGGCCCGACGAGCGGCTGAGCTGGCCGCGCATGGTCGGCTTCGGCGCCCAGCACGTGATCGCGATGTTCGGCGCCACGTTCGTGTTCCCGCTGGTGATGGGGCTCGACCCGAACGTCGCCGTGATGATGTCCGGCGTCGCGACGATCATGTTCCTGCTGATCGTGAAGGGCAAGGTGCCCAGCTACCTGGGCACCAGCGCGTCGTTCGTCGGCGGCGTGTTCGCCATCAGGGCCGCCGTCGGCACCGACCAGAGCCTCGCCGACGCCGTCGTGACCGGCTCGATCCTGGTCGCCGGGCTCGTGCTGGCGCTGGCGGGGCTGGCCGTGCACGTGCTCGGCGTGCAGATCATCCACCGGGTCTTCCCGCCCGTCGTCACCGGCGCGGTGGTGATGCTCATCGGGTTCGGGCTGGCGTACGTGGTCGCCGACGTCTACTGGGGGCAGGACCAGTGGGTGGCGCTGATCACGATGCTGGTGACGTTCGTGGTAATCGTGGCGTTCAAGGGGTTCGCCGGGCGCGTCGGGGTGCTCATCGGGCTGGTCACCGGGTTCGCGCTGTCCTGGGTGCTGGACCGGGTGGCGGGGCCGGTCACCTCCGTGCTGCCCGGCCAGAACCTGCGCGACGCGGCCGGCGCCGCCTGCCCGGCCGAGGGCACGTACTGCGTGGCCACGGCCTTCCCGCACGACCGGGTCGGCTTCGACGCCGTCGCCAAGGCCGACTGGTTCGGCCTGCCGGACTTCCACGCGCCCGACTTCCGGTTCTCCGCCGTGCTGCTCGTGCTGCCCGCGGTGATCGCGCTCATCGCCGAGAACGTCGGCCACGTCAAGGCCGTCGGCGAGATGACCGGCACCGACGTCGATCCCTACATCGGCCGGGCGATCATCGCCGACGGCGCCGCCACCGTCGTCACTAGCGCCGTCGGCGGCTCGCCCACCACCACGTACGCCGAGAACATCGGCGTCATGGCGGCCACCAAGGTCTACTCCACGGCCGCCTACTACATCGCCGGCCTGATCGCGATCCTGTTCGGCCTGTGCCCGAAGTTCGGGGCGCTGGTCGCCGCCACGCCGGGCGGCGTGCTCGGCGGCGTCACCGTCATCCTCTACGGCATGATCGGACTACTCGGCGCCAAGATCTGGATCGAGAACCGGGTGGATTTCGCCGATCCGGTGAACATGGTCCCGATCGGCGCGGGCATCATCCTGGCGATCGGACCGGTGACGCACATGATCGGCGGAGACTTCTCCCTGGAGGGCATCGCGCTCGGCACCGTCGTGGTGGTGGGCGGCTACCACCTGCTGCGCGTCATCGCCGGGCGCTCACCGGAACCGGCCCGCAAACCGGCCCCGGGCGAGGCCGGGTGAAGCCGCCGCCGTTCACCCACCACGCCCCCCGCGACCTGGAGGCGGCGCTGCGGACGCTCGCCGAGGTGCCCGGCAAGGTGCTGGCCGGCGGCCAGAGCCTGATCCCCATGCTCAACATGCGGCTGGCCGCGCCCGAGCACATCGTCGACATCAACCGCCTGACCGCCCTGGACACGGTGGCGGCGGGCGGCGACGGGGTGCGGGTGGGCGCGCTGGCCCGGCACTCGCGGGTGGCCCGGTCCGGCGCGCACCCGCTGCTGACCAAGGCGCTGCGGCTGGTCGCCCACCCGGTGATCCGCAACCGGGGCACGGTCGTCGGGAGCCTGGTGCACGCCGATCCCGCCGCCGAGCTGCCCGCGGTGCTGGCCGTCCTGGGCGGCTCGGTGCGGCTGGCCCGCTGGACCCCCGCCGGCGTCACCGAGCGCGACGTGCCGGCGCGGGAGTTCTTCGTCGGGCCCATGGAGTCGCTCGTCCGGCCGGACGAGCTGGCCGTGTCGGCCTACTTCCCGGCGCTCGGCGGGCGCGCCGGGACGGCGTTCGAGGAGGTGTCCCGGCGGCACGGCGACTACGCCCTGGCCGGCGTCTGCGCCGTGGTCACGCTCGACGACGACCTGCGCGTCGCCGCGGCCAGGGTCGCCTGCGTCGGCGTGGGCCCGGTCCCCGTCCTGATGGACGTGACCGGCGAGTGCGGCCACCGGCCGGCCGCGAGCGTCGACTGGCCGGCCGTCGCGCGGGCCGTGCGGGAGGGGACCGACCCCGAAGGGGACATCCACGCCACCGCCGCCTACCGGCGGCACCTGGTGGGCGTGCTGGCCGAACGGGCCCTGCGCGCGGCGGCACAGGAGGGGACGGCGACCGGTGGAACATGAGATCACGCTGACCGTGAACGGCACGGCCAGACGGGTCAGCGTCCCCGGACGCCGCCTGCTGTCCGACTGCCTGCGCCACGACCTCGGCCTGACCGGCACGCACGTCGGCTGCGAGCACGGCGTCTGCGGCTGCTGCACGGTGCTGCTCGACGGCGAGCCGGTCCGGTCGTGCCTGACCTTCGCGGTCACCGTGGACGGGCACGAGATCACCACCGTCGAGGGCCTGGCCGGCCCGGACGGGCTCTCACCGGTGCAGCGGGCCTTCGCCGAGTGCCACGGCCTGCAGTGCGGCTTCTGCACCCCGGGCTTCCTGTGCACGGTGACCGCCCTGCTGGCCGGCAACCCGGCGCCCACCCACGAGGAGGTGCTCGAAGGCGTGTCCGGCAACCTGTGCCGGTGCACCGGCTACCAGAACATCGTCAAGGCCGTCCACCGCGCCGCCGAGCTGCTGGCGGAGGAGTCGTGACCGGCGCGCGGGCCGGCGGGCCGCGGGAGGAGGGACCGTGACGACCAGGATGTTCGGCGAGCCGGTGCAGCGGCGGGAGGACCCGAGGCTGCTCACCGGCCAGGGCCGCTTCCTCGACGACCTGGGCCGCGACGCGCTCGCCGCCGCGTTCGTCCGGTCACCGCACGCCCACGCCCGCGTCGGCGACATCGACGTGTCCGCCGCGCTCGACGTGCCCGGCCTGGTCGCGATCTACACCTGGGAGGACCTGCCCGAGCGGGTGGGCCGGCCGCTGCCGCTGCTGATCCCGCACCCGGCGCTCACCCACGGGCGCACGGCGTACCCGCTGGCCAGGGAGGTCGTCCGGCACGTCGGCGAGCCCGTGGTCATGGTCGTGGCCGCCGACCGGTACGCCGCCGAGGACGCCTGCGCGCTCATCGAGGTCGCCTACGAGCCGCTCAAGCCGGTCGTCGGCCTGGCCGAGGCGGTGCAGGGCGCCCAGCTCGTGCACGAGGACGTGCCGGGGAACGTGGGGGCGCACCTCGTCCAGGAGGTGCCGGGGGCCGACGGCAGGGGCGCGCGCGAGGCCGTCGAGAGCGCGCCGCACACGCTGGCCTTCCGGCTCGACATCGAGCGCAGCGCCAGCATGCCGCTGGAGGGGCGTGGCGTGCACGCCCGCTGGGACGGCCGCGACCTGCGCGTCCACTCCAGCACCCAGACCTCCACCAGCGTGCGCATGGCCGTCGCCGCCGCGCTCGGGCTGCCGCTGCCGCAGGTCGAGGTGATCGCCCCGGACGTCGGCGGCGGCTTCGGCGTCAAGATCGTGCACCCGTGGCCGGAGGAGATCCTGGTGCCGTGGGCCGCGATGACGCTCGGCCGCGAGATCAAGTGGACCGAGGACCGCAGGGAGCACTTCATCTCCTCCGCGCACGAACGCGCCCAGATCCACCACGTACGCGTCGGCTTCGACGACGACGGCCGCGTCCTGGGCCTGGACGTGACGATCCGGCACGACCACGGCGCCTACACGCCGTACGGGATCATCGTCCCCATCGTCACCTCCACGCAGTTGCTGGGGCCGTACAAGCCGGGGGCCTACCGGGTCGAGTTCACCGCGGTCTACACCAACACCGTGCAGGTCACGCCGTACCGGGGGGCCGGTCGGCCGCAGGGCGTGTTCTGCATGGAGCGGACCATGGACAAGATCGCCCGCTACCTGGGCAAGGACCGCACCGAGGTGCGCGCGGCCAACTTCATCGGGCCCGATGAGTTCCCCTACGACCAGGGGATGACGTTCCAGGACGGCCGCCCGCTCATCTACGACAGCGGGAACTACCCGGAGATGCTCCGCATGATCAAGGAGCTGATCGGCTGGGACTCCTTCGAGCGGCGTCCGGGCCGGGGGATCGGCATCGGCTGCTACGTCGAGGGCACGGGCGTCGGCCCGTACGAGGGCGGGCACGTGCAGATCACCTCCGACGGCCGGGTGCACGTCTCGACCGGCCTGACCTCCCAGGGCCAGGGCCACGAGACCGCCTTCGCCCAGATCGCCGCCGCCGAGCTGGGCGTGCCCATCGAACGCGTCAGCGTGGTCACCGGCGACACCCGCAGGTTCGGGTACGCGGTGGGCACCTTCGCCTCCCGCGCCGCCGTCGTCAGCGGCAACGCCATCGCCCTGGCCTGCCGGAAGGTCAAGGAGAAGGCGCTGCGCATCGCGGCCGACGCCCTGGAGGCCGACCCGGCCGACCTGGCGATCGACGACGGCCTGGTGCACGTCGTGGGCGCGCCGTCCGCCGCGATCCCGCTCTCGACGGTGGCGGTGCTGGCCAACCCGCTGCGGTACGCCTTCGACGAGGAGACGGCCAGGGCGACCCAGTTCTCCGGCGCGGCCGACCCGGCCCGCCCGCCGGTGGCCGAGGGCGACGAGCCGGGCCTGGAGGGACGCGAGTTCTACTCGCCGATCAGGTCCACGTTCGCCTCCGGCATGCACGCGGCCATCGTCGAGACCGACCCGGACACCGCCGAGATCAGGGTCGTCAGGTACGCCGTCGTGCACGACTGCGGCCGGCTGATCAACCCGATGATCGTGGAGGGCCAGATCCACGGGGGAGTGGCCCAGGGCATCGGCGGCGCCCTGTACGAGCGCATGGAGTACGACGTCCACGGCCAGCTCGTCAACGCCTCCTTCATGGACTTCCTCATGCCGTACGCCACCGAGATCCCCCCGATCGAGACCGCCCACCTGGAGACGCCCTCGCCGCTCAACCCGCTCGGCATCAAGGGCGCGGGCGAGGCCGGCGTGATCCCGGTGTCGGCGGTCATCGCCTCGGCCGTCGAGGACGCCGAGGGCATCGAGATCGACCGCATGCCCATCTCCCCGTCGGACCTGTTCGAGCTGCGTATGCGATGATCGGCGCCATGCTCGCTCCCGGCGCCGGCCTGACCCGCTTCCCCGACGTGCCCGACGACGTGCGCACGATCGACCTGGCCTGGAACGAGATCACGCACGTGCCCGCCCGGGTGGCCGGGCTGGCCGCGCTGGAGGAGCTGCGGCTCGACGGCAACCGGCTGCGCGAGCTGCCCCGCCTGTCCGGCCTGACCGCGCTGCGCGCCCTGCACCTCGACGGCAACGAGCTGAGCGAGGTCCCCGGCTGCCCGCCCGGCCTGGAGACCCTCTTCCTCTACGGCAACCGCATCGAGCGCCTGACCGGCGACCTCGGCCCGAGCCTGCGTCACCTCGCGCTCGGCGGCAACCGGCTGACCTCCGTGCCCGCCGCGCTGTGGAAGCTGACCGCGCTGGAATCCCTCAACCTCGCCGAGAACGCCCTCACCGAGATCCCCGCCGACATCGGCGGCCTGACCCGGCTGCGCATGCTCGACCTCGGCCACAACCGGCTGGCCTCGATCCCGCCCGAGGTCGGCGACCTGCCGCTCACCGACTACCTCTACCTGAGCGACAACGGCTTCACCGACGTCCCGGCCGCGCTCGGCCGCCTCGACCGGCTGGCCTACCTCAACCTCACCGACAACCGGCTGACCAGGCTCCCGGACGCGCTCGGGTCGATGGCGTCGCTGGTGGAGCTGCGCCTGTACAACAACCGGCTGGAGGCGTTGCCCGAGACCGTCGGCGGGCTCGGCCGGCTGCGCGAGCTGCACCTGCAGGGCAACCGGCTGACCCGGCTGCCCGCCGCCCTCGCGGCGCTGACCGAGCTGCGCGTGCTCGACCTGCGCAACAACCACCTGAGCGAGCTGCCCGCGCTGCCGTCCGGCCTCACCCATCTCGACCTGCGCAACAACCGGCTGCGCGAGCTGCCCGCCGCGGTCGCCGAGCTGACCGGCCTGCGCAAGCTCGACCTGCGCTGGAACAAGCTCTACGACGACCCGCCGGTGCTCGATCTGCTGCGCGCCCGGGGCTGCGTCGTCCTGCGCTGAACCGGCGCGGGCGGGCGTGCGTACCTCCGCACATGACGACACTTCCACGTCTGGCCGTCCTCGCGCTGCTGGCCGGGCTGGTCGCCGCCTGCTCCTCCGGCGGCGGCTCCGCGGCGCCCGGTCCGAGCGCCCCGCGGGCGGCGGCGCCCCAGACGGTCGAGCAGCTCGCCGCCAAGGTCGGCTGCAAGCCGCGCATGCAGGTCGACGCCGCCGAGATCCGTACGGGCTACTGCCGGACCGCCGACGGCCAGTTCTTCGTCACGACGTTCGCCAGCCAGTCCGGCAAGGACGCCTGGATGGACGCCGCCCCCGAGTACAACCCGCACCTGGTCGGCAACCTGTGGACCGTGCTGTCCAGCCGCAAGGTGCTGGAGCTGCTGAAGGAGCGGCTCGGCGGCGACCTCCACCTGAAGGACCACCGCACGAACCAGATGCGCACGGTCGGCTGAGGCGCCCTACGCCGCCGCGAGCATGACCCGCTTGCGGAACACCCAGTACGTCCAGCCCTGGTAGACCAGCACGAACGGCAGCGTGATCAGCCCGATCCAGCTCAGCATCGTCAGCGTGTACGGCC
This sequence comes from Nonomuraea sp. NPDC001636, assembly GCF_040298265.1. NCBI lineage: Bacteria > Bacillati > Actinomycetota > Actinomycetes > Streptosporangiales > Streptosporangiaceae > Nonomuraea > Nonomuraea sp. NPDC001636. Next base: position 62,386 of record NZ_JBEOZT010000034.1, read on the forward strand.
CCGAGGCGGCCGCCGCCAGGGTCAGCCCGGGCAGCGGCGCGACGCGCAGCTCCATGAAGACCGCCAGCGTGGCCAGCACGATGCCCGCGGCGGTCGCGCCGAACGCCCAGCCCTCCCTGCGCCGCCAGATCAGCGCCGCCGCGGCGGCCAGCGCGGCCATGGCGGCCAGGGCGGGCAGCGAGCCCAGGTTGGACAGGGCCAGCACGGCCACCGGGATGGCCACCGCCGCCGCGGCCATGGCGGCGGTCCTGGCCCGGCGGCGCACCGGGCCGGTGGTGCGCAGCGCGAGGAAGACCGCGCCGTGCAGCACGCAGAGCGTCAGCGTGAACGCGCCGCCGAGCAGGGCCGCCGGGCCGCTGTCGAACAGCACGTCGGCGAAGATCGCGCCCCACAGGAACGCCGGGAGGCCGCTGCCGACCAGGATGCCGAGGTCGCACCAGATCGGGTTGGCGACCTTGCCGCGCCATTCCAGCCCGACGCCGCGCACGATCAGGCCGACCAGGATGAGCGTGACGGGCAGGTAGAACGCGCTGAACAGGCCGGAGTACCAGGCGGGGAAGGCGGCGAACATGGCGCCGACCGCCGTGATCAGCCACACCTCGTTGCCGTCCCAGACCGGGCCGATGGTCTGCAGGCTCTGGCGCTGCTCGGCGGCGTTCCTGCTGAGGAGCGGCGCCAGCAGGCCGACGCCGAAGTCGAAGCCTTCGAGGACGAAGTACCCGGTCCAGAGGAAGGCGATGATGACGAACCACAGGTTGATCATGGTCTGGTCCCTCTAGTACATCAGCGACGGTTCGAGCGGCTGCGCCTCGGGAGCGGGCTGCCGCTCCTCGACGCCCTTGCGCACGTGCTTGGCCAGCAGGACGACCTCGGCCACGGCCAGGCCGCCGTACAGGAGTGTGAAGACGGTCAGCGAGATGGCGACCTCGGCCAGGGTCACGCCGGGCGAGACGCTTGAGGCGGTCAGCAGCTCGCCGGCGACCGTCCAGGGCTGCCGGCCGATCTCGCTCAGCAGCCAGCCCGCGATCACCGCCGCGAACGGCAGCGGCAGCGCCAGCAGCAGCGCCCGCGCCAGCCAGGACGGCACCTCGCGCCTGCGCCGGGTCAGCCAGAGGCCGAGCAGCGCGAGCCCCGCGGTGGCCATGCCGAACACGATCATCACGCGGAACGACCAGAACACGATCGTCGGGTCGGGCCGGTAGTCGCCGGGGCCGAACTGCTGCTCGAAGCGCTTCTGCAGGTCCTCGGTGCCCTGGACGGTGGCGCCGGGGTCGTTGGTGGCCAGGAAGCTGAGCACCTTGGGGATCTCGATGCCGGGCGCGAGGGAGAAGGCCGCGCCCGCGGTGTCGCGCTCCAGGCCCTCGGCCGCGGCCAGCTTCATGGGCTGCTGCTCGTACATGAGCTTGGCCGACATGTCGCCGGTGCCCGCGACGACCGCCCCCGCGATCGCCGTCATGACCAGCGCGCCGCGGGCGGCGCTGCGCCACATCGGCGCGCGCGTCCGCAGCAGCCAGTAGCCGCTGACCGCCAGCACGAACCCGCCCGCCACGATGAAGGCGGCCCCGATGACGTGCGGCACCTGCGCGACCGCCGTGGAGTTGGTCAGCACGGCCCACAGGTCGGTCATCCTGGCCTTGCCGTCCACGACCTCGTAGCCGACCGGGTGCTTCATCCAGGCGTTGGCCGCGAGGATGAAGTAGGCCGACAGGTTGGAGCCGATCGCGGCGGCCCAGATGCTGGCCAGGTGCGCCTTCTTCGGCAGCCGGTCCCAGCCGAAGATCCACAGGCCGAGGAACGTGGACTCCATGAAGAAGGCCAGCAGCGCCTCCATGGCCAGCGGGGCGCCGAAGACGTCACCGACGAACGTGGAGTACTCACTCCAGTTCATGCCGAACTGGAATTCCTGCACGATGCCGGTCACCACACCCATGGCGAAGTTGATCAGGAACAGCTTCCCGAAGAACTTCGTGAGCTTGAGGTAGTGCTCCTTGCCCGTGCGGTGCCAGGCCGTCTGGAGGCCTGCGACGAAGATGCCCAGACCGATGGTCAGGGGCACGAACAAGAAGTGGTACACGGTGGTGACCCCGAACTGCCACCGTGCCAGGTCAAGCGCGTCCATCAATCCCCACCTGCTCATAGCTCTACAAGCTGTAGTACTTCTACCTGTAGTAGTACTACAGGCCGTAGAGCATCGCGATGCGACGTTGGTCACATCCCCCGGTTCTGCCTACTTTTCGAGGATCCCGTACGGGTACGTCCCGGCGCGTCACCCGCCGGGCGGATTGCGGACTACCCCGCCCGGCGGACCCCGCCCGCGGCGTCGAGGTAGGCCTGCAGATTGCCCAGCTCGAAGCCGCGCCGCCTGATCTTGTCGATCAGCACCCGGAAGTCGGCCGCCAGGTTGGGCCGGAAGTGCAGGAGCAGGATGTCGCCCGGACGCAGGCGCTTGTCGGGCACCTGGTAGGCGATCTTGCCGCCCGGCTGCACGGTGGCGGTCCACAGCAGCACGGCCTTCACCCCGCACCGCCGGGCGGCCCGCAACGTGTCGGTGTTGTAGCTGCCGAACGGCGGCCGGAACAACGCCGGACGGGTCCCGATCTCCTTCCCGACCACCTGGGCCGCGCCGCAGATCTCGCGGCGCTGCCCGTCGAGGGGCAGACGGCGCAGGTCGGGATGGGTCAGGGTGTGGTTCTCGACGGGCACGTGGAGATCGCGCAGCTGCCGGAAGTACCCCCACTTGCCCGCGCCCACGTAGCGGCCGGGACCGCTGGCCGGGTCGGGGCTGCCCTTGGCCTCGACCGCGTCGCGCATGGCGAAGGCGGTGATGGGGACGCGCCGGTCGCGTACCAGCTTGACGAAGCCGGGGTCCTGCTCCCAGCCGTCGTCGATGGTCAGGAAGACGACCTTGCGCCTGGTGGGGATCGAGCTGATCACCGGGGGCAGGCCGTTCTCGCCCCTGATCGGGCCCACCTCTCCGGCCCGCGGCAGCGCTCCCGGCGGGCCCTGCGGAGTGGGCCGCGACGTGGGCCCCCCGGTCGCGGACGGCTTCGCCGACGGCCCGGTCACGACCCCGCCGGTGTCGCCGCCGGTGCCGCCGCCGGTGCCGCCGCCGGCGCATCCGGCGGCCAGCGCCACCAGCACCCCGGCGAGCACGGCCGGCCCCAGCCCGCCACGCCCGGCCCCGCCCCTGACCGTTCCACGCCCCCAGCACATGGAGCACCATCTTGCCAGCCCTGATCCGCACGACGCGTCGCCCGACTGGCAGGTCTTGCCCTTAACCAGCCGGTCCCCGGTGCCTAGAGTGGCCGCATGAAGGTGGCGGGCAGCGCCGTGATCGGCGTACAGCGAGATCGAGTGTGGGCCGCGCTCCAGGACCCGGCGGTGCTCGTGCGCACCATCCCGGGCTGCGAGCGCCTGGAGGAGACCGGGCCGGACACCTACAGGATGACGGTCAACGCGGGCGTGGCGTCCATCAAGGGCGTCTACCAGGGGGAGGTCGCGCTGGCCGAGCCGCGCGCGCCCGAGAGCTTCACGCTGCGGGCGCGCGGCCAGGGCGCCCCGGGCACGGTCGAGGCCACCGTCCTGGTACGGCTGAGCGAGATCGACGGCGGCACCCGGGTGGACTACGACGCCGACGCGGTGATCGGCGGGATGATCGGCGGCGTCGGGCAGCGCATGCTCGGCTCGGTCGCGAAACGCACGGCGGGCGAGTTCTTCTCCGCCGTCGAGGGCCACCTCAGCGCACCGCCCCCGGTCCCGGCGGCCCAGGCCGCCACGGAGGTCGCCACAGTGGCCGCACCGGGGGCCGCACCGGCCGCTCCGGCGGTCTACGAACGGCCGCCCGCGCGGCCCGCCGAGCCCCGCCCGTGGGCGCTGCTGGCCGCCTTCGGCATGGGCGCGGCCGCCGCGCTCGCCGGCGTCGCCGTGGGCCGGCTGCTCGGCCGCGACACAAGTGGCCGGCGCGGCTGAGGGACTCGCCACGACGACCCTCGCGGAAAAGGATCTCCAGGCGTAGCGTGGCGGTATGCGGCAGGCACACGCTGAAGACGCACGGAACGAAGCCAGGCGCATCGTACGCAACCTGCTGGGGGAGGAGCGCCCCACCGCCGAGTCCCTGGTCGCCGAGGTGCGGCCGGTGTTCGGCGACCAGCGGACCGACCGCGCGCTCGGGCTCGCGCTCGGCGCGTCGCTCACCCGCCGGTCGGCCGAACTGGCCGCCATCGCCGCGCTCCTCGTCGGCACCCGCGAGCTGGGCGCCGGCTGGTGGACGCGGCCCAGGGGCGGCAAGCTGCCGCCGCCCGACGAGGTGCTGCGCACGGCCGTCGCGATCGAGCCGTGGACCGACCTGACCGCGCTGGAGATGCTCGCCGCCTGGATCGCCGACGACGCCGCCGACCAGCTCTGGGGCCGGCCCGTCGCCGAGGTCGACCTCAACTCCTGGCAGGCCGAGGACCGCTTCGAGCTGCCGCCGGGGGTCCGGCCGGGCCAGCGGCTCGTGGTGCACTTCGACGCGGGCGGCCGGCTCGACGCGGTCGTCGCCCGCCGTCCCGACGACGCGCTGGGGTCCAACCTCGACTTCCAGTCGCTGCGTTACTCCAGGCCCGCCGAGGCCCAGTGGAGCTGGGGGGTGGCCGCCGGGCTCGGGCCCCACCGGCTGCCCGGCGAGAAGCCCGACCCGTACGCCCGCGAGATCCCGGCCGCCGCGGCGGGCGTGCTGCGGGCCTGGGCCGTCCGCCACGGCGTCACCCGCGAGGAGCTGGGCGAGCGGTGGGGGACCGTCGGCGACGTGGTGGCCGCCATCGAGCGGGTCGACTGGATGTGGCGCAGCGGCGAGTGGTTCGGCTGGTGGCGCGGCGCGTCCGCCCTGGTGGACGACTCGGCCTACCTGCCGTACCGGCTGGAGGAGCTGGCCGCCGGGTGACCCGCGGCCGGCGGAATCGTCGTGCGGGCCGCGTGGTTGTCGATGGGGTGAAAGTCGAGATTTTCTCCGATGTCGTGTGCCCCTGGTGTTACATCGGGCACGTCCGGTTCGCCCGCGCCGCCGAGCGCTTCCGTGCCAAGGGCGGCACGATCGAGGTGACCATGCGCCCGTTCCAGCTCAACCCCGACGCCCCCGCCGAGGGTGAGCCGCTGATCCCGGCCCTTGAGCGCAAGTTCGGGCCGGGGGCGCGGCAGATGACCGAGCGGGTCAGGGCCGTCGCCGTCGAAGAGGGCCTGGAGATGGACTACGAGCGGGCCGTCAACGCCAACACCTTCGAGGCCCACCGGCTCATCGAGACCGCCACCGCCCAGGGGCTCGGCAAGGAGATGGCCGACCGGCTGTTCCGCGCGTACTTCGGCGAGGGCGCCAACGTCGGCGACCCCGCCGTGCTGAGCCGCCTGGCCGGCGAGGTCGGCGTCCAGGACACCGGCGACGGCGCCGAGCAGGTGCGCGAGCACCTGGCCAGGGCCGGCGCGCTGGGTGTCAGCGGGGTGCCGCTCTTCCTGTTCGAGGGCAAGTTCGCGGTGTCGGGCGCACAGCCCGAGGACGCCTTCGCGGCGGCGATCGACGAGGTCGCCGAGCGTACCGGCCAGACGCCGATCACCCAGCTCGCCCCGCCCGCCGACGGCTGCGACGACGACGGCTACTGCGCGGTCTGAACGGCCCCGCCCGCGGCGGTGCGACAATCGGAAGGTGTCGAGCCGCCGCCTTGGTTACCTGCTCAAGCATGCCGCGCTGCGCCTGGCCGAGTTCACCGGCCCGGCGCTCGCGCCCTACGGGATCGACGGGCGCGAGCTCGGGGTGCTGTCGGTGATCGACGCCCCCGAGCCGCTGTCGCAGCAGGAGGCGGCCCAGCGGCTCGGCATCGACCGCACGACGATGGTCGCCATGGTCGACGCGCTGGAGAGCAAGCGGTTGGTGGCGCGGCGGCCGCATCCGGGCGACCGCCGCAAGAACGCGGTCGAGCTGACCGAGCACGGCCGCGAGACCATGCGCCTCGCGGTGCCGGCCGTGGAGGCGGCCGAGGGCGCCTTCCTGTCCGCCCTGCCGGAGCACGAGCGCCGCCTCTTCCACGCCGCCCTCGACCGGCTGGTGTGAGCCACACGGCCCAGGCCGGGGCGAGGCACACGGCCCAGACCGGAGCTTGGCACCCGGCTCAGGCCGGGGCGCCGCCTTCGCCGAGCTGGCCGGAGCGGTGGTGGCGGCGGCAGAGCACCTGGTAGCGCACCGGCGAGGCGTCGGTGTCGCCGATCACGACCTGCTCGCCCGTCCGCGCCAGCACCCCGCCCACCACGCGCGCGTTGAGCTGCCCGGGACGTCCGCACCAGCACAACACCTCGACCTGCAGCCGGCACACCTCGTCGGCCAGCTCGAACAGCCGCTGCGCGCCGGGGAACATGACCGATCTGAAGTCGGAGGCCAGCCCGAAGGCGTAGACGTCGATGCCGTGCTCGTCCACCAGGTCGGCGAGCTGCTCGATCTGCTCGACCGTGTAGAAGCAGGCCTCGTCGCAGATCAGGTAGTCGATGCGCTCGTGCGCGGTGACCAGGCCGACGAGGTCGAGGGAGTCCTCCACCTCGATCGCCTCAAGGCCCAGCCCGATCCGGCTGGTGACCTTCGGGCCGCCGGAGCGGTCGTGCTTGGTCAGGACCAGCCCCCGCCGCCCCTGGCGGCCGTGGTTGTAGTTCATCTGGAGCGCCAGAGTGGACTTCCCGCAGTCCATGGGGCCGAAGTAGAACTTCAGCACGGCGTCCCGGGCTCCGGATGGCACGGCTGACAAGGCAGACAGTTCGGTCACAGGAGGCCAGCTTAGCGGCTTGGCTTGTTCCATGACCTCGTGGGACATTTCTCCCCTGGACTATCAGGAGGAACTGTGGTCACCGACAATCCACCGACGCTCGACGCGATGCTGACACAGGACGACGTGACGGCCGCCCAGGCCGACGCCACCCGATGGCGGTACGGTTTCCTGGTCGTCGTGGCGGGCATCGTCGCGATCCTGATCGCCTTCGGCGCCGCGGTGTTCGCCACCAAGGAGTTCGCCGCGCTGTTCGCGGGCGTGGCCGGGGTGGTGGGCACGATCATGGGCGCCTATTTCGGCGTGCAGGCCGGCCAGTCGGGGAAGGCCAGAGTCGAGGCCGAACTGGCAAAATCCCAAGAGCTGGTGGTGCGCCTGGCGGCCTACGTCGGCACCCAGAACGCGCCCCGGGTCATCGACGAAGTTCTCGGCCGTCGCCGAAGCTGAGGAGCCATGCGTAGCGTCCGAATCGGAGTGGACACCGGGGGCACGTTCACCGACGTCGTGGCGGTGGACGAGCAGACCGGTGAGATCGTCACCACCAAGACCCCCTCGACGCCCGCGAACCCGGCCGACGGGTTCGTCGCGGGCATCGGGAAGCTGGGCGAGCTCGACGTCGCCTCCATCGTCCACGGCACCACCGTCGCGACGAACCAGCTGCTCGAAGACCGCATCGGCAACCTCGGGTTCATCACCACCGAGGGCTTCGAGTTCATCCTGGAGATCGCCAGGCAGAGTGTGCCGGACGGCTACGGCAACTCCTACTTCTGGGTCAAACCGCCGCGGATCGTCCCCGTGCACCTCGTCAGGACGGTCGGCGGCCGGCTCGACCACCTCGGCAACGAGGTGCGGCCGTTCTCCGAGGAGCAGGCCGTCGAGGCGGCGCGCTGGCTCAGGTCGAAGGGGATCACCGCGGTCGGCGTGTGCTTCCTGCACTCCTACGCCAATCCCGAGCACGAGCGCCGCATGCGCGAGATCCTCTGGCGCGAGCACCCGGAGGCGGTGATCTCGCTCTCCAGCGACGTGCTGCGCGAGTACCGCGAGTACGAGCGCTCGATCACCACCCTGGTGGACGCCGCGGTCAAGCCCGCCGTGCGCGGCTACATCGCCGGCCTGTCCAACCGGCTCGGCATGCCGTTCTCGGTGATGAAGTCCAACGGCGGCGTGCTGTCGGCGCGCGAGGTCGTCAACCAGCCGATCACCACCGTGCTGTCGGGCCCGGCGGCGGGCGCGCTCGGCGCGGCGCTGATCGCCTCCACGGCCGGGCACCCGTCGGTGATCACCCTCGACGGCGGCGGCACCTCGACCGACGTGGCCGTGGTGATCGACGGCGAGCCGTCCCTGACCACCGAGGGCACGGTCGGCCGGTACCCGTGCAAGATCCCGATGATCGACATCGTCACGGTCGGCGCGGGCGGCGGCTCGGTGGCCTGGATCTCGCCCGAGGGCACGCTGAAGGTCGGCCCGCGCTCGGCCGGCGCCGATCCGGGGCCCCTGTGCTACGGCAAGGGCGGCTCGGAGGTCACGGTCACCGACGCGCACGTGTTCCTCGGCCGCATCCCGCCCCACCTGCTGGGCGGCGAGATCCCGCTCGACGCCGACGCCGCCCGTCAGGGCGTCGAGGCGCTGGCCGACAAGCTCGGGCTCAGCCCCGAGCGCACCGCGACCGGCATCCTGGAGATCAGCGCGTTCAACCAGAGCAACGCGATCCGGCAGCTCACCGTCAAGCGCGGCCTCGACGTACGGGACTTCCCGCTGGTGACGTTCGGCGGGTCGGGGCCGCTGCTGGCCTGCCGCCTGATCGACATCCTGGGCCTGCCCGCTGTCGTCGTCCCGCGCGACCCGGGCAACGTCTCGGCGTTCGGCCTGCTCACCGTCGACGTCAAGAACGACTACGTGCGCACGTACGTCACCCGCGACCTCGCGCTCAAGACCGCCGCGCAGATCTTCCAGGAGCTGGAGGGCCAGGCCGCCGAGGCGCTCGACCGCGAGGGCTTCGACGACCCGGTCCACGTGCGCAGCGCCGACCTGCGCTACTACGGGCAGGCGTTCGAGGTGCGCGTCGCGGCCCCGGCGGGCCCGCTCGACGACGACTGGAAGCGCACGGTGATCGACGCCTTCCACGACGCCCACGAGAAGCTGTACGGGTACGCCTACCGCGACGACCCCCGCCACGGCGTCGAATGGGTCAACCTGCGCGTCTCGGGCATCGGTCCCATCACCCGTCCGGCGATCCGGCGGCTCGGCAAGCCGGGGGAGGGGGCCACCTCGGTCCGTCCCGTGCACTTCGAGGAGACCCGCGACACCCCGATCCACCAGCGAGCCGCGCTCGGGCCGGGCGCCACCGTCCAAGGGCCGGCGGTCATCGAGGAGTACGGATCGACGATCCCCGTGCACCCGGGCTTCACCGCGAAGGTGGACGACTACGGAAATGTGGAGATCCGACGTGATTGATCCGATCCTGGTGGAGATCGTCGAGGGCACGCTGGCCTCCGTCGAGCGGGAGGTCGAGACGGCCATCGCCCGTACGGCCCGCTCCCCGATGATCCGCGACGCGCACGACTTCCGCGCCGGCATCCACGACGCCCGGCTGCGCAAGCTCACCGGCCGCTCCTACAGCGCGCTCGTCCAGCCGATCGTGCGCGACTTCCCGATCGAGACGATGAAGCCCGGCGACGTCTACTTCCACAACGACGTCTACCTGTCCGAGGGCGGCATCGGCCACCTGCCCGACCTGTGCGTCACCGTGCCGGTCTTCCACGACGGGGCCGTGGTGGCGTTCGTGCAGGCGTTCGGCCACCACGACGACATCGGCGGCGCGGTGCCCGGCTCGATGCCCTCGCACGCCCGCTCGGTGTACGAGGAGGGCCTGATGATCCCGCCGATCAAGCTGTGGGACCAGGGCGTGCCGAACGAGACCGCGCTGCGCATCATGACCCGCAACTCCCGCATGCCCGACTCCCTGGCCGGCGACCTCGACGCCGAGTGCTCGGCCTGCCTCATGGGCGCCCGCCGCCTCGGCGAGCTGTTCGACCGGTACGGCAGGCAGTCCGTCGAGGAGTGCTTCGACGCGATCGTCGCCAAGACCACCGAGACCTTCCGCAGGGAACTGCTCGCCAAGATCCCCGAAGGCACGTACGTCTGGGAGGACTACGCCGAGCACGACGGCGTCGACGAGCCCCGCCTGCACGCCCAGCGCATCACGCTCACCGTCGACCACGCCGCCGACGCGCCGCTCACCATCGACTTCACCGGCACCTCACCCCAGGCCAAGGGCCCGATCAACCACGCGGGCGACTACGCCGACGGCGTCTTCCTGAAGAAGTGGCTGGCGCCGGTGCTGCGCAACCTCGCCGACACGCCCGAGCGCATGGCCGAGCTCGACGTCAACGAGGGCGTCGTGCCGCTGATCAGGATGGTCTTCCCGGAGAAGGGCACGCTGCTCACCCCGGTCTTCCCGGCGCCCACCAACGCCCGCACGTTCGTCATCCTGCGCCTGCTCGGCGTGCTGGCCGGGGTGCTGGCCAAGGCCACCGGCGGACGCATGCCCGCCGACCAGGAGACCATCCGCTACACCGGCGTCCACGGCAGCGACGCCGACGGCACGCCGTACCTGATGCGCGAGGTGCTGGGCGGCGGCTCGGGCGGCCGCTGGTACGCCGACGGCGAGGACACCATCCACATCGTCCCCGACTCGCGCAACATCCCGGTCGAGTTCGCCGAGGCGCGCTGGCCGTTCCGGGTGGAGCGGCTGGGGCTGGCCTGCGACTCGGGCGGCCCCGGCATGTTCCGCGGCGGCCTGGGCTACGACAAGCACATCAGGATGCTCAGGGACGCGTCGTACATGTCCATCGCCGACCGGTCGATCCTGTCGTGCTGGGGCGTCAACGGCGGCCTGGCCGGACGCCCGTTCCGGGTGGAGATCGCCGGCAAGGAGATGGACGGCCTGGTGGACGACCACCCCGTCCAGGCCGGCGACCTGATCCGGATCCGCACCACGGGCGGCGGCGGCTGGGGCTCCCCCTACGACCGCGACCCGAGGGCGGTGGCGGCCGACGTCCGCGACGGCAAGGTCTCGATCGCCGGCGCCCTGGGCGACTACGGCGTGGTCCTGGACGGCGACCGCATCGACGAACGCGGCACCGCCGAGCTCCGCGCCCGCCTGCGCCCGCCCGCGGACCGCTTCTTCGACCGCGGCCCCGGCTACCCGAGGCTGTCCGGCGGCAGGACGTTCGCGGAGGTGGACGAACTGTAGGGAACCGGCGGGGGCTACTCCTCGTCGAAGCTGGCGAAGTAGGTGGCCACCATGTCCTGGTCGCCGTGCCCCTGCGCCTCGGCGCGGCGCAGGCGCTCGCCGGCCGCCGCCACCATGTCCAGCCGCACCCCGGCCGACTCGCCCGCCTGGGTGATCAGCCGGGTGTCCTTCTCGGCGTTGTGCACGGTGAAGGACGGCTCCAGGTCGCCCTCCAGGATGGCCTTCGACTTGGCCTGGAAGTAGACGTTGTCCAGCGGGCCGCCGCTGATCACCTCGCGGACCAGGCCGGGGTCGAGGCCGAGCCCCTTGGCCAGGGCCAGGGCCTCGGCCACGATGCCGGTCATCGAGATGGCGTAGCTGACGGCGGCCATCTTGAGCCTGGTGCCGGTGCCCTGGGCGCCGTCCTCGCCGAGCCACAGGGTGCGCGCGCCGACGGCGTCGAACACCGGGGCGAGCGCCGGCCTGGCCGGCTCGGGGGCGGCCGCCAGGATCAGCAGCGTGCCCTGTTCGGCCGGCTGCCTGGTGCCCTGGACGGGCGCGTCGGCGAAGGTCAGCCCGTGCTCGGCGGCCAGGGCGGCCAGACGGTCGATCGCCGCCACGCCGACCGTGCTCATCTGCGCCCACACCTGGCCGGGGCGCAGCGCGGGCGCGGCGGCGGTCATCGCGTCGTGCACGGCGTCGCCGTCGCTGAGCATCGTGACGATCACGTCGGCGCCCTCGACCGCCTCGGCGGGGGAGCCGGCGACGACGGCGCCGTCGGCCGCCAGCGGCTCGGCCTTGTCCCGCGTGCGGTTCCACACCCTGACCGGCAGGCCGGCCTTGAGCAGGTTGCGGGCCATGGGCGCGCCCATGAGCCCGGTCCCGAGCAGTGCGACTTCAGTCATGAGGATCACCTTACGACGGCCCGCTCCGGCGGCTTCGGCGAGGTACGGCGTCGCGATGCGAGGATGGCCGGCATGGGACCTTCGCGGATCGTCGCCGTACGTCACGGGGAGAGCCAGGCGAACCTGGCACACGCGCAGGCCGGCGACCGGCCACTGGTCTACGAGCGGGGCGACCACGAGGTGACGCTGACCGACCTCGGCCTGCTCCAGGCGCGGGCGCTCGGCCGGATGCTGGCCGGGCTGCCCGCCGGCGAGGCGCCCGAGGAGGTGTGGTGCTCTCCCTACCTGCGGGCCCTCGACACCTGGAAGGCCGCCCGGGAGACCTGGGGCGCCGGCGCGCTGCCGGTGACCGTGGACGAGCGGCTCAGAGACCAGGAGTCGGGCGATTTCGCCCGGTTCAACCTGGCCGCCATCGGCGAGCGGTTCCCCGGCGAGGTGCGGCGGATGCGGGCCGAGGGCCCCTACGCCTACCGTCCGCCCGGCGGCGAGTCGCTGGCCGACGTGGTGGTCCGGCTGAAGGACTTCCTGCACGGGCTGCGCGCGGCGGCGGACGGGCGGCGGGTGCTGATCGTCGCGCACGACTCGGTGGTGCTGGGCCTGCGGCACGTCATGGCCGGGCGGGACGACGCCGACCTGGCCGACGTCCTGCGGTTCGCGCCGGTGCTGAACGCGTCGGTGTCGGTCTGGCGGGCCGCGGGCGCGGGGTTCGAGGTGGTGGCGTTCAACGACGTCACCCACCTAGATCCCGCTTGAGCCGCAGCAGCCGCGCCCGCCGCGCATGGGCCTGCCCGGTCAGCACGGCGCTCACCGCCACGAACGCCAGCCCGAGCGCCAGCGCGCCGGTGGCCACGGCGGCGACGAGCGCGGTGGTGAGCAGGGCGGCGCCCAGGGCGATCCAGCCGGCGATCACCCGGTCGCGGGCGAACAGCGGCGTCCTGCGCGTGCTCAGCCAGCCGCCGTAGCAGGCCCAGGCCAGGCAGAACGCGGTGAGAGCGGCGAAGGCCAGGTGGGTGCGGCCGGGCAGCGGGCCGGGCTCGGTCCACCACAGGGCGCAGACGAAGACCGTCCCGGCGGCCCCGGCGAGCAGGGCGGTCAGCGCGCGCACGCGCCGCCACGGCGACAGCGACGGTTCGAGGCGCTCGATGATCTCGTCGGCGGTCAGGCGCGGCTCATCGGTCATGGTCGATCTCCTTCAGGTGCTCGCGCAGGAGGCGGCGGGCGCGGCTGAGCCTGGACTTGACGGTTCCGGCGGGGATGCCGCAGATCTGGGCGCACTCCTCGACCGGCAGGTCCTCCAGGTAGTGCAGGACGAGGATCTCCCGCTCGGGAAGGGGCAGGGCGGACAGGGCGGCGAGCAGGCCGGCGCGGTCCACGACGGCCTCGGCAGGATCTTCGGACACCGGTTCCGGCTCGGCCGCGCTCTCCGTCCTCGCGTACTCCGCACGCAGGCGGTCGGTGACCGCCCGGCGGGCGATGGTGAACAGCCAGGGCGCGAACCGTCCGGGCGCGCGCAGCCGGGGCAGGCCGCGCACGACGGCCGCCCAGATCTCCTGGGCGACGTCGTCGGCCCGCTCGGCGTCCAGCATGCGCCGGACGTAGGTCCAGACCGGGGTGTGCCAGCGGCGTACGAGTTCGGCGATCGCCGCGCGCTCGCCCAGCTGGGCGCGTACGACGAGCAGCTCATCTGTCATGTCGTCCTTCCGTCACCCAGCTCAGTCGGGCGGGAGGGCGACCCGGTTCACGTCTCGACGACGAGATCGGCGCGCTCGCGGGTGCGGTCGGCGGCGAACCAGGCCCGTTCGGCGGCGAACCACTGCCGCCACCGGGGTTCGAGCTCGGGGCCGTCGCGGTCGAGGACGCGCCGCAGCCGCACGGCCTCGGGGGCCTCCACCCAGACGGTGAAGGCCAGCAGGCGGGCGGCCGACCGGCGGGCGGTGCCGACGCCCTCGACGACCAGCACGGGCGCGGCCGGCACCGCGACCTGCTCGGCGTAGCGTTCGCGCACCCAGTCGTACCGGCGGAAACCGGCCGGGCGGCCGTGCCGCAGCGGTTGCAGGACCTGCTCCTCCAGCAGCCGGAACCAGGCGCCGGGGCCGTCGTCCCAGTGGACGGGGAAGTCGTCGCTGTGGATCACCTGGCAGCCGATCGCCGTGCCGAGCCGGCCGGCGAACGTGGTCTTGCCCGAGCCCGCCGGGCCGTCGACGGCCACCAGGCGGACGGGCCCGCAGGAGGGCGGCAGGGCCTGGATGCGGCGGGCCAGGGAATTCACCGGACCAGGGTAGGCGATGGTGGACGGCCGCCTGAGAGAATATTCTTCCGGCCCAACGCAAGCTGGAGGTTGACCTTGCTCGGACCCCTCGGCGACGTCGTCGTCCTCGATCTGTCCAGGGCCCTCGCGGGGCCGCACGCCGCGCAGATGCTCGGCGACCTGGGCGCCCGGGTGATCAAGGTGGAGCATCCGGACGGTGGTGACGACTCGCGCGGATGGGGGCCGCCCTTCGTGGGGCCCGACCACGACATCTCGACCTACTTCCTGGCGGCCAACCGCAACAAGCAGTCCATCGCGGTCGATCTCAAGTCCGCCGAGGGCAGGCGGCTCATCGAGCGGCTCGTCCGCCAGAGCGACGTGCTGATCGAGAACTTCCGCACCGGCGTGCTCGACCGGCTCGGCTTCCCCGTCGAGCGTCTGCACGAGCTCAACCCGCGCCTGGTCGTCCTGTCGATCACCGGGTTCGGCCACGACGGGCCCGAGGGCGGCCGGCCGGGCTACGACGTGATCGCCCAGGGCGAGGCGGGGCTGATGTCGCTGACCGGGCCCTCGCGCGAGGAGCCGTACCGGGTGGGCGCCTCGATCGCCGACCTGCTGGCCGGCATCCACGGCGCGTACGGCGTGGCGGCGGCCCTGTACGAGCGAGAGCGCACCGGCCGGGGCCGGGTGGTGCGCACGTCCCTGCTGGCCGCGGTCACCGGTGTCCACTCCTACCACGGCACGGCCTGGACGGTCGGCGGCCAGGTGCCCGGCGCCAACGGCAACCACCACGCCTCCATCGCCCCCTACGGCGCCTTCCGCTGCGCCGACGGCATGCTGCAGATCGCCGTGGCGAACGACGGCCAGTGGAAGAAGGTCGCCAAGCTACTCGACATCGACCCTGATGTGGCGAAATATGCGACCAACAGGCAGAGATTCGCACACCGGGACGAGCTGATCGCCGACATGGAGAAGGCCCTGGCCGACCACGACCGCGCCCACTGGCTGGCCAGGCTGGGCGAGGCCGGCGTGCCCGCGGGCGCGATCAGGTCGATCGACGAGGTCTACGCCTGGGAGCAGACCCGCTCCCAGGGGCTCCTGGTCGAGGTGGACCATCCCGTGCTGGGCCCGATCGAGCTTCCCGGGCCGCCGCTGCGCTTCGACGGCCTGCCCCCGGCCGAGCACACCGCGCCCCCCGCGCTCGGCCAGGACGGCGACGCCGTGCTCGCCTGGCTCGAAGAGCGGGAGGGATGATCGGCAATTCCCGGCTCCGGCATGTACCCTCGTGCGTCACCATGGCATCATCGGTTGATCGTTAGGAGCGATAGTGAGCCGTCCGGACGCGCGCACACTGATCGAAGCGGTCCTCGACAGGGGGTCGTGGAAGTCGTGGGACGCGCCGCCCGCCGATCCGGCGGAGCCCGGCTCCTCCTACGCCGAGGAGCTGGCCGCGGCCCGCGTGAAGTCCGGCTACGACGAGTCGGTGATCACCGGCGAGGGGCTGCTCGACGGCCGCAGGGTCGCCGTCGTGGTCTGCGAGTTCTCCTTCATGGCGGGGTCGGTCGGGGTCGCCGCGGCCACCCGCATCGCGGCCGCGGTCGAGCGCGCCACGCGTGAGCGGCTGCCGCTGCTGGCCGCCCCGGCCTCGGGCGGCACCCGGATGCAGGAGGGCGCGCTGGCGTTCGTCCAGATGGTCCGGATCACCGTCGCGGTGCAGGCGCACCGCGCGGCCGGGCTGCCGTACGTCGTCTACCTGCGCCACCCGACGACGGGCGGCGTGCTGGCCTCCTGGGGCTCGCTCGGGCACGTCACGGCGGCCGAGCCGGGGGCGCTGATCGGGTTCCTCGGGCCGCGGGTGTTCGAGGCGCTGCACGGCTACCCCTTTCCCGAGGGCGTCCAGGTGGCCGAGAACTTCTACGAGCACGGCCTGGTCGACGCCGTCGTGTCGGCCGACGACGCCCGCAGGGTCGCGATCAGGGCCCTTTCCGTGCTGTGCGCCGCGCGTACCGGCGTCGAGGCGGGCGAGCCGCCCGCAGAAGACCTGCGGCCGGTGGAGGCGTGGGAGGCGATCACCCGCTCGCGCCGCGACGACCGGCCGGGCGTGCGCACGCTGCTCAAGCTCGCCGCCACCGACGTGACGCCGCTCAGCGGCAGCGGCGCCGGGGAGAACGAGCCGGGGCTCGTGCTGGCGCTGGCCAGGTTCGGCTCGGCGCCCGCCGTGGTGCTCGGCCAGGACCGGCGAAGACAGCGCCGGCGCTCGCCGCTCGGCCCGGCCGGGCTCAGGGTGGCCAGGCGCGGCATGCGCCTGGCGGCCGAGCTGGGGCTCCCGCTGGTCACCGTGATCGACACCGCCGGGGCCGACCTGTCGAAGTCGGCCGAGGAGGGCGGGCTGGCCGCCGAGATCGCCCGCTGCCTGGCCGAGCTGGTCACCCTCGACGCGCCGACCGTGTGCCTGCTGCTCGGCGAGGGCGCGGGCGGGGCGGCGCTGGCGCTGCTGCCGGCCGACCGGGTGTTGTGCGCGCAGCACGCCTGGCTGTCGCCGCTGCCGCCGGAGGGCGCCTCGGCCATCCTCTACCGGTCGGTCGACTTCGCCCCCGAGATCGCCCAGGCCCAGCACATCCGGGCCACCGACCTGCGGCGCGACGGCATCGTCGACCGGGTGATCCCCGAGCTGCCCGATGCCGCCTACGAGCCCAGGCAGTTCTGTGAGCGCGTGGGGCGGGCGCTGGAGCACGAGATCGCCAAGCTGCTGGAGGTGCCCCCGGCCGACCGCCTGGCGGCCCGCCTGGCCCGCTACCGGGCCCTGGGCTGAGCGCCTACGGCACGGGGATGCGTTCGACGCGGATGGAGAAGACCTCCTCGCGCGGCACGACCACCTCGTACGCGCCGTGGTCGACCATCCAGTAGCCGAGCGCCTCGGCCTTCATGCCGCTGTGGCCGGTGTAGGCGATGTGCAGGCCGTCGTCGTCCTCGTCGAGGACGATGCACGGCTCGCCGCCGAAGGCGCCGACGGTGCGGACGAGCACCAGCCACTCCAGCCGCGACCTGGCCACCACCCGCCGCCAGTAGCCCGAGGCGGGCTCGAAGCCGTCGAGCTCCACCTCGCTGAACAGCACCACCTGGTCGTTGTCGGGGCCGAGCGCGGCCGGCAGCGTACGCTCGCCGAAACGGGCCACGAAGCCGGAGGCGACCGGCGTGATCTCCTCGCTCATGCGGCGGGCCGCCAGGTCAGGCCGTCGTAGCCGGCGAAGGGCCGCTCGCCCTCGCCGGTGACGTGGACGATCTCCGCCCCCGCCGGGATCGGCATCGGGACGGTGTGGAACTGCGGCACCACGTGGTCGGGCGAGGTGGTGAACCCGTTGCCGGCGAACGGCGGCACGTCGCTCCAGTCGCCTCCCATGTGCGGGCCGTAGGGCACCGCGTAGGTGTCGACGTCGCGGGCGTGCCAGCGCATCAGGTAGAGCTCGGGCACCTCGGGGAACAGCTCCGAGCCGTCGAAGGACAGGTCGAGGCCGTAGTAGAGGGCCGCCGGCGTGGTCAGCCTGACGCAGTCCTGGACCCGGTAGACGTAGCCGGAGATCACGGTGCGCTTGCCCGACAGGTACGGCACGAGCAGACGCGGCGGCACGACCTTCTGCATCTGCGTTCCGCTCATGGCTCTACTTTACGGTCGGTTGACCCTTGAGCACCCGGTGATCCAGACACGGGAGCATGGCCCGGGCGGTGGCCGTCCATTCGGTGTCGAGGCGGACGAGCTGGACCCCCGGACCGGTGCCGAGGTCGGCCCGGACCACTCCGAGCGGATCGACCAGCATGCTGCGCCCCACGCCGAACCCGTCCTTCGACTCCTCCGGGTTGGGCGCCTGGCCGACGGCGGCCGTCCACATCGTGTTCTCCAGGGCCCGTGCGCGGACCAGCGTGACCCAATGGTCCTCCTTCAGCGGGCCCGACCCCCAGGCGGCGATCACCGCGAACAGGTCGGCGCCCTTGTCGACCAGCGCCCTGGTCAGCTCGGGGAAGCGGATGTCGTAGCAGGTGACCAGCCCGACGCGCAGCCCGGCCAGCTCGACCACGGCCGGTTCGGCGCCCGGCGCCACCAGGTCGGACTCCTTGGAGCCGAAGGAGTCGAACAGGTGGATCTTCCGGTAGGCGGCCTTGACGTCGCCGTCGGGGCCGATCGCCACGGCCGTGTTGTGCACCTTGGCGCCGGCCGGGCCCTCGCCCGGCTCGAACACGCCGGCGATCACCGCCAGGCCGTGGGTGCGGGCCGCCTCCGCCAGCCCCGACACGAACGGCCCGTCGAGCGGCTCGGCCAGCTCGGTGACGCGCCTGCCGTAACGGGTGAGCGTGGCCTCGGGGAAGATCGCCAGGTCGGCCCCCTCGGCGCGGGCGAGCGCCTCCCTGGCCCTCTTGAGGTTGGTGGCCGGGTCAGGAGAGACCGGAATCTGGCAGAGGGCGATTGTGGTCACGGCCCGACTCTAACCGGTTGGGCACCAGTCGAAACCAGGTCAGGCACCGCCAGATCCACTCAAGTGGGCCGTACCGAAATCTGGTGAGCCACCAGCCGCTGAACAACGTCTGCGCCACCACTGTGGTCAGCGCCACCGCGAGCACCGGCCAGCGGGTGGCGCCGGTCTTCAGCGGGACCGTGCACAGCGCGATCACCGCCGTGCCGGTGACGTAGTTCGTCAGCGCCATCCGGCCCAGCGGCTCCAGCAGGGCCGACGACCACGGCCGCAGCGCCAGCAGCAGCCCGCCGGCGTACGCCGCCGCCCCCGACAGCGCGGCCGCGCTGTAGACGGTCCAGTCACCCGCCCCCGGCACGTCCGCGACGCCCGCCCAGGTGACCGTCAGCACCAGGGAGGTCAGCGCCGAGGCCGCGAACACGGGAGCCAGCAGGCTCCGCGGCGGGCGCAGCCGCATCAGCCCCATGCCGACCAGGAACAGCCCGGGGATGAGCGACGGGCCCGCGCCGTGGAAGGTGGCCCAGACGGTCGCCACGACGCCGAGCGCCAGCACCGGCAGGCCGCCCGGCAGGAACGAGGCCGGCAGCAGCACCACCAGGCCGTAGAGGGCGTAGTCGGTCAGCACCTCGCCCTGGTAGAAGGTGTGCTGGAGCAGGCCGAAGCAGGCCAGCCAGGCCAGCCGGCGGGCCAGCGCCCAGCGGCTTCCCGAACGGTCGAGGAACAGCACGAAGCTGATGCCGAACAGCAGCGAGAAGATCGGGTAGAAGCGGCTCTGGAACAGCGCCTCGATCGTGCGGTCGATGCCGGTGTAGGGCTCGTGGCCGGCGTGCTGCCAGGTGTTGACCAGCATGATGCCGCCCACCGCGAAGCCGCGGAGGGCGTCCAGCTCACGGATGCGCGTCACAGGAACCAGGTGAACCACCATATGAGGAATCCGGCGCCGGCGACCGCCGCCACGAGGTGCGGCCACCGCCGATCGTGGAACAGGGCCGCGACGCTCAGCACGGCCGAGGCCACCGCTATCCACGTGTACAGGCCGATCGTGCCCGGGACGCCGACGGCCAGGGCCGTCTCGTTCCTGCTCGCCATGCCGTAGACGGCCTGGCCGGTCAGCCCGGCGAACGCCACGCCGGCCAGCCCCGCGTAGGCGGTCACCGACCTGCCGCGCAGCGCGCCCGCGGCGAGCTGGACGAGCGAGACGAGCGCGAACAGCGCGAAGGGCGCGGCCAGCCAGGGCGCCTGCGAGATCCGGTACGGCGCGCCGGTGACGTGCGTGTCGGCGAGCCGGAGCGTCGGCGGCCGGGCCGGGTCGGACTCGCACGGCTTCGGCGACACGCGGTCCGGGGCCTCGACGAACTCGGCGATGTGCTTCCTGGCGCACGCGCTGGTGAGGAAGACGGCGTGGCTGCCGCGGAACGTCTCGAACCGGGCGCCGGGGATGGCTTCGGCGGCGGGCCCGGCCGTCCTGGCGGGGGTGGTGGGGTCCCGGTCGCCGCCGACGACGAAGACGGGGGCCTTCGGGACGGCGTTCACGGGGGCGGATTTGGGAAGTTGCCACGCATCACACACCGCTTTGTCCGCGTTTACCGTGAAAAGTCGGGATTTGGTGGTGAAGGTGTTGAACGGCACCTCGTCCTGGCACTGCACCGCGTGGTACAGCCCGAACTCGTGCGACACCAGCCCCTCGCCCACCGCGTCGGCCAGCGGCCGCAGCAGCTCGTCGTGCCCCTCGGCCAGGCCGCCGACCAGCGCGGGCGCCACGGCCGACACGTCCGCCTCGTGCAGCGCCTCGGCGAGGACGGTGGCCACGTCGTCGCCGGACATCGTCGCCGTGAACGGCCGGCCGAGCAGCGGATCGGTGGTCGGCACCCGGGCGGGGGAGCGGTTGAGCCCGGCCACCACCCGGTCGAAGGCGTCGCCCACGCCGAGCGCGGCCACGGTGTCGCGCAGGTTGCGGTCGGCGTCGTCGTACCAGGCCACGGACTCGGGCAGGAACGAGTCCAGCACGACCGACCGCACGCCCTGCGGGTCGGCGGCGGCGACGTCGGTCATGACCCGGGTGGAGTAGCTGACGCCGAACAGGTTCCAGGAGGGGTAGCCGAGCGCCTGGCGCAGGGCGACCACGTCGGCGGCGATCTCCTTGGTGTGGTAGCCGCGCAGGTCGATGCCCTGCTCCTGGAGGCGGGCGCGGCAGCGCAGGGCCGCCGCGCCCACGTCGGCGGGTGGCCTGCGCAGCCGTCCGAGCAGCGCCTCGGCCGTCTCGGG
Source organism: Nonomuraea sp. NPDC001636 (assembly GCF_040298265.1). Classification (NCBI taxonomy): domain Bacteria; kingdom Bacillati; phylum Actinomycetota; class Actinomycetes; order Streptosporangiales; family Streptosporangiaceae; genus Nonomuraea; species Nonomuraea sp. NPDC001636. The sequence goes on from NZ_JBEOZT010000034.1 coordinate 83,283, forward strand.
GCAGCCCAGCACCGGACGGGAGTACTTCCCGCCGCGCTGCTCGATCGTCACCACGTCGCGGTCGGGGAACATCTGGCTCAGGAACCCGGTGAGCTGCAGCGACGACGACGCCGGCCCGCCGCCCATGTAGACGATCGGATCGGGTTGGCGGCCAGGGGCCGTCGAGGTGTGCACGGCGTACCCGACCTTGATGGTCCGGCCCGGCGTGTCGCGGCGCTCGGGGACCAGCAGGAACCCGCAGACGGTGTGCTCCGGCACGGCGACCGGGCAGGGCGCGGCCTCCACGGGAGGGGGCGTGTCAGGCGTGACGAGGGGAACGCTCAGGGCGAGGGCTAGCACGACCCGGATGATCACGAGACGAGACTAATAGTGTGGGGGCGTGACCGAACCACTTGTTTCCAGGATGCGCGCCTTCGGCACGACGATTTTCGCCGAGATGAGCGCGCTCGCCGTGCAGACCGGGTCCATCAACCTCGGACAGGGCTTCCCTGACACCGACGGCCCGGCCGCCATGCTCGACCGCGCCGTGCAGGCGATCACCTCGGGCGCCAACCAGTACCCGCCGGGGCCTGGGGTGCTGGAGCTCCGGCAGGCGGTCTCGGAGCACCGGATGGCCCACTACCGGCTCGACTACGACCCGGCGGGCGAGGTGCTGGTCACCGTGGGCGCCACCGAGGCCATCGCGGCGAGCGTGCTGGCGCTGTGCGAGCCGGGCGACGAGGTGATCGCGTTCGAGCCGTACTACGACTCCTACGCGGCCTCGATCGCGCTGGCCCAGGCCAGGCTCGCGGCGGTGACGCTGCGTCCGGTGGACGGCCGCTTCACCTTCGACCCCGACGAGCTGCGCGCCGCCGTCACGCCGCGTACCCGGGCGATCCTGGTCAACTCACCGCACAACCCGACGGGGACCGTCTTCACCAGGGACGAGCTGACGGTCATCGCCGAGCTGTGCCAGGAGCACGGCCTGATCGCGATCACCGACGAGGTCTACGAGCACCTCACCTTCGACGGCGTCGAGCACGTCCCGCTGGCCACGCTGCCCGGCATGCGCGAGCGCACGGTCATGATCTCCTCTGCGGGCAAGACGTTCTCGGTCACGGGCTGGAAGACCGGCTGGGTGTGCGCGCCGCCCGAGCTGGTGCGGGCGGTCTCCACGGTCAAGCAGTTCCTCACCTTCACCGCGAGCGCGCCCTGGCAGCTCGCGGTGGCGTACGGACTGCGCACCGAGCTGGAGTGGGTGGCCGCGCTGCGCGCCGGGCTCCAGGACAAACGCGACCGGCTGATGGACGGGCTGGCGGCGGCGGGCTTCGAGGTGTTCGGGCCGGCGGGCACGTACTTCGTGCAGACCGACATCCGGCCGCTGGGCTTCACCGACGGCCTGGAGCTCACCCGCCGCCTGCCCGAGCTGGCCGGGGTGGTGGCCATCCCCACGCAGGTCTTCTACGAGCACCCCGAACGCGGCCGGCACTTCGTCCGCTTCGCGTTCTGCAAGAAGGACGAGGTCATCGACGAGGCGGTGACCCGGCTCAAGCGCCTGTCGCAGGGGTAGCCCGGCGCAGGCCGTCGAACAGCACGGCCAGGGCCCTGGCCCGCAGGTCGTCGCTCCAGTTGTGGTGCTGCGCCGCCAGGCAGGCGGCGCTGAGCAGGGCGAGCAGCTCCGTCATGCCCACGTCCGCGCGCACCGCCCCCGCTCGCTGCGCCCGCTCCAGCAGCGCGCCGATCGCGCCCCTGATGTCGGGCGCGCCCGCCTTGGCGTCGATGCCGGCGCTGGCCAGGGCGTCCACCAGGATCTTCTTGACCGTCGAGTAGGCCACGATGCGGTCGAAGAACTCGAAGAAGGCCGCTCCGGCGTCGGCGGCGCCGGCCAGCTCTGCTGCCATCTCGGCCAGCCGCTCCTGCCGGTCGGCCACGATCGCCGCGTACAGGGCCTCCTTGGTGGGGAACTGGCGGTAGATCGTCCCCACGCCCACGCCGGCCAGCGCGGCGATCTCGCGCATCGAGGCGTCGAGCCCGTCGCGGGCCAGCACGACCTCGGCCGCCTCCAGCACACGGGCGCGGTTGCGCCGGGCGTCGGCACGCATGGGCCCTCCTCGCGTCGAACATCCTCGCGTTGACATCCGGAACCGTTGTTCCGTATCGTTCCCCGCATCCAAGCGGAACAGTCATTCCGATTCTAGGGGCATTCGTGCACTTCCCAACCATGGGACGTTCCGGGCTGCGCGTCTCCCGCGCCTGCCTCGGCACCATGAACTTCGGCACCGAGCACGGCCTGGCCGCGGGCGACGCCGCCGAGGCGGGCCGCGTCATCGACGCCTACCTCGACGCGGGCGGCAACTTCATCGACACCGCCGACCTCTACCACCGGGGCGAGACCGAGGAGATCGTCGGCCGGGCGCTGCGCGGCAGGCGCGAGTGGGTCGTGCTGGCCACCAAGGGCGCCATGCCGGTCGGCCCGGAGGGGCGGGGCCTGTCCAGACGGCACCTCACCCGCGCCCTGGAGGCCAGCCTGCGCCGCCTCGGCACCGACTACATCGACCTCTACCAGTGTCACCAGTGGGACCCGGGCACGCCGATCGAGGAGACGATGGCCACCCTCGACGGCTTCGTCCGCGCGGGCAAGGTGCGCTACCTCGGCTGCTCCAACTTCACCGCCGCGCAGATCGTCGAGGCGCAGTGGGCGGCCGAGCGGGTGGGCGGCACGCCGTTCGTGAGCCTGCAACCGCAGTACTCGCTGCTCCAGCGGGTCGTCGAGGCCGAGATCCTGCCCGCCTGCGCCCGGTTCGGCCTCGGCACGGTCGTGTACGGCGCGCTCGGCGGCGGCGTCCTGACCGGCCGCTACCGGCGCGGCGAGCTCCCCGACCCGGACAGCCGCATGGGCCGCCTGCTCGGCGCCGCGATGCCCGGCGCGGCCCGCTGGGCGCAGTCGCTGCTCAACGACCGCAACCTGGCCGTCGCCGAGGGGCTGGCCGAGGTCGCGGCCGAGCTGGGGGCCGACCCGGCCGCGGTCGCCCTGGCCTGGGTCGCGGGACGTCCCGGCGTCACGTCGGTGCTGCTCGGGCCGCGCTCGGTACGGCAGCTGCGGGAGAACCTGGCCGCCTTCGACCTCACCCTCCCGCCGGAGGCGGCCACCCGCCTGGACGACCTCTCCGACCCCGCCCACACCCCTGCCGACGGCTCCTTCTTCCACCTCGTCCCCCGCTGACCTCCGACCGGCGCAACCGAGAGTAAAGCGTTCCCGGTGGTTTCGCTGCCATGGCGCCCCACGCCACGATGAGGGCATGGCCATGACCCTTCGCCTGAACGACGAACAGACCGAGGCTCTTCGTGCGCGTGCCGAGCTGGAAGGGCGAAGCATGCGGCAGATCGTGCTGCGCGCGATCGAGGAGTACCTGGAGCGCGCCTCCGACGACGAGATCACCGACGCTCTTGCGGAGAAGGGGGCCAGGCGATTCGCGGACCTGTTGCGCAGGCTGGGCGCGTGATCCGCTACGTCAGCCTCGACACAAGGGCCTCGGATCGCGCGGCCGCGCTGGGCGGCCCCCTTCAGCGCGCGACCTCGGGCTCCTGGGAGGCCGTGCTCCTGCGGCCGCAGACCTCGCTGTTCGGGCATGACACCCATCCCGACCTGATGACCAAGGCCGCGGTCCTCCTCCACTCGATCGTCACCAACCAAACAAGCGCGCAGGCTGGCTGACGACCTACGTCTTCCTCGCGAAGAACGGAATCGAGTTCGACCCGGCCGACGACGACGCCTACGACCTGGTCGTCGCCGTCGCCTCCGGCAAGCTCGACGACGTGACGGAGATCGCCGGGGCGCTGCGCACGTTCACGAGGTGAGCTTGACCGGGAGGCGGCGTTGGCGGATGGCGGTGCGGACGGCCTTGGCGAGCTGGTCGTACTCGGCCACGCGGGCCGAGGAGGCGCGGTAGGCCAGGCCGATCGTGCGGCCGGGGGCGGGGGCGGCGAAGCGGCGCAGCGCCAGGCGTACCCGCTTGCCGGTCTCCACCGGCACGGCCGACTCCGGCAGCAGCGTCACGCCGAGGCCGCCCGCCACGAGCTGCACCAGCGTCGGCAGGCTGGTCGCGTACGTGGTCGCGGTGGCCCGCGCGCCCACCTCGCGGCACACGTCTATGGCCTGTTCGCGCAGGCAGTGGCCCTGGTTGAGGAGCACGATGTCCAGGCCCTTGAGCGCGTCGCGGTCGAGCGGCGCGGGGTCCGCGGCCAGGGGGTGGTCGTGGGGGAGGGCCAGCAGGAAGTCCTCGTCGTAGAGCGGCGTCTCCACCAGGCCGCCCACGTCCGTCGGCAGGGCGAGCAGGACCAGGTCGAGCCGTCCCTCGCGGACCTCCTCCAGGATCGTGTCCGTCTTGGCCTCGTGGACGGTCAGCTTGAGCTGCGGGAAGCGCTGGGCGAACATGGGCAGCAGCGCGGGCAGCACGTACGGCGCCACGGTGGGGATGACGCCGAGGTGGGCCGGTCCGCTGAAGGGCTCGCGGTTCTGGGCGGCCTCGCCCATCAGGTCCTCCACGGCGGCCAGCACTCGCCAGGCGTGCTCGGCCACGCGCTCGCCGGCGGAGGTGAGCAGCACCTTGCGGGTGGTCCGCTCCAGCAGCTGTGTGTCCAATATCTCCTCCAATGAGGCGATATTTCCGGAGAGGGTGGGTTGGCTCATCTTCAGTGCCGTCGCCGCCTCCCTGAAGTGGAGATGCTCGGCCACGGCGAGGAAGGAACGCAGCTGAGCGAGGGTGGGCATGGGCTCACTGATAGGAATCACCTCTCAGATTGGTCCAACTACTCGATTTCTCGAATCAATGCTAGGTGCGGCAACGTAGGTGCCCTGACCCGCACTTCCTCCGAAGGAGTAGGAACTTGCTCACCGTCGGTGACCGCTTCCCCGAGTACGAACTCACGGCCTGTGTCGACCTCGACCCCGACAAGGCGTTCGCTGAGATCAACCACAAGACCTACGAGGGCAAGTGGCGCGTGGTGTTCTTCTGGCCGAAGGACTTCACGTTCGTCTGCCCGACCGAGATCGCCGAGTTCGGCCGTCTCAACGGCGAGTTCGCCGACCGTGACGCCCAGGTGCTCGGCGTCTCGGTGGACTCCGAGTTCGTGCACCACGCCTGGCGCAAGAACCACGAGGACCTGCGCGACCTGCCCTTCCCGATGCTGAGCGACATCAAGCGCGAGCTGTCGCAGGCCTGCGGCGTGCTCGGCCAGGACGGCGTCGCCCAGCGCGCCACGTTCATCGTCGACCAGAACAACGAGATCCAGTTCTCGATGGTGACCGCCGGTTCCGTGGGCCGCAACGTCAAGGAGGTCCTGCGGGTCCTCGACGCCCTGCAGTCCGACGAGCTGTGCCCGTGCAACTGGAACAAGGGCGAGGCCGGCCTCGACGCCCAGAAGCTGCTTGCCCAGTGAGCGTCGACACCCTGAAGTCGCTCCTGCCCGACTACGCCAAGGACACCAGGCTCAACCTGGGCTCGGTCACGACCACCTCGTCGCTGACCGACCAGCAGCTCTGGGGCACCGTCCTGGCGTGCGCCCTGGCCACCAGGTCGGCGCGGGTCATCGCCGAGCTCTCGCAGGACGCCGCCGAGCACCTGTCGGCCGAGGCGTTCACCGCCGCCAAGGCGGCCGCGTCGATCATGGCGATGAACAACGTCTACTACCGCGCCACCCACCTGATCGGCGACGAGACGTACGCGACGCTGCCGGCCAGGCTCCGGATGACCGTGATCGGCAACCCGGGCGTGGACAAGACGGACTTCGAGCTGTGGTGCCTGGCGGTCTCCGCGATCAACGGCTGCGGCCGCTGCCTGGAGTCGCACGAGCAGGTGCTGCGGGGCGCGGGGCTGCCGCGTGAGCAGGTCCAGGAGGCGCTGCGGGTGGCCGCCGTGATCAACGCCACCGCCGCGACCCTGGAGGCCGAGGCCGCGCTCCAGACGGTCTGACCTCCCCGCGGAACCGCGAAGGCGCGAACCGCGTAACGAGCAGAACCGCGTAACCGCAAGACCGCGAAACCGTAGAACCGCGAAGGCGGGTGCCCGTACGGGTGCCCGCCTTTCGCGTGCGCGGGGGTCCTAGCTGCCCTGGGGTTCGTCGAGCGGGGTGAGCGCCTGGCTGGCCTGCTCGTGCTCCAGGCCCGTGGCCTGCAACAGGTCCACCGCGATCGACCGCAGCTGCGCGATGATGACGTGCGCCGAGAAGCCCAGCCGCTCGGGCCGTTCCCGGCCGGCCACCGCGAGCAGCGCCTGCCGCGCCAGCAGGGGATCGCGTCCGGCGGCCAGCTCCAGCTGCAGCAGCAGCGCCGCCTCCGAGACCTCGCGCATCGCCTCGGCCAGCGCCGTGGGCGGCGGGCTCGCCTCGCCCAGCGCGGCCAGCGTGCGGCGGACCATCACCCGGGCGTTGCGCAGGGCCAGGTCGACGGGGACGGCGGCGGTCTCGTACCGGGTCAGGGCGGCCCGGCGATGCCAGTGCAGCGGCGAGATCATGGTGATCTCCTTGCTGGTCTCCAGCGCCATCGAGAACTCCTCGACGGCGGCCTGCGTCGTCCGCGCCTCCTCCAGCGCCTCGGCGGCCAGGTCGACGTCCCGCTTCTCGATCGCCTCCGCCGCCTGCTCCAGGACGGTGGACAGCGCGTCCAGCACCCCCGACAGGTGTTTGGCCGCGATGGTGAACGGGCTGGCGGGCATCAGCGCGACCGCCGCGACGCCGATGACGCCCCCGGTGAGGGCGTCGGCCATGCGGTCGAGGCCGCCGGCGTTCTCGCCGGGCAGCAGCGTGGCCACCAGCACCGCCGACGAGCCCGCCTGCGCGACGAACAGCGCCCCGCCGTTGAGCAGCAGCGCGACGGCCATGGCCAGCCCGACGACCAGCGCCAGCTGCCAGGGGCCCGAGCCGATCCAGGACACCAGCAGGTCGCCGACGCCGACGCCGACGCTCACGCCGACCACCAGCTCGGCGACGCGCCGCAGCCGCTGGCCGAGCCCCACGCCGACGCAGATCAGCACGGAGATCGGCGCGAAGAACGGCCGGGCGTGCCCGAGCAGGTCCACGGCGACGATCCAGGCCAGCGCCGCGCCCACCGCGCACTGCACGATCGAGGGCGCCATGAGACCGAACGTGCCCAGTCGTTCCCTTACATGATCGCTGAGCCTCGTTCGCACCTTTTCACCTTGGCGGATCTTTGTGACATTGAGGTCACGTTTGCCCCGTGACATCCGGCTGAACCACGCCGGGGGCGAGCCGCCTGCGGACGAGCACGATCACCGCGACCACGACCGGCGTGGCCATCCACAGGAACGTGGAGTCCTCGCCGACGCCGAATGCCAGGACCGCGCTGACCGCCCAGAGCACCCCGCAGCCCCAGTACACCCAGGCCGAGGTGGCCATGCGCCGCCTGCTCGCGTGGGCGTTGAGCAGCCCCTGCGACAGGGCCAGCGTGAACAGCGCGCCCTGGCAGAACATCAGGAGCGCCTCGGTCCCCGCGAACAGCGCCAGCGCCAGCCCCTTGGACGCCTGCACGTCGATGTCGGCCGCCGACATCTCGCTCCACAGGTTCATCGTGTACGGCAGGAACGCCGAGCACAGCAGCAGCGGCACATGCAGCAGCAGGACCGGCTGGGAGACCCGGTGGAGCTGGTCGAAGAGCGTGTGGTGGGCCCGCCAGCTGAACCACAACATGAGGAAGGCCAGTGCGAACGCCGCGAACGAGCCCTGGTGATGGCTCAGGAAGCCCGCGAGGTCACGGAAGTCGTCCTCAGAGGGGCGGGGGATCTCCAGGACGAGCAGCGTGATCGCGATCGCGAAGACGGCGTCGCTGAACATCCCGACCCGCTCCGGGGTCATGCCGGGACGGGGGGCCGGTGGGGGGCTGGACACAGCGGGTCTCCGTGACTCGTGGGGGGACGACCAGCATAGAGGGGCCGGACCTGTCTGGGCTCACCTGCCCAGGAAGGCGTCCACCGCGGCCAGGAAGGCGGCCCGCTCGGTGGCGTGGACGAGGTGCCCGGCCTCGATCGTGACCAGCTCGGCGCCGGGGATCAGGCGGGCCAGCCCGGGGGCGTCGAACGGGCTCAGCCGTCCGCCCGACAGCACCAGCGTGGGCGCCGTGATCTTCCCCAGCTCGGCGGCCAGCGCCGGGTCGGGATCGACGATGAACGGCTCGGTCTGGTGCATCATCCGCCAGTCGAAGCCGGTGGAGTCGTCCTCCACGAGCGGCTGCCGCCCCTTGATCGGGTACGGCGCCGTGACGTCCTCCAGCACCAGCCGCTCGACCCGCTCGGGGTGGCGCATGGCCACGTGGTAGGAGACCATGCCGCCGAGCGAGTGCCCGACCAGCCGGACGCGGTCGAGGCCCAGGTGGTCGAGGAGCGCCACGACGTCCTCGGCCATCGTGCCCACCGCGTACTCGCCCGGACGGTCGCTGGCCCCGTGGCCGCGCAGGTCGGGGGCCAGGACGTGGTGACGGGCGGCGAAGTGCTGGGTGATGCCGTTCCAGTCGTTGTGGTCCGCGGTCCTGCCGTGGAGGAGGACCAGCGGCGGAGCGGCGGGGTCGCCCTCCTCGCGGTAGACGAGCTTGATGCCGTTGACGTGGGCTTCGCGAATCACATCCGGGACACTACCTTCGTTCCTTTTGTGCCCTTCCAGGTTCCGCCGAGAGCTTGACCGGCCAGCGCACCTTGACATCGCCGCGGCCGTTCATGGGCAGACATTGCCCATGAACCCCGCCGGGCCGCTCGGCTAGCGTCGCGACGGTGGGGAAGCCGGTACTGGAGAAGGGGCAACGCATGCCGGACCCGATTGAAGTGCGAAAGGTGCCGATCGAGAGCGTGACCGACGCCTCCGGGCTGTCCCGGCTCATCGAGGACGGGGTGATCGAGGCGCGCCGGGTGCTCGCGGTGATCGGCAAGACCGAGGGCAACGGCGGCGTCAACGACTACACGCGCATCCTGGCCGACCGGGCCTTCCGCGAGGTCCTGGCCGAGCACGACCACCCGTCCCCCGAGAGCGTGCCGCTGGTGTGGTCGGGCGGCACCGACGGCGTGCTCAGCCCGCACGCCACCGTCTTCGCCACCACGGCGGACGCGCCGATGAGCGACGAGCCGCGCCTGTCGGTGGGCGTGGCGATGAGCGAGGTGATCCTGCCCGAGGACATCGGCCGTCCGGCGATGGTGGAGAAGGTGGCCGCCGGGGTGCGGGAGGCCATGAAGATCGCCGGCATCGACGACCCGCGTGACGTGCACTACGTCCAGACCAAGACGCCGCTGCTCACCCTGGCCACCATCACCGAGGCCAGGAGCCGCGGCCAGGACACCGCCATCGAGGAGACCGGCCCGTCGATGGACCTGTCCAACTCCACCACCGCGCTCGGCATCGCCGTCGCGCTCGGCGAGATCGACATGCCGCGGGCCGACCAGATCCACAAGGACCTGTCGCTGTACTCCTCGGTGGCGTCGTGCTCGTCGGGGGTGGAGCTGGACCGGGCGCAGATCGTGCTGGTGGGCAACGTGCGCGGCATCGGCGGGCGCTACCGCATCGGGCACAGCGTCATGAAGGACGCGCTCGACGCCGACGGCATCTGGGCGGCCATCAGGGACTCCGGGCTGCCGCTGCCGGACCGCCCCCACCCTTCCGACCTCGGCGGGCGGCTGGTCAACGTGTTCATGAAGTGCGAGGCCGACCCGTCGGGGCGGGTGCGCGGGCGGCGCAACATCATGCTGGACGACTCCGACGTGCACTGGCACCGGCAGATCAAGGCGGCCGTCGGCGGGGTGGCGGCCTCGGTCACCGGCGACCCCGCGGTGTTCGTCTCGGTGGCCGCCGTGCACCAGGGGCCGTCGGGCGGTGGACCGGTCGCGGCCATCGCCGACCTCGGCTGAGCGGCCGGGCCTCGGTCAACCGTCCGGGCCTCGGTCGCTCGGCCGGCCCGGATGACCGGTCGGCCCCGGCTCGCACCAGGGGAGCACGGTCAGCTCGGGCCAGGCTTCGGCGCAGCGCGCCGCCTTGGCCTCGTAGACCTCGCGCGGTGCCTGCCGGGGGTTGGGACGCAGCACGAGGTTGAAGGCGTCGGCCACGCCGTAAGGGGCGTAGACCTGCCACGCCCCCGACGGGGTGATTCGGACGCCGATCGCGCTCGTGGTGCTGGGGAAGGAGTCGATCGCGGCCTCGGAGCTGTCGTAGGGCGGGCACGGCACGCCGAAGCGGCGCTCGTACCACAGGTGGACGCGGGCCTCGTTGCGGATCTCCACCGGCACGTCGCCGAACAGCTCCCGCCCGGCCCTGATCGCGCGGTCCTCCGCCTCCCACGACAGGTCGGACGGATCGTGATAGATCAGGTCGTAGTCTTTGACGCCGTAGCCCGCCGGACGCCCGGTCACGTGGTTCCAGATCGCCTGGACGACCGCGCCCGCCGCCAGCCACCAGCCGGGCAGGCCGAGCGAGCGGGCTCCGCCGAGCACCCGCACCAGCACCGGGTCGGTCTCCAGCACGGCCCGCACGGCCGCAGTCTGCTCGTCGAGGGGGAGCCGAGAGATCCGCACCGCACCTGTCTAGCAGCCCGGCCCGACAGAACACCGACAGAAGACCGGCAGAACACCGGCAGAACGCTCACGAGCATCCCAGGAAGGAAGGCATCCAGGAGCGGGGGCGGTAAGGCTCGCGGGTAGTCTCGTTCGTTGTGCCGACCATCCCACAGCCACTCGACCCCGACGACGACGGCAGCGCCGCCCCCGCCGTGGCCGCCGCCCTGGCCGCCTACGAGTCGGGCGCGTGCGGCCCCGCCGACGTGCTGGCCGCCCTGAGCGGCGCGCGGCTGCTGGTGCCGGTGGTCGCCCTGCTGACCGAGTCCGAGGTCGGTGAGCACGGGCTGCGCCAGGAGAAGGAGAGCGAGATGGCGCTGCCCAAGCTCGTCGGCCAGGACGGCAGGCACGCGGTGCTCGCCTTCACCGGCACCGACGCGCTGAGCAGATGGCGCAAGGACGCCCGCCCGATCCAGACCGGCACGCTCCAGGTCTGCCGGGCGGCCGTGCACGAGGAGGCCGCGGCGGTCGTGGTCGACGTGGCAGGCCCGGTGCAGTTCGTGATCGAGGGCGAGGTGCTGAGGGCGCTGGCCGCGGTCGAGTCCGGCACCGTCGGCCAGCTCGGCGGCGTCACGGTCGCCAGGATGGAGCCCGCCCCGCCCCGCCGCCGCTGGTTCTCCCGCCGAAACAACTGAACACCGCTTCCCCACGGAAACGGCTGAGCACCGCTTCCTCCCTCAAGCCGGACAAGCCGACGCCCCCGACCGGTGTCGTCACCGGCCGGGGGCGTTCGCCGGACGTCCTCAGGAGCGGATGTGCTCAGGAGCGGACGTCCTCAGGAGCGGACGTCGTCAGGAGACGGTCAGGTAGAACCCGGTGTCGGCCGCCACGCCGTCGGCGAGCTGGCTGTAGACCGCGACCGCCCGGTAGTGGCCGCCGCAGATCGCCGCCCCGCGCTGCACCGACAGCGAGCGCGGGTAGCTGGACCGGCCGGTCGGCGTCACGTGGATCGCCAGGTCGCCGTTGTAGTCGACGTCGTCGCCGAGGATCACGCAGTACGTCCCGCGGAACATGCGCCTGACCTCCTCGACGTTCTTGCTGGCGGTCACCACGCCGTCCGCCCTGACGGTGGCCGAGGCCTGGGCGTAGGGAGTGTCCGCGTACGCCGCCGCGGGGGTGAGGACGGCCGCCGCGACGAGCGCGACGCCGGCGGCGCGCCGGATGATGTTCATATGGGTGCTCCCTCGGTTCTCGGTCAGGAGATGGTCAGGTCGAAGCCGCCGTCGGCGAGCCGGCCGGTGCTGGTGTCATAGACGCCGACGGTGATCGTGTTGGACTCGTGGCAGGTCGCCGACGAGTTCCGGTAGGCGATGAACGGCAGGCGGCGGGGCGCCCGCGGGGTGATCTGGATCACCGCGGCGGACGTGGTGACGTGCCTGTCGACCATCACGCAGTAGCGGCCGGTCGAGGCCCGCCACGTCTTGAGGATGTTCTTGCCGTTGTTCAGCTCGCCGTCCGCGTCGACGATCGCCGCGGCCCGCGCGTAAGGGGCCTGCAGGTCGGCGTACGCGGCGGGGCCGGTCATGATGAGGCTTGCGGCGCTCAGCGCGAGGCCGCCGGCCAGGATGCCACGGAACATGGGTCTTCCTCTCGGTCACTCTTCCGGGGGGCCACGACAGAAAGTAAGTTCCTGACCACCCCCGCAGCCGCGTGCCACCCCGTCCCGGACGATCAAAGTTCCTTGGGGGATCGCCCCCGAACCCATGACCGCCGGCGTGCGTCGCGGCCCTCCGTCCGGGGCGCGAAGGCCCGCCGGGACGCGGGTTCGCTCTTGGCGCACGCCATACCCGGGCCGCCCGCCGCGATCCCGGGACGGCCGCCGGGCCGCCGCATTAGTGTCTGCTCGTGGTCGCACTGATGGCGCTGCTCGGTCTGGTCGCCGGACACCAGGTCAGGGCGCTGGCCGACGCCTACGACGACCTCGCGTCCCCGCCGTCCTGGCCGCCGGGCGTGGAACTGCTGACCGCCGCCGTGACGGCGCTGACCGCCTGGCTCGCCGGGCCGCCGTACACGGGGCTCGCGCTGGCCGGCACGGCGCTGGCGGTCATCGACTGGCGTACCACCCTGCTGCCCGACGCGATCACGCTGCCCGCGTACCCGATCATCGCACTGACCCTGCTCCCCACCGGGGAGCTGCCGCGCGCGCTGCTCGGCGCGGCGGCGCTGGCGGCTGTCTACGGTCTGTTGTGGTTCGCCAGGCCGGCCGCGATGGGCCTCGGCGACGTCAAGCTGGCCGGGCTCATCGGCATGGCGGCGGCGGCGATGAGCTGGCAGACGTGGGTGGCCGCCGCGTTCGCCGGGCAGGTGCTCGGCGCGCTGTACGCGGTCGCGCTGCTGCTCACCGGGCGGGGCGACCGGCACACCCAGTTCCCCTTCGGGCCGTTCATGCTGCTCGGTGCTTTCGTGGCGCTCTGTCTCGGCTGGTGAACGACGGACATCCCACCCGGCCGCACGTGGAAGACTTGGAGTCATGTTGCGCTGGTTGACGGCCGGAGAGTCCCACGGCCCCGAACTCGTTGCCATCCTCGAAGGACTGCCCGCCGGGGTCGAGGTGACCACGGCCGCGATCGACGAGGCCCTGCGCCGCCGCAGGCTCGGCTACGGCCGCGGCGCGCGGATGAAGTTCGAGCAGGACCAGGTGACGATCGTCGGCGGCGTGCGCCACGGCCGCACCATGGGCAGCCCGGTCGCCGTCCGCGTGGGCAACACCGAGTGGCCCAAGTGGGAGAAGGTCATGTCGGCCGACCCGGTCGACCCGGCCGAGCTGGCCGGCCTGGCCCGCAACGCGCCGCGGTCCCGTCCCCGCCCCGGCCACGCCGACCTGGCCGGCATGCAGAAGTACGGCTTCGACGACGCCCGTCAGGTGCTCGACCGGGCCAGCGCCCGCGAGACCGCGGCCCGCGTCGCGCTCGGCGAGGTCGCCAGGCGCTTCCTGAAGCAGGCGCTCGGCGTCGACATCGTCAGCCACGTCACCTCCATCGGCGGCGCGCAGACCCCGACCGAGGTGCTGCCCGGCCCTGGCGACCTGGCCAGGATCGACGAAGACCCGGTCCGCTGCTCCGACCCCGAGGGCAGCGCCGCCATGGTCGCCGTGATCGACCAGGCGCACAAAGACGGCGACACGCTCGGCGGCGTCGTCGAGGTGCTCGCCTACGGCCTGCCGCCCGGCCTGGGCAGCTACACCCACTGGGACCGCAGGCTCGACTCCCGGCTCGCCGCGGCCCTCATGGGCATCCAGGCGATCAAGGGCGTCGCGGTCGGCGACGGCTTCGAGACCGCCCGCCGGCCCGGCTCGCGCGCCCACGACGAGATCGAGTACACCGCCGAGAACGGCGTCAAGCGCGTCACCAACCGCGCGGGCGGCGTCGAGGGTGGCATGACCAACGGCGAGGTTCTGCGGGTCAGCGCCGCCATGAAGCCCATCTCCACCGTGCCGAGGGCCCTGGCCACGATCGACGTCAAGACCGGCGAGGCGGCCAAGGCCCACCACGAGCGCTCCGACGTGTGCGCCGTCCCGGCCGCGGGCATCGTGGCCGAGGCCATGGTCGCGCTGGTGCTGGCCGACGCGGCCCTGGAGAAGTTCGGCGGCGACTCGGTGGAGGAGGTCGCCCGCAACCTGTCCGGCTACCTCTCCTCGATGGTGATCAAGTGACGGCCGCGCGGAGCGAACGAGAAGGGGTGAGCGACCAGTGACCAGAGCCGTGCTCATCGGCCCGCCCGGATCCGGCAAGACCACGATCGGCCAGCTGCTGGCCGAGCGGCTCGGCGTCGCCTTCCGCGACACCGACGCCGACGTCGAGGCCGTGGCCGGCAAGCCGGTCGCCGACATCTTCGTCGAGGACGGCGAGGCCCGCTTCCGCGAGCTGGAACACCAGGCTGTGCGCCGCGCCCTGGCCGAGCACGACGGCGTCCTGTCGCTCGGCGGCGGCGCCGTGCTCAACGAGGAGACCCAGGCCCTGCTCGCCGGTCACCACGTGGTCTACCTGCAGGTGGGCCTGGCCGACGCGGTCCAGCGGGTCGGGCTCGGCTCGGCCAGGCCGCTGCTCGTGCTCAACCCGCGCAGCCAGCTCAAGAAGCTGATGGAGGAGCGGCGGCCGGTCTACGAGCGCCTGGCCGTGGTCACGCTCGCCACCGACAAACGCGACCCCGGCGAGCTCGCCGACGAGATCCTGGAGGGTCTGCCGGCATGACCGCGACGCGGATCGCCGTATCCGGCGACAGCCCCTACGACGTCGTGGTGGGCAGCGGCGTGCAGGCCGAGCTGCCTGGCCTGTTCCGGCCGGGCGTGCGCACGGTCGCCGTTGTCCGCCCGCAGGGCCTGCCCGAGCTGTCCCGTCCGGTCCTCGCGGCGCTGGCCGAGGCCGGCTACGAGGTGGCCGACCTGCCCGTCCCCGACGGCGAGGCGTGCAAGACGCCCGAGGTGGCCGCCGGCCTGTGGTCCGCGCTCGGCCGCCACGGCCTGACCCGCTCCGACGCCGTCGTGGGCGTGGGCGGCGGCGCGACGACCGACCTGGCCGGGTTCGTGGCCGGCACCTGGCTGCGCGGCGTGCAGGTCGTGCTCGTCCCGACGACGCTGCTGGCCATGGTCGACGCTGCCGTCGGCGGCAAGAACGGCATCGACACCCCCGAGGGCAAGAACCTGGTGGGCACGTTCCTGCCGCCCGCCGGGGTGCTCTGCGACCTGGCCGTGCTGCCCGGCATGCCGAAGGCCGACTACGTGGCGGGGCTCGCTGAGATCATCAAGGGCGGCTTCATCGCCGACCCGCAGATCCTCACGCTGATCGAGTCCGACCCCGAGGGGGCCACCCGGCCCGACGGCCCCCACACCCGCGAGCTGATCGAGCGCAAGATCCGCGTCAAGGCCCACGTCGTGGGCGCCGACCTGCGCGAGCAGGGCCTGCGCGAGATCCTCAACTACGGCCACACGCTCGCCCACGCCATCGAGCGCGACGAGCACTACACGATCCGCCACGGCGAGGCGGTCGCCATCGGCATGGTCTACGCCGCCGAGCTGTCCCGGCTGTCCGGCCGCGCCGACCTGACCGCCCGCACCCGCGCGATCCTCACCTCCGTGGGCCTGCCGGTCTCCTACCACGCCGGCGCCTGGCCGCGGCTGCGCGACCACATGCGGCTGGACAAGAAGAACCGGGGCGCCAAGCAGCGTTTCGTCGTCCTCGACGACCTGGCCAGGCCGGGCCGCCTCGAAGACCCCGCCGAAGAGCTGCTCGAAGCCGCCTACAAGGAGATCGCGCGATGATCCTCGTGCTCAACGGCCCCAACCTGAGCCGGCTCGGCACCCGCGAGCCCGACGTCTACGGGGCCGAGACGCTGGAGGACCTCGCCGAGCTGTGCCGTGAGACCGGCCGCAAGCTCGGCGAGCAGGTCGAGGTGCGCCAGACCGACGACGAGGCCGAGCTGATCGGCTGGCTGCACGAGGCCGCCGACGGCCGCATCCCCGTCGTGCTCAACCCGGCCGCCTTCACCCACTACTCCTACGCCGTGCGCGACGCCATCGCCCAGCGCACCGCCCCGCTCGTCGAGGTGCACATCAGCAACCCCGCGGCGAGGGAAGAGTTTCGCCACACCTCGGTCGTCGCCGGGGTGGCGACGGGCACGATCGCCGGATTCGGACTACAGTCCTACGTCCTGGCGCTACACGCTATCGCGGAGATGAACAGCAGCTCATGAGGCAATACAAGTCCTTCGTCGCACTCGGGGACAGTTTCACCGAAGGACTGAACGATCCAGGCCCCGACGGGCACTACCGCGGCTGGGCCGACCGGGTGGCCGAGCGGCTCGCCGCCGACGACCCGGCGTTCCGCTACGCGAACCTGGCCGTCCGCGGCAAGCTGCTCGACCAGATCGTCACCGAGCAGGTGCCGCGGGCCATCGAGATGGGTCCCGACCTGGTCAGCTTCTGCGCGGGCGGCAACGACCTGCTGCGGCCGGGCAGCGACCCCGACGTGATGGCCAAGCGCCTGGCCCGCGCGGTGCGCGACCTGCGGGCCGGAGGCGCGGACGTGCTGCTGTTCACCGGGGTCGATCCGCGCGACACGCCGCTGATGCGGCGGCTGCGCGGCCGTTTCGCCATCTTCTACCTGCACATCCGCTCCATCGCCGACCTCTACGGCTGCCGGCTGGTCGACCAGTGGTCGATGCAGGGGCTGCGCGACTGGCGGGCCTGGAGCGCCGACCGCCTGCACATGAACGAGGACGGCCACCGGCTGGTGGCGGCCCGCGTGCTCGACGTGCTCGGGGTGCCGTTCGACGACTGGCGCAAGGATTGGCCGGAGCGGCTGGTCGACCCGCGGGCGCGGCGCCGCGAGGACGCCCAGTGGATCCGCGAGCACCTGGTGCCGTGGATGTCCCGCCGCCTGCGCGGCACCTCCTCCGGCGACGGCCTCACCCCGAAACGCCCCGACCTCACCCCGTTCTAGCCGCTCTCGCAGGACCGCCCCCGGATCAGGCCCGCTCAGGGTTCCGTCGCGGGCTCGCGGGGCCACGGAGTGGGGCAGGGCGGGCTCGCGTGACGGCGGCCCGCCGGTGAAGGGTCAGCGGGCGTTTCCTGGAAGGCCACCGGCCCCGTACGGCGGGTGGCCTGACCCGGCGAAGCCGTAAGAAAAAAGGCCGTTGCCCGAAGACAGCCCCTGAAAAGCAGCGGGTCAGGACTCGGTGGACAGGCGCTTGAGCGCGGCACGGGGGACGGCCGGGTCGGTGGTGCGCCAGAACGGCGGCAACGAGCCCAGCAGGAAACCGCTGTACCGGGCCGTGGCCAGGCGCGGGTCGAGGACCGCGATGACGCCCTTGTCGTCCTGGGCGCGCAGCAACCGGCCGGCGCCCTGGGCCAGCAGCAGGGCCGCGTGGTTGGCCGCCACCGCCATGAACCCGTTGCCGCCGCGCGCCGCGACGTGCCGCTGCCGGGCCGAGGTGAGCGGATCGTCGGGACGCGGGAACGGCACCCGGTCGATGATGACCAGCCGCAGTGACGGCCCGGGGACGTCGACCCCCTGCCACAGCGACAACGTGCCGAACAGGCAGGTCGGCTCGTCCTCGGCGAACTGCTTGACCAGGAGCATGGTCGAGTCGTCGCCCTGGCACAGCAGCGGCACGTCGAGCCGCTCGCGCAGCGCCTCCGTGGCGGCCTTGGCGGCGCGCATCGAGGAGAACAGCCCCAGCGTGCGCCCGCCGGCCGCCTCGATGAGCTCGGTGATCTCGTCGAGATACTGCTGCGGCAGCCCGTCGCGGCCCGGCTGGGGGAGGTGTTTGGCGACGTAGAGGATGCCGGCGCGCTGGTGGTCGAACGGCGAGCCGACGTCGATGCCCTGCCAGCGCTTGCTGTCGCCCAGCCCCCACTGCGCGGCCAGCCCGTCGAACGTGCCGCCGAGGGCGAGCGTGGCGGAGGTGAGCACCACCGTGCGCTCGCCGAACAGCCGGTCGCGCAGCATGCCGCTCACGCTCAGCGGCGCGACCCGCAACATGGGCGGGCGGCGGTCGGTGGCGCCGTCGAGCCAGACCACCTCGGCGCGGTCGGCCTCGGCGGCGTGGCCGTAGGCGTCGAGCATGCGCACGGCGGTGTCGTGCACCTCGTCGAGCGCGGTGAAGGCGGCCTTGCGCTGGCCGGCCTTGTCGGGGTCGTCCTTGTCGGCGTTGCGCGGGCCCATGGCGGTGATGCAGCGCCAGGCCGTGTCGCGGATGAGCTGCAAGGTGAGGCCGAGCACCTGCGGCAGCTCGTCGATGCGGCCGGGCGGGGCGGCGGCCAGCAGCGCCTTGAGGTCTTCGCCCGCCTCCATGAGCTGGTCGGCGAGCGGCTGCTCGATGAGCCGGCCGACGCGGCGCACGGCCAGCAGCACCGACGCCTCCGACAGCTCGCTGGTGACCACCGAGGTCACCCGGTCGACCAACTCGTGGGCCTCGTCGACGACCACGACCTCGTGCTCGGGCAGCACCGGCAGGTCGCCCATGGCGTCGATGGCCAGCAGCGCGTGGTTGGTCACCACGACGTCGACCTCGCCCGCGCGGGCCCTGGCCAGCTCGGCGAAGCACTCGGGGCCGCTCGGGCAGCGGGTGGCGCCCAGGCACTCCTGCGCGCTCACCGAGAACTGCCGCCAGGCCTGCTCGCTGACGCCGGGAACCAGCTCGTCGCGGTCGCCCGTCTCGGTCTCGTCGGCCCACTCCTGGATGCGCTGGACCATGCGGCCGGTCGCGCTCACCTCGCGCGGGTCGAAGAGCTGGTCCTGTTCGTCCTCCTCGGGCCAGCCCGCCGTCGCCTTGTAGCGGCACAGGTAGTTGCGCCGGCCCTTGAGTATGGCGAACGTCGGTTCGTGCGGCAGTTCCTTGCCCAGCGCCTCGGCCAGCCGGGGCAGGTCGCGGTCGACGAGCTGGCGCTGCAGCGCGATGGTGGCCGTGGAGATCACGACGGGGGAGTCGCTGTCCATGGCGTGCCGGATCGAGGGCACCAGGTACGCCAGCGACTTGCCGGTGCCCGTGCCCGCCTGGACGGCCAGGTGTTCCTCGTCGTCGATGGCCTTCTGGACGGCCTTGACCATGGTGACCTGGCCCTGCCGTTCGCTCCCTCCGAGAGCGCCGACCGCGATGCTGAGCAGTTCGTCCACTGACGGGAGATGGGAGTCCGGCACGGTCGTCAACGGTACCCGCAATCCCGGGCCGACGCGCCGGGACGCCCTGTGTCCGGTCATGCGCATCCCGGCGTTCGCGGGCTCCCCGCGCGACTCGCGTGGCACACTGTCGAGCGGAACTTCAACTGGTCAGGAAGATCTTGCTGGTGTGATCGATGGGGTTCACGGTCTCGATGGTGAGAGCGGTTAGGTAGGGTTTTCCGGGGTTGAGTGGACGAATAAAGGCTGGTTAAAGCAGTATGTCTGCCATGTCGGAAGTTGTCCCGTTGCCGTCGTTCGGCGAAGTCTTCTTCGATGCACGAGGTCAGGAGCGGTGCCTCCGGGTCACGTGGCATGAGGGCACACTCGTCCTCAGCCTGTGGCGAGGGGAGATGTGCACAGCGAGCTTCCGCATGCCGATGGAGGACGTCGGCAGGCTGCTCGACACGCTCGACGACGGCTACGCCGAGGCCACGGGCGAGCAGCCCGCGGTGCCCGCGGCCGATCCGGGAACCGAGGTCATGCCGGGCACCGGCACGTACCACCGGCCGCCCCAGCACGCCCAGCAGCAGCCTCCGCCGCCCGCGCTCGACGAGCGGCCCACCGCGTCGCTGTCGCCCAACGACGTGCTGGTCGCGCGCGGCCCCGCGCCGCAGGACAAACTCGTGGCCTCCTACAGCGAGACCACCGGCCCCCGGGAGACGCCGTCGTACGGCGAGCGCAGCCCCTTCACCGGCCCCCAGTACGTCGAGCAGCCCGCCGCCCAGTACCCCGGCGACCCGCACAGCGGCCCCCACTACACCGGTGACCCGTTCAGCGGCCCGCAGTACACGGGCGATCCGCTGAGCGGCCCGCAGTACACGGGTGACGCCTTCAGCGGCCCGCAGTACACCGGCGACCCGCTGAGCGGCCCCCAGTACACCGGCGACCCCTTCACCGGCCCCCAGTACGTCGAGAGCAGCGAGCCCGTCTACCAGCTGCCCACCGACCAGCGCCGCCCGGCGCCGCTGAGCACCGACCCGCTCGGCTTCCCGTCGCAGGCCGCCGACCCCTACCCGCCGGCCCAGCAGTACTCCCCGGACTCGTACGGCTCCTACCAGCCGCCGCCGTCCCAGCCCCCGGCTCAGCAGCCGCAGAGCACGGCCGGGCTCGGCACGCCCATGCACGGCATCCCCGGCGCGGGCCGCAGGCACAACCCCGCGCCCGCCCAGGACTCCTACCGCGCGGCCGACACCTACCAGGGCTACCAGCAGCCCGCGCAGCCCAACCCGGTGGACCCGCTGCTGGCGCTCGGCCGCCAGGAGTACCCGCCGCAGTCGTCCGACCCGAACATGGGCCGTCCGTACGTGACGGACCCCCTGTTCTCGACCGGCGAACGCCTGCGCCCCGACCAGCAGCAGGACTACGGCGACGGGCGCGACCGCCGGGAGTGGTGACACCCTCCTCCCAGCCGCCGGGTACGCTCTCGGCATCCACCCGGGCGAGCTGGAGGAGCGTCGTTGAACCCGACCATGGGCCTGCAACTGCTGCTGATGGCCGGTGGCGCGGTCGCGGTCGCGGCGGTGGCGCGGCGGCGGGGCTGGCCGGCCCCGCTGTTGCTGGTCGCGGCCGGCCTGCTGGTCTCGCCGCTGGTGCCGGCCGTGCCGTTGCAGCCGGAGCTGGTGCTGTTCGTGTTCCTGCCGCCGCTGCTCTACTCGGCCGCGCTCGACAGCTCCTACCTGCGCCTGCGTGACGTCAAGCGGGCCGTGGCGCTGCTGTCGATCGGCCTGGTGCTGTTCACCACGGCCGTGGTGGGGCTGGTCGTCCACCTGCTGCTGCCGCAGCTCCCGCTGGCCGCCGCCTTCGCGCTCGGCGCGATCATCGCGCCGCCCGACGCCGTCGCGGCCGTCGCCGTGGGCCGGCGGCTCGGGCTGCCGCGCAGGTCGCTGACGATCCTCATCGGCGAGAGCCTGTTCAACGACGCCACGGCGCTGACGGCCTACCGGGTGGCCATCGGGGCGGCCGTGGGCGGCAGCATCGACCTGTTCCAGGGCGTGGCGCAGTTCCTGTTCGCGGCGCTCGGCGGGGTGGCGATCGGGCTGGCGCTGGCGTTCGTGTTCGCCTGGGTGTTCCAGCACACCCGCGACTCGCTGGTCGAGAACACGCTGATGCTGCTGATCCCGTTCGCGGCGTATCTGGCGGCCGAGTCCGTGCACGTCTCCGGGCTGGGGCCCGAGCCGGTGCACGCCTCGGGCGTGATCTCCGTCGTGGTCGTCGGCCTCTACCTGGGCAACCGCATGCACCAGCGGGGGTTCGGCACCCGGCTGGTGTCCGACGCGGTGTGGAAGGTCACCGACTTCTTCCTGGAGTCGATCGTCTTCGCGCTCATCGGGCTGCAGCTCGTGACCGTGGTCAAGGGCATCAGCGGCTACGGCCCCTGGCAGGTCGCCGGCTACGCGCTGGCGGTGCTCGCGGTGACGATCGTGTCCAGGTTCGTGTGGGTCTTCGCCTTCACCCCGCTGGTCAAGCTCGTCCGGCGGGGCCCGGCGCCCAGCCCGCAGCAGACGGTGATCCTGGGCTGGGCCGGCATGCGGGGCGTGGTGTCGCTGGCGGCGGCGTTCTCCATCCCGCCGGAGATCCCGGCCGACGACCGGGCCATGCTGCTGTTCCTGACGTTCACCACGGTGATCGGCACCCTGCTGATCCAGGGCATGACGTTCCCCGCGCTGATCAGGAAGCTGCGCGTGTCGAGCGAGCAGGAGCGCTACGAGGACACGCTGGCCGAGGCGGCCGCCCAGCAGGCCGCGCTGGAGGCGGGCCTGGCCGAGCTCGAACGGCTGGTCGAGCAGGAGGGCGAGCCCGACGAGATCAAGAAGCAGGTCATCGACCAGCTCAGGGAGAAGTCGTGGCGGCGGTCGCTGACCGCGTGGGAACGTCTGGGCGGCGGCACCGCGCAGGGCGGCGCCGAGACCCCCAGCAGCATCTACCGGCGGCTGCGCCGTGACATGCTCACGGCCGAGCGCGAGGTGTTCGTCCGCCTGCGCGACGAGCGCCGCCTCGACGACGAGGTGCTGCGCGAGGTGATGGCCCAGCTCGACTTCGAGGAGGCCATCCTCGAACGCTGACCCCGACGGGCGCCCGTGAGGGCGCCGGCCGGGTCAGCCCATCTGGTTGTCCACGAAGCACCAGCGCCAGCTCTCGCCCGGTTCGAACGACTGGATCACCGGGTGCGTGGTCTCGTGGAAGTGCTTGGTCGCGTGCTTGTTGGGCGAGGAGTCGCAGCAGCCGATGTGGCCGCACTCCAGGCAGCGCCGCAGGTGCACCCATCGGCCGCCGCTGGCCAGGCACTCCTCGCAGCCCTCTGGGGTCTTCGCCGCCGGGTCGTCGGCCTGGGAAAGATGCTCGCACATTGCCATGGATCAGATCCTAGGACCCGGCCGCCGGCGCCTTCCGCCCAGACCTCCCGTACGGACCCTGACCTGCGAGAACGCCGTGCCTGCCGGGCCTTCGGGGACGGAGTCCCGCGCGAACGGCGGGGTGGTCGATCAGACTCTTCTCAGGGGGTCCGCGCTCAGGGGAGTGAGAAGGCATGGCCGATGTGTTCGCGAAGTGTCGTCTGCCCGGGTACCAGCCGGTCAAGGAGCTGGGCGTCTATCCGTACTACCACCCGATCCAGGCGCGGCCGGGCGACGGCGAGGTGGTGATCGGCGGGCGGGTGCTGGTGCAGGCCGGGTCCAACGACTATCTCGGGCTCTCGGGGGATCCCCGCGTCAAGGAGGCCGCCGTCGCGGCGATCCGGCGGCTCGGGGCGGGTAGCGGCGGTTCGCGGCTGACGAACGGCTCACTCGCGCTGCACGAGGAGCTGGAGGCGCGGCTCGCGGAGTTCCTCGGACGTCCGGCGGTCATGGTGACCAGCGCCGGCTACCTGGCCAACCTCGCGCTGGGCGCACTGCTGGGGCCCGGCGACGTGGTGATCGGCGACCGGCTGGTGCACGCGTGCCTCATCGACGCCGTCCGCCTGGGCGGAGCACGCTTACGCCGCTACCGGCACAACGACATGGAGCACCTGGAACGGCTGCTGGCCGCGGGCGACCCGGACACCGGCCGGATGATCGTGACCGAGGGCATGTTCTCCACCTCGGGGAACGTGTGCGACCTGCCGGGCATCGCCAAGCTGGCCCGCGCGTACGGGGCCCGCGTCGTGATGGACAGCGCCCACGACGCCGGCCTGCTCGGGGACGCCGGTCGCGGCGCCGCCGAGGCGCACGGCCTGGAGGAGGCCGTGGACGTGCAGACCATCACCTTCTCCAAGTCGTTCGGCACGATCGGCGGCGCGGTCGCCGGGCCGGCGGAGATCATCCTCGACCTGCGCCACCACGCGCGGTCCATGGTGTTCACCGCCGCGCTGTCACCGGCCTGCGCCGCCGCCGCGCTGGCCGCCCTGGAGATCGTCGTCGCCGAGCCGGAGCGGCGGCGCCGGTTGCGGTCGGCGGCCGGGCGGCTGAGCGGCGAGCTGGCCGGGCTGGGGTACGCCGTCGTGCCGTCGGACCGTCCGGTCATCGCCGTGCCGGTGGGGGAGGACCTGCGCTGTTTCCGGTTGTGGCGGGAGCTGTTCGACGAAGGGGTGTTCACCACGGCCATGATCTCGCCCGGGGTGCCGCCGGGGCAGGCGCTCATCCGGGTCAGCCTCACCGCCACCCACACCGACGCCCAGCTCGACCGGATCGCGGCCGCCTTCGCCGCCGCCGGCCGTCGAACGGGGCTTCTTCACTGATCGCGGGCGCCGCCGCGGGCGCGGGGCGCTGGGTAAGGTCGAGGTATGCGACTCATCAAGAGCCGGTTCGTGCCCCTGGCGCTCTTCGCCGTCTGCGTCCTGGCCGCCGGGTGCGGCGAGGTCAACGACACGATCGACAAGGCCCAGGCGTGCCTGGAGGCGCCGAAGATCGTCACCGAGCTGGCCGCCAAGGTCAAGGACCTCACCGACGACCCCAAGGCCATGGAGAAGGCGCTCGACGACGCCGCGGGCAAGCTCAACGACGTGGCCGACAAGGCCGCCAACACCACGCTCAAGCAGGCCAGCGAAGACCTTGCCAAGACTTTGGGCGGGATCAACGTGCAGAACGTGAACGACGCCGTCGACGCGGCCCAGAAGGTGGGCAGCGAGGCGGTCGACTACGCCCAGCAGGTCGCCAAGGCGTGCAGCTGAAATCCCGGCTTCTCTAGGGGAAAAGGGGACGAATTACCATATAAGGCATGGAGCCCGACCCGCGTTTCACCTTGGCCAACGAGCGCACCTTCCTCACGTGGCTGAGCACGGCGCTGGCGCTCAGCGCGGGCGGGGTGGCCATGGCGGCGGTGCCCTCCGACGTGTTCGTGCCGTGGGTCCGCACGGTGCTGGCGGTCATGCTGGTGTCGTTGTCCGCGCTGGCCGCGGGCATGGCCTATCCGCGCTGGCGCAACATCCAGCGCGCCCTGCGCAACCAGGCGCCGCTCCCGCCGCCCGCCCTCGCGGCGGTCTTCGGGTACGGCGTCGCCACCGTGGCCGTCGTCGCCCTCGTGCTCATCATCCTGTCGGTCTAGATGTCACAGGAGATCTGGGACGCGGGCCTGCAGAGCGAGCGCACCCGGCTCGCCTGGGTCCGCACCGCCGTGGCGCTGGCCACGGGCGGGCTCGGCGCGGCCGGGCTCGCGGTGCGCCACGGCCTGCCCGCCGTGGCCGTCGCGGGATTCGCGCTGGCCGCGCTGTGCGGCGCGGTCCTGCTGATCAGGACGGGGGTGCGCTTCCGCCGGGTCCAGGAGGCCCTGCACGGCGGACGGCCCATCGACGCCGGCCTCGACGCGCTGTTCGCCTGGCTCGGCACCCTCAGCGTCGTGCTCGGGGCGGTCACCTTCGTGCTCACGGTCCGGTGACCCCCGGCTTGCGATGTTCCGCAGGGGAGGCGGACACTCGTAGTGAGGGGGTGACCTCAGTGGAGGAAGAACGCAGGACCCTGCCCTTCGAGTGCCGCGGTTGCTGGCACGTCTGGGAAGAGGACTACCTCGTCCGGCACGTCGACGACGAGCACGGGAACGCCGCCGAGATCTGGCTCAGGGACGGGCTCGTGGTGCCGCCGCCGTCGTACGGGGTGATCTGCCCGCATTGCGGCTGCCAGCAGACCACCACGTTCCCGGCCGGTTATCTCGCCCGGCATCCGGAGCTGTTCCGATCGGGCGAGCCCGTCGTGCCGGACGCGACGCCGCTGCTCAGCCCGGTTCCGCCGCGGCGTCCGTACTGACGGGAAACGCGACGGCGGCCGGGCATGTGCCGAAAAACGGCGCTAAACCATGACACTTGGTAAGCGTTTCGTAGCTTGAAGTGTCATAAGGTGCGTCTTGCGCAGGCGCGGGGTCAGGCGCAGACTCAGGTCTAGACCACTGAATCCCCAGCCGGGGGTGATCCTCGTGCGCGACGGGTTCGAGACCCGCGAGACCTGGCCCTTCGAGTGCCTGCGCTGCCTGCGTGTCTGGGAGGAGGAATTCGTCGTCCGGCATTTCGCCGACGACCACGGCAATCAGGTCGAGATCTGGCTCAGCTCCGGCGTTGCCGTGCAACCCCCCTCCTCGGGCACGTGCTGCCCGGGATGCGGCGCCTACCACGTGACGTCGTTCCCGAACGGCTACCTGGCCAGGCACCCCGAGCTGCGGCCGGACCCGGAAGCGCGGCCCGAGGTGCGGCCGCAACTCGTGCCCGAGCTCGGCGCCGTGTCGGGTCCGGCGCTGGAGGAGCCGAAGGCGCCCCTGGCGGGGGCGCCGCTGGCCGGTCGGCTGCTCGTCGCGATCGGGGTGCCCGTCGCCCTGTTCGTCGGGTACGAGCTGTACCGCGGCCTCGTGGGCGCCGCGCCCGTCCACCACTAGCGCCAATGCCGGGAAGTTAAGACGGCTGGCGGTCGAGTCAAGGTGTTCGGCCGAACCTGGGACATGAGAACGGAGATCCAGTAGAACGGGTGATCTTC
>NZ_JBEOZT010000035.1:0-105941 GCF_040298265.1 Nonomuraea sp. NPDC001636
GCCCCCCCCTCAGCCCCCGCCCTTTACCACCCCCCCACTTCCCGCCCCCCCCCCGCGCGCCACACCCCCCCCCCCCCCCCCCGGCGGCTCGTGGTGGGGGGCGGGTTTTTCCCCCCCCCCCCCACGACCTCCCGTGGAGTCGCCGATCCCTCGGCGTTCTCCGTCACACACGCAGCTCCTCGAACGTGTCGTTCGCGGCGAGCTCCGCGGTGAACCACTCGATCGTGCGCCGCAGCCCCTCCTTGGCGGGCACCTCCGCCCGCCAGCCCAGCCGCTCGGCGGCCAGGGTGGTGTCGGGCCGGCGCACCTTCGGATCGTCGGCGGGCCGGTCGATGAACTCGATCTCCGAGGCCGAACCGGTCAGGTCGCGGATGAGGGTGGCCAGCTCCAGCATGGTCAGCTCGTCCGGGTTGCCGATGTTGACCGGGCCGGTGAAGTCGCTGCGGGCCATGGCCAGGATGCCCGAGACGGTGTCGTCCACGTAGCAGATCGACCTGGTCTGGGTGCCGTCGCCGGTGATGGTCACCGGCTCGCCCTTCAGCGACTGCCGGATGAACGTCGGGATCGCCCGGCCGTCGAACGGGCGCATCCGCGGGCCGTAGGTGTTGAAGATGCGCACGATCCCGGTGTCGGTGCCGCGCGAGTGGCGGTAGGCGGTGGTCAGCGACTCGGCGAAGCGCTTGGCCTCGTCGTACACGCTGCGCGGGCCGACCGGGTTGACGTTCCCCCAGTACGTCTCCTTCTGCGGGTGCTCCAGCGGGTCGCCGTACACCTCGCTGGTGGACGCCAGGACGAACCGGGCGCCCTTCTCCCTGGCCAGCCCGAGCGCGTGCAGGGTGCCCACGCTGCCCACCCGCAACGTCTCGATCGGGTAGCGCAGGTAGTCGGCCGGCGAGGCGGCCGAGGCGAAGTGCAGCACCAGGTCCACCCGGCCGGGGACGTGCACGTACCCCGTCAGGTCGCTCTCGATGAGCCGGAAGGCCGGGTTGTCCAGCAGGTGCTCGACGTTGCGCGGGCCGCCGGTCAGGAAACTGTCCATGCAGATGACCTCGGCGCCCTCGTCCAGCAGCCGTTCGCACAGGTAGGAACCGAGGAAGCCGGCTCCGCCGGTGACCAGAGCCTTCATGACGTGACCTCCAGAGCTGCGTCGACCACTTCCGACACCTCGATCCTGAGCAGGCCGGGATCGGGGCGCAGGCCGTGCGGGTCGCCCTTGCGACCGGCCCACAGGGCCACGTGCCGCCATCCGGGCGGCGGCCCCCATTCCGACGGCGGCACCGGGCCGAACAGCACCACCGACGGCACGCAGAACGCCGTCGCCAGGTGCGCGACCCCGGTGTCGCCGCAGACCACCAGCCGGGCCCGGCTGACCAGGTCGATCAGGTCGGCCAGCCGGGTGCGGCCGGCCAGCATGCGCTCCGGCGGCAGCCCGGCCAGCTCGGCGACCTTCCTGGCGATCGGCACCTCGTCGGCGTTGCCGGTGACGACCACGTCGTCCAGCGCCGCGGCGACCTCGGCGAACCGCTCGGGCGGCCAGCGCCGCGCCGGGTAGGCGGCCCCCGGATGCACGATCACCGGGCCCGTCCGGTCGGAGATGCCGAGCGTCAGGTCCTCCGGGTCGGCGGGGATGCCGTGCCACTCCAGCAGGCCGCACCAGCGCCGCACCTCGTGCACGCCGTCCTGCCACGGCGGGCCGACGCCGAAGCTGATCAGCCGGCCCGGACCGGTGGCGCGCAGCGCCTCGATGCTCTGCGGCCCCTTGCCGTGCAGGTTGACCGCGATGTCGGGCCGCTGGAACGGCACCGGGCCCGG
The DNA here is from genome assembly GCF_040298265.1 of Nonomuraea sp. NPDC001636. Taxonomy (NCBI): domain Bacteria; kingdom Bacillati; phylum Actinomycetota; class Actinomycetes; order Streptosporangiales; family Streptosporangiaceae; genus Nonomuraea; species Nonomuraea sp. NPDC001636. The sequence goes on from NZ_JBEOZT010000035.1 coordinate 1,813, forward strand.
CCCGGACACGTCCACCTGGGCGTCCACCGCGCCGATCAGCGGCAGCAGGGCCTCCAGGGACTGCGGCGCGGCCAGCGTGATCCGGTGCCCGGGAAAGGACTGGCGCAGCGCCCGCAGCGCGGGGACGGCCGTGAGCAGGTCGCCCAGGCCGAGCCCGCGCAACGCCAGCAGTTCTAGGGCCATGACGTCTCCGTGGAGGGGCAGACGACCAGCTCTCTGACCTCGCACCCGGCCGGCTGCCGGAGCGCGAACACGACGGTCTGGGCGACGTCGGCCGGGTCGTTCAGCCCCGCCTCCGGGCCCGGCTTGTACTGCTCGGGACGCCCGTCGAAGAAGCTCGTCCGCATGCCGCCCGGGATCAGCAGGGTCACCCCCACCTCGCCGCGCAGCTCGACCGCCAGCCCCCTGGTGAAGCCGACGACGCCGAACTTGGACGCCGAGTACGCCGAGGCGTCGCTCAGCGGGCGCAGCCCGAGCGTCGAGGCGCAGGTCACCACCTTGCCGCGGCTCCGCTTCAGGTACGGCAGCGCCGCCCGGACGACGGCGGCCGTGCCGAGCAGGTTGACCTGGATCACCCGCTCCCAGTCGTCGGCGGGCACGTCCTCCAGGCGTCCGCAGGCGTCGATGCCGGCCGCGGTCACCACGCCGTCCAGGCCGCCGGCCCGCTCGGCGAGCTCGCGCACGGCCCGCTCGGCCTGCCCGCGGTCGGCCAGGTCGGCCGTGACGTGGTCGAAGCGCTGGTCCGGCTCGCGCACGTCGACGACGAGCGCCCGCCAGCCCTCCTTCTCGACCGCTTCGGCGGTGGCCAGGCCGAGACCGGAGGCGCCCCCGGTGATCAAAATATTCACTGGATCTCCCTGATCAGATTGCTGGTCGAACGTCCCGGCAGCGTGCTGAGCGCGACGAACTCGGCGCCGAGCCGCTTGAGGACCTCTGACTCGGGCAGGACTTCCCCCTCGTAGTCCCCGCCCTTCACCCACACGTCGGGCCGCAGCAGCTCGATGGACTCGGCCGGGGTGTCCTCCTCGAACACCAGGACCGCGTCCACGCAGCTCAGCGCCCGCAGCACCTCGACCCGGTCACGCGCGTCGACGACGGGCCTGGACGGGCCCTTCAGCCGGCGCACCGAGTCGTCGGAGTTGACGCAGACGACGAGAGCGTCGCCCAGCGCCCTGGCCCGCCGCAGGAGGCTCACGTGCCCCGCGTGCAACAGGTCGAAACAGCCGCCGGTGGCGATCAGCCGGCCGCCCTGCGCGCGGGTGAGCCTGGCCACCTCCAGCGCGGTGCGCGGCCGGTCGCCGAGCCGCTGTTCCTGGGTCCTGACGGTGGCGGCCCCGCCGCGCTCGACGAAGCGCGAGGCCTCGCCGACGCCGATGGTGACCGCCTCCTCGACGTCCGCGCCGTCCCGCAGCGCGAGCGCCGCGGCGCCGGCGAACCGGTCGCCCGCGCCGCACGCGTCCTGCCCGGCCGCCGTCACCGGCGGCGGCACCCGCGTCAGCGGGCCGCCCTGGACGGCCAGCGTGGCGCCGTTGCCGCCGGTGGTGACCGCCACGGCTGCCGCGCGCAGCTCCCGCACCAGGCGGCGGGCCGCGTGGTCGGGGCCGCGGTAGCCGTCCGGGCACAACATCCTGGCCTCCGCCTCGCTCGGCGTCACCAGCGTGCAGCCCGGCATGGGCGGGCCGCCCCGGGGATGGGGGTCCCACACGACCGGTACGCGGGCCTCGCGCAGCAGCTCCCGGGCGATTCCGGCCACGCCCCTGCCGTAGTCGGAGACCAGCACGGCGCCGGCGCGGGCCAGCACCGCCGTGATCTCCTCGGGGATCTCGCCGGGCGGGTCGGACCGGGTGACGCCGTCGCCGCTGTCGAGCCTGAGCATGGTCTGGCCCCTCGACCTGACCCTGGTCTTGCGCACGGTCCCGCCGTTCAGCGGCAGGCGTACCAGCTCGACCTCCTCCGACAGCAGCGCACACAGGCGGTGACCGTCGGGGTCGTCGCCGATCGCGGTGATCAGCACCACCTCCGCGCCGTCCCGCGCGGCCAGCAGCGCGGCCAGCCCGGCCCCGCCGGGGCGGGCGTGCTCGGCCGCGATGTCGACCACCGGGACCGGCGCGTCCGGGCACAGCCGCTCGCTGTCGCCCTCGACGTCCACGTCGAGCAGCGTGTCGCCGATGACGACGAGGGGGCCCATCAGACGGCCTCCTCGATGGCGTCGCAGAGCAGGTGGATCATGGCGAGGTGCACCTCCTGGACGGTGGCCGTCTCCTGCGCGGGCACGGCCACCGCCTCGTCGCACAGGTCGGCCAGCGGGTTCGGCGCGGGCCCGGTCAGCGCCCAGGCGACGACGCCGACCTCCTGCGCGGCCCGGGCCGCGGCCAGCACGTTGGGGCTGCCGCCGCTGGTCGACAGGCACATCAGCACGTCACCGGGACGGCCGTGCGCCCGCACCTGGCGGGCGTAGACCTCCTCGTGGCCGAAGTCGTTGGCGATCCCGGTCATCGAGGAGCTGTCGCCGTGCAGCGGGATCGCCGCGTACGGCGGCCGATCGGCCCTGAAGCGGCCCACCAGCTCGGCCGTCAGGTGCTGGGCCTCGGCCGCCGACCCGCCGTTGCCGCAGGCCAGCAGCCGGCCGCCGGCCGACAGCACGCCGGCCAGCTTCCCGCCCCAGGCGCGGATGGTGACCGCGTGGTCGTCGACCTGCTCCAGCGTGGTCCAGAGCTTTTCCAGATGTCTGTCCATGATCAACCCCCCAGAGCGGCCAGCCGGCAGAGCTTGCCGTCGATGACCTGCGTGTACACCGCCTCGGTCTGCTCGGCGATGCGGGACCAGCCGTACCGCTCGCGGGCCCGCCGCGCCCCCGCCGCGCCCAGCGCCGCGCGTCTGCCCGGGTCGGCGAGCACGTCGCGCAGCGCCCTGGCCAGCGCCCGCGGGCGGCGCGGCGGGACCAGCACGCCGCAGCCCGCGACCGTGTCCAGGTGGCCGCCGACCGCCGAGGCCACGACGGGCACGCCGCAGGCCATCGCCTCGATCGGGACCATCCCGAACGGCTCGTACCAGGGCACGGTGACCACGACGTCGGCCGAGCGCATCAGCGCCGGCACGTGCGTGCGCGGGACGCTGCCGATCAGGTGCACCCGGTCCTGGAGCCCGTAGGCGAGGGCCAGGTCGCGCAGCCGCGCGGTCTCCTCCTCGTCGTCCGGGCCGCCGCCGGCGATCACCAGGTCGGCGTCCGGGAGCTGGCGCAGCGCGGCGATCAGGGTGTCCACGCCCTTGCGCGGCACCATCCGGCCGATGCTGAGCACCACCTTGGCGCCCGCGCGCGGCGCGACCGGCCCCTGCGGGCGGAACGCCGTCAGGTCCACCCCGCAGGGCACCACCGTGACGCGCCGCTCGGGCACGCCCATCGCGCACAGCTCGCTCACCTCGTCGCTGCAGGTGGCCAGCACCGCGTCGGCCCGCTTGCCGATCTCGCGTTCGGTGTCGATCCGGTGCGCCGGGCTGGTGTCGGCCTCGCCCTGCCAGCGCCGCTTCACGGTGCCGAGCGCGTGGAAGGTCTGCACCACCGGCACGCCCCCGGCGGCGGCCCGCAGGGCCGCCTGGCCGCTCATCCAGAAGTGCGCGTGGGCCACGTCCGGCGGGTCGGCCGCCCAGCGGGCGGCCAGGCGTTCGGTGAACTCCGGCATGTACGGCGGCAGCTCGTCCTTCGGCACGACCGCGGCCGGGCCCGCCGTGACGTACTCGACCGTGACGCCGGGCGCCAGGGTCACCGCGTCGGGCTGCGACCGCGCCGAGCGCCTGGTGTGGACGACGACCGTGTGCCCGCGCTCGGCCAGTGCGACGGCCAGGTGCGCGACGTAGACGTTCTGCCCGCCCGCGTCCACGCCACCGATGGCCGCCAGCGGATCGGCGTGTTCGGAGATGAGATCGACCTTCACTGCGTCAGCTCCCTCACTGCCTTGACCACCTGCTCACTTGTCACCAGGGACAGGCACGGGTGCCCGGCCACCGGACAGGTGCGCGCCCTGCTTCCCGAGCAGGGCGCCTGCTGGTCGCCGAGCAGCACCGTGGGAACGCCGTATGGGGCCCATCGAGCGGCGGGGACGACAGGGGCGAACAGGCTCACGACCGGCGTGCCGACCGCCGCGGCCAGGTGCGCCGGACCGGTGTTCCCGGCCACCAGCACACTGGCGCCTTCGATCACGGCGGCCAGCTCGGCGAACGTGGTCCTGCCCCCGAGGTCGACTGCCGCGTCGCCGGCCACGTAGGCGGTGAGGTCACGTTCCTTGCCGGTCACGACGACCCGGTGCCCGTCGTCCACCAGCTCCCTGACGGCCTGCCGATGCCTGTCGGCGGGCCACGTTCTGGCGGGGGCTGACGTCCCTGGATGCACCACGACGTACGAGCGTTCATCGGCAGCGCCGCCGACGCCTAGGAGATGCCCGCTTTCCCGGCCGATATCCGGCAAGGGCCGCCGAACAGCCAGTTTGCCGTCGTCGCCGGGTGGCAGATCGAACCCGGCGGCCCGCGCGACGGCCAGCATGCGCTCGGCCTCGGGCACGTCGAGGGTCTCGTCCACGACGTGCCGGACGTCCAGGAGCGAGCCGGGGTAGTCGTTGCTGATCGCGCAGACGCGCCGCACGCCGGCCATCCGCAGCAGCAGGGCCAGCGGCAGCGCCGACTGGTGGAAGGAGGTCAGCAGCAGCGCCTCGTCCACGCCCTTCACCCGGGCGATCAGGTCGGCGACCTGGGCGTTGGACACGGCGGCGGGGGAGTGGTCGATCCACGGCGCCCGCCACTCGATCACCCGGTCCACGCCGGGCAGCAGCTCGGCGGCGGCCCGGCCGTTGGGGCCGGCCAGGAAGACCAGCTCGTCGGCGAGCGTGCGCACGGCCCGGGTGGCGGGCCCGGCCAGCAGGACGTCTCCGGCGTCGTCGAGCCGCGCCACCAGGACGCGCCCCCGGCCGCCGCCGCGCTCTCCGGCCGCCCGGCACGCCGCTGTGGTGGTCTCCGCCGTGGTGGTCTGCGCTGTGGTGGGTTCCGCGGGCTTGCGGGCGCGGGCGGCGGCCCGTCCGGCCTTATCGCGGCACTGCGTGGCGTTCGTACGGCCGCGGCCGCACCGAGCCGCCGGATCGCGACGTCTCATCGCCGCCACCTCCATTCCCCCCGAAGCCGGTGCACACAGGCGACCGGCGGGATCACCACGCTGGTGACGGCCATGCGCCACACCTCGCGCGGGGTACGCGGCCCTGGGGCGATGCGCCGCCAGGCGAACTCGGCGGTCATCGCGGCCCACAGGGCTCCGGCGACCGCGGCCAGCAGCGGCAACGCCCGCCACCCGCCGGCCGCGCCGCGCCGGCCGGGCCGCTGATCGAGCCGCCTGCAGGGCCGGCTGCCGGGCCGCCTGCCGGGCCGTCTCGCGGGCCACCGGTCCGCGCGTCCTCGCCCGGACGGGCGGGCCACGGTGGCGGCCAGGCCGAGGGCGGCGGCCGTGAGCGCGGCGGCCGAGGTGACGGCGTGGCGGCGCAGCCGGCCGCCGGAGCCGCCGATGGCCTGACGCCAGCCCGGCCCGTGCAGGTGCCGCATCAGCGCGTCGTCGGCGTTGCCGCGCTGGAAGCGCACGCTCGCCCAGAACCCGTCCTGGCGCACCGGGTGCGTGGTCACCCGCTCGCCCGCGACCAGCCGGTGGCCCGCCCGCGTCACCCGCAGGGCGATGTCGGCGTCCTCCCGGTAGGCGCGGGGGAAACGTTCGTCGAACCCGCCGGTCTGCTCCAGCACCGAACGCCGGTAGGCCATGTCGGCCGTCACCCACAGCGCGTCCGACAGCCCCAGCGTGTGCCGCTCGGCGTCGGTGGGCCGCCGGCCGGACGGCCGCGGCACCACGATCCGGCCCTGGCTGCCGCCCACGTCGTCGGGCAGGTCCACCAGGTCCTTCCAGACCGCCTCGGCCCAGCCGGGCGCGGGGATCACGTCGTCGTCGAGGAACACCACCCACGGCGTCCCGGCGGCCCGCCACCCGGCGTTGCGCGCCGCCGCCGGGCCCCGGCCGCCCGAGCGCACGACCCGCACGTGATCGGGCAGGTCCAGCGGGGCGGCGTCCGCCCGCCGGTCGTCCACCACGATCACCGGCACCGTCCGGCCCACCGCCGCCAGCGTCTCCCGCAGCGTGGCGCGGCCGATGGTGGGGATCACCACGGTGATCACGACGCGAACACCTCCCCGCGCCGCACCAGGTACGGCCCCAGCGCCAGCACGTCCACCGGCGAGGAGCCGAAGCACTCCAGCGCGTCGCGCGGGTCGTCGACCATCGGCCGGCCCGCGGTGTTCAGGCTGGTGTTGACCACCACCGGCAGCCCCGTGCGCGCCTCGAACTCGGTCAGCACCCGCGCCATCAGCGGATCGTCGGCCGGCGAGATCGTCTGGATACGCGCGGTGCCGTCCACGTGCACCACCGCCGGGATGCGGTCCCGCCAGGGCTCGCGCACGTCGTGCACGAACAGCATGTACGGCGAGGGCACCGGCCCCCGCCCGAAGATCTCCGGCGCCCTGGACTCCAGGACCATCGGCGCGATCGGCCGGAACTGCTCCCGGCCCTTGACGTCGTTGAGCCGCTCGGTGTTGCCCGCGTGCCCCGGATGGGCCAGCAGCGACCGGCGGCCGAGCGCCCGCGGCCCGTACTCGGACCGGCCCTGGAACCAGGCCACGATCCGGTCGGCGGCCAGCTCGGCGGCCACCGCCGCACCCAGGTCGGCCGGCCGCGTGTACGGCACCCGCGCCACGTCCAGCCAGGCGCCCAGCTCCTCGTCGGTGAACCCGCGGCCGAGCGCCGCGCCCGGCATGGGCCCGGCCGGCTCGCCGTAGGTCTGCGCCAGGTGCAGCGCGCCGCCCAGCGCCGTGCCGGAGTCGCCGGCGGCCGGCTGGGCCCACACCTCCTCGAACGGCCCCTCGTCCAGCAGCCGGGTGTTGGCCACGCAGTTCAGCGCCACCCCGCCGGCCAGCGCGAGCCGCCGTTCGCCGGTGCGCTCGTGCAGCCAGCGGGCCAGCTCCAGCAGCACCTCCTCCAGCCGGGCCTGCACGCTGGCGGCCAGGTCGGCGTGGTCGGAGGTCCACGGCTCGCCCATGGCCAGGGCCTTGACGTAGACGTTCCAGTCGACCGGCTCGACGCGGAATCCGCCGTCGCCGGTCGTGTAGATGATCTCGCGCAGCGACTCCAGGTGGCGCGGCCGGCCGTAGGAGGCCATGGCCATGACCTTGTACTCGTCGCTGGAGCGCAGGAAGCCCAGGTGCTGGGTGACGTCCTCGTACATCAGGCCGAGCGAGTGCGGCAGCTCCTGGGCGGCCAGCACCTCCAGCTCGCCGTCGCGGTAGCGGCCGGCCAGGTGCGAGACGTTCTCGCCGCGCCCGTCGCACACCAGCACCGCGCAGTCGCGCCAGGGGGAGGCCAGGCCGGCCGAGGCGGCGTGCGCCACGTGGTGCGGCACGTACGTGACCTGCCCGGCGTCCAGGCCCGGCAGCGCGGTCGCCAGGAAGGCGGGCGCCCGGACGGCGTACTTCGTGCGCAGGTCCTCCCAGTCGCCCTCCGGCCGCTGGACGACCAGCGCCGGGTCGTAGGAGTAGGCCACGGCGTCCAGGTCCTCGGGGGACAGGCCCGCCTCGTGCAGGCACCAGGCGGCGGCCTGCTCGGGCAGCTCCCACGCGGAGAACGCCAGCGGCCGTTTGCCGTGCTTGCGGCGGCTGAAGCGCTCCTCCTCCGCCGCGGCCACGATCTTCCCGTCGACGACCAGCGCCGCGGCCGGGTCGTGGAAGATCGCGTTGATGCCGAGAAACTTCATCGTTTCCTCCCCCGCAGATGTCGAGAACCGCTACCGAGAGAAGCGGCTCTCAAACCTGGGGCTACCTCGGGAGATGCGAAAACGGGCGCAATCGCCTGGGGTTGGTTACTCTGAGTAGTTGTTTGCCGGGTGGTGGGCCGGGTAGCTGCCGGACCACGCGACGGAGGTGGAAGGTGTTCGAAAAGCGACGTCCCGGGGCCGTCCTCTTCGACCGGGACGGAACCTTGATCAAAGACGTGCCGTACAACGGCGACCCGCGCCTCGTCGAGCCCATGCCGGGAGCGGTCGAGGCGCTCGGCAGGCTCCGCCGGGCCGACGTGCCCGTCGCGGTGGTCACCAACCAGTCCGGCGTGGCCAAGGGCCTGCTCTCGCCCGACGAGATGGACCAGGTGAACGCCAGGGTGGAGGAGCTGCTCGGGCCGTTCGACGCGTGGGCCATCTGCGTGCACGACGACGCCGACGGCTGCACCTGCCGCAAACCGGCGCCGGGGCTGGTGATCAGGGCGGCCGCCGTCCTCGACGTCAGCCCGCGCGACTGCGTGGTGGTCGGCGACATCGGCCGGGACATGGAGGCGGCCAGGGCCGCGGGGGCCCGGGGCATCCTCGTGCCGACCAGGCAGACGCTGGAGGAGGAGATCGAGCAGGCGGCCGAGGTCGCCGACGATCTCACCGACGTCGTCGACCGGGTGCTCAGCGCGCCCGAGCTGCCCGTGGCGGCGGCCTCGGCCGCGCCCTGGGCCCGGGCCATGGGCTGGAGCCGCTGGTGAGGATCCTCATCTGGCACGTCCACGGCTCGTGGACCAGCGCCTTCGTCAGCGGCGGCCACGACTATGTGCTGCCGCTCGTCGCCGGCCGCGGTCCCGACGGCCGAGGGCGCGCCGCCACCTACGACTGGCCCGACAACGTCCGCGAGGTGGCCTACGACCGGCTCCGCGACGAGCCCATCGACGTGGTCGTCTACCAGCGGCCGCACGAGATCGACCTGGCCCGCGAATGGCTCGGCCGCGCGGCGCCCGGCGTGTACGTCGAGCACAACACCCCGGCCGGCGACGTCCCGCGGACCAGGCACCCGCTGTCCGGCCAGGACGACGTCACGATCGTGCACGTCACCCACTTCAACGAGCTGTTCTGGGACAACGGCCGGGCGCCCACCCGCGTGATCGAGCACGGCGTCCCCGACCCCGGCCACCTGTACACCGGCGAGCTGGCCAGGGCCGGCGTCGTGGTCAACGAGCCGGTACGCCGTACCAGGGTCGCCGGCACCGACCTGCTGCCGCGCTTCGCCGAGCGCGTCCCGCTCGACGTGTTCGGCATGAAGGTGGACGGCCTGCCCTACGGCACCTACGAGGACCTGCCGCAGCACGTCATGCACGCCGCCCTGGCCCGCAGACGCGCCTACCTGCACCCCTACCGCTGGACGTCGCTGGGCCTGGCCCTCATCGAGGCCATGACCCTCGGCCTGCCCGTCGTGGCGCTGGCCACGACCGAGGCCGTCGAGGCGGTGCCGCAGGAGGCCGGGGTGATCTCCACCAGGGTGGACGTGCTGGCCGACGCCCTGCACGCCTTCGTCACCGACCCCGAGCGGGCCGCCCAGGCCGGCAAGGCCGCGCGCGCCGCCGCCCTGGCCCGCTACGGCCTGCCCAGGTTCCTGCGGGACTGGGACCGGCTGCTGGCCGAGATCTGAGCCGGGATCCGAGCCGGAATCCATATCGAGGTCCGAGCCGGGATCCGACAGGTATGACGCCGGAAGGCATGGGTAGGCGCGATGGGCATGATGATGCTCAACTGGTCACGCAGGGCAGCCTGCCTGGAACTGGACCCCGAACTGTTCTTCCCGATCTCGCTCGAAGGCCCCGGCCGCTCGCAGGTCGAGAAGGCCAAGACCGTCTGCGGCCGGTGCCCCGTGCGCCGGCCCTGCCTGCAGTACGCGCTGGACACCCGGCAGGCGCACGGCGTGTGGGGCGGCACCGACCCCGAACAGCGGCGTGAGCTCAGCTCGCCGGCAGTGCCTCGGCAAGAAAGCGTTCCCGCTCCTCAGCTTCGAGGTGGTCGCTGAACAGCACCCCGTCGAGATGATCGGCCTCGTGTTGCAGCACCCTCGCCAGCACGCCCAGCGCCCGTAGCGTCACCGGCTTGCCGAACATGTCGCGGCCGCGCGCCGTGACCATGTAGGAGCGTTCCAGCGGACGCCAGAGGCCCGGCGCCGACAGGCACGCCTCGTCGGCGGTGATCCGCCGCTCCGACAGCTCCAGCCGCGGGTTGACCAGATGACCGGAACGGCCGTCGTAGGAGTAGACGAGCACCCGTACCGGCTCGCCGATCTGCGGCGCCGACAGGCCCGCCCGGCCCGTGCCCGCCCGCAGGGTGAGCGTCAGCGACTTCACCAGGCGCCGCAGCTCCCGGTCGAAGTCGTGCACCGGCTCCGCCACCACGCGGAGCACCGGATCGTCGAACACGCGAATAGGCCGGACCGTCACCCGCAACTCCCCGAAACGCCGCGATCATCATGCGGAACGGTTCCCGTCGCCGGATCCCCTCAACCCTGAAGGCTTTGCCTTGTAGCACAGCGGTAACAGCGGAGACCCAGGGGTGAAACCACCCGAAAGCAGGATCGGAGGGTGATCTCACTTGCGTCGCCCGCGCCTGTGATGCCCGGCCGGGTGCTCGGGGCCCGGCCGGGCCCCACCTGCCCGGAGGTACCGGCATGACCGCCCTCTCCGAAGGATCTCCCGAGACGGCGTCCGACGCGCCGGCCGGATTCATCCAAGGGTCTCCAGAGACGGCGTCCGACGCGCCGGCCGGATTCATCCAAGGGTCACCTGAGACGGCGTCCGACGCGCCGGCCGGATTCATCCAAGGGTCACCTGAGACGGCGCCCGACGCGCTGTCCGGGTTCACCATCGGCGTGACCGCCACGCGGCGGCGGGAGGAGTTCGCCGCGCTGCTGGCGCGGCGCGGCGCCCGCGTCGTCAGCGCCCCCGCCATCCGCCTGGTGCCCCTGGCCGAGGACGCCGACCTGCTCGCCGCCACCCGGCTCACCCTCCAGGCCCCCCTGGACGACGTGGTCGTCACCACCGGCGTCGGCTTCCGCGGCTGGATGGCCGCCGCCGAGGGCTGGGGCCTGTCCGCCGACCTCGCCGACCACCTCGGCCGGGCCCGCCTGCTCACCCGCGGCCTCAAGGCCAGGGGAGCCGTACGGGCCGCCGGGCTGACCGACCACTGGACGCCCGTCACCGAGTCCTGCGACGAGGTCAAGGAGCACCTGCTCGCCCAGGACCTGCGCGGCCGGCGCATCGCCGTCCAGCAGCACGGGGAGCCGCTCACCGCCTTCGTGGCAGCCCTGCGCTCGGCCGGGGCCGAGGTGATCGAGATCCCGGTCTACCGGTGGCTGCCCTGCCGCGACGGCTCGCCCCTGCGCCGCCTGATCAGCCAGGCCGTCTCCGGGGCCGTGGACGCGGTGGCCTTCACCAGCGCGCCCGCCGTCCACGCCATGCTCGGCGCGGCCCGCTCCGACGGGCTGGAGGACGCGCTGCTGGCCGCGTTCGGCGGGTCCGTCGTGGCCGCCTGCGTGGGGCCCGTGACGGCCGAGCCGCTGACCTCGCGCGGCGTACGCGTCCTGCGGCCCGACCGTTCCCGGCTCGGCGCCCTGGCCCGGGCGCTGGCCAGGCACCTGCCCGAGCACGGCGTCACCCGGCTGGTCGCGGGCGGGCACCGGCTGGAGGTGCGCGGTCACGCCGTCGTCGTGGACGGCGACCTGCGTCCGCTGCCGCCCGCGCCGATGGCGGTGCTCAAACGCCTGGCCGACAAGCCGGGCCACGTGGTCTCCCGCGCCGACCTGCGCACGGTGCTGCCGGGCAGCGTGGCCCGCGACTCGGCCGAGCACGCGGTGGAGATGGCCGTCACCCGGCTGCGCCGGGCGCTGGGGCCGAGCGGCATCGTCGAGACGGTCGTCAAACGCGGCTACCGCCTGGCCTGCCCCCACGACCCCACCCCATGACCCCCCACCAGCCCACCGACCGGGCCCCGACACCAGCCGACGGGCCCGCTCCCGTACGTGCCCCTGCTCTCGTGCGTGCACCTGATGTCGTGGGTGCGTGCGATGTGGTGCGTGCACCTGGGCACGTGCATGCCCCCGCTCTCGTGCATGCCCCCGCTCTCGTGCATGCCCCCGCTCTCGTACGTGCGCCTGCTCTGGTGGATGCGTCCCCTCTGGTGAGCGGGCCCGCGATGGAGGACAGGGCGCTGCCCGCGTTGGTGCTGGCCGCGCACGGCACGCGGAGTGCGGCGGGGGAGCGGGCGCTGGTCGCGCTGGCCCGTTCGGTCCGCAGGGCCCGGCCCGGATGCCGGGTCGAGCCGAGTTTTCTGGAGATCAGCGCGCCGCTGCTCGCCGACGTGCTGCCGGCCGTGCCGGGGCCGGTGGTGGTCGTGCCGTTGCTGCTGGCCGGGGGCTACCACGTGCACGTCGACCTGCCCGAGGTGGTCGCCGGCCGCCGTCCGGACGCGCTGGTGGCCGGCCCGCTGGGTCCGCACCCCCTGCTGACCTCGGCGCTCGTCCGCACGCTGGTCCAGGCGGGGCTGCGCGCCGACGACACGGTGATCCTGGGCGCGGCGGGCTCGTCCGACCCCGCCGGGCTCGCCGACGTGCGCGCCGCGGCCCGGCGGCTCTCGGTACGCCTGTCGCGGCCGGTCACGGCGGCCTTCGCCGCCTCGGGGACGCCGTCGCTGCCCGACGCGGTGGACCAGGCGCGCAGGACGTCCCGTGGCCGGGTGGTGGTGGCCTCGTACGTGCTGGCCCCCGGTTTCTTCCACGACCGGCTGACCGCCTCGGGCGCCGACCTGGTCACCGCCCCGCTCTCCCCGGACCCCGCCGTGACCACCCTGATCTGGCACCGCTACGACCAGTCCCTCACACACCGACACCCGCACCCGACCCCCGCCGCCCGGACGTAACCCCCGCCCTCACACGCCCCGAAATCCGGCCACGCGACCCCACAGGCATTGGAAGATGCAGCGAGCAACCCCGTGAGCCCGCCCGAGATGTAGCCGAGCGTCCCTTCAGCCCCGGCCGGGCATGTCGCCGAGCGTCCCTTCACCGTCCGGCCTCGGGGATGCAGATGCGCGACCTCACAGCGCTGGCCTCGGGGGCGCAACACGCAACCTCCTCAACGCGGCCTGGGACATTGCCACACGCCCTCACCACCCCGGCCCGACCCCCGAGGGCCGCCCGCAGAGTCGGCCGCCGGGGGGCCCCTGCCGCGGTACTGCTCCGGAAGCAGGCCGTCGGGTGTGGCGGTCTGAGACGGGATGGCCGCCGGAACCAGCAGCCGGGTGTGGAGGTCCGTGCCGTGGGATTGCTCCGGGAGCAGTCCGTCGGATGTGGCGGCGTGCGACGGGATGGGCCCCGGAGCCAGCGGCCGGGTGGGGCGCCCTGGGCCGGGATGGGGCCTGGAGTCAGGCGTCGGGTGGGACAGCCCGAGGGATGGGACCCGGAGGCAGCCGGGCAGCCTGGGGCGGGATGCCCCAGGAGTCAGTCGTCGGGTGTGGGGGCCTGGGGCGGGGTGAGCCCGGGAGTCGGCCGGCGGGTGTGGTGGACCGGGCCTCGGGGTCAGCTGTCGGTGTCGCGGTCGCGGCGGCGCAGGTAGCGCTCGAACTCGGCGGCGATCGCGTCGCCGCTCGCCTCCGGCAGCTCGGCCGCGTCCTTGCGCTCCTCCAGCTCCTTGACGTATTCGGCCACCTCGCTGTCCTGCGAGGCCAGCTCGTCGACGCCGCGCTCCCAGGCGCGCGCCTCCTCGTCGAGGTCGCCGAGCGGCATCGGGATCTCCAGCACGTCCTCCATGCGGCGCAGCAGCGCGAGGGTGGCCTTCGGGTTGGGCGGCTGGGCGACGTAGTGGGGGACCGAGGCCCACAGCGAGATCGCGTCGAGCCCGGCCTCGCCGAAGGCGTGCTGGAGCACGCCGACGATGCCGGTGGGGCCCTCGTAGCGGCTGAGCTCCAGGTTGGTCGAACGGGCCAGCGCCTCGTCGGTGGCCCCGCCCAGGATCGGCACCGGACGGGTGTGCGGCGAGTCGTTGAGCAGCGCGCCCAGCATGACCGCCAGCTCGACGCCCAGCTCGCGGCAGACCTGGATGATGTCGGCGCAGAACGAGCGCCAGCGCATGTTGGGCTCGATGCCGCGCAGCAGCACGACGTCGCGCTCGCTGCCCGGCGGACGGGCGTGGAACAGCCGCGTCGTCGGCCACACGATGGACCGGGTCAGCCCGTCGCCCATCTCCACCACGGGACGGGTGACCTGGAAGTCGTAGTAGTCGTCGGGGTCGAGCGCGATCAGCGGCTCGGCCTTCCAGGACGACTCGAGATGGGCGATCACACCGCTGGAAGCCTCGCCCGCGTCGTTCCACCCCTCGAACGCGGCAATGAGCACCGGGTCGACGAGCTCGGGGAGCCCTTCGAGCTCGATCACGTGTCGCCTCCTCTCTCCCTCATCGCGCTAAGCCTATGCGGTAAGCAGGCGTCGGCGTCACCGATCTCCCCGCGAACGCTCCGAGCCACCGGCCCACCCCTTTCGCCCAGCCCACCACGCCACTATCCCCCGTCCCGGCGCGCTCACCCCTCCCTTTCGTTCGCCCCTAGCGGATCACCCCGAAAGGGGGCGGACCGCCCGCCGGGACGACGCCACGGGAGCCGGCCGGGCCCACCGGTATTGGACGCTGCGTCAATTGACAGGCGGAAGAATAAGCGGTCGGGACTCAGCCGATAAGCTCTACAGCATGAGCATCTCCCCGTCCTTCCGAGAAGTGTTGTCCCAGCGCGTGATCGTGGCCGACGGGGCTATGGGCACGATGCTCCAGGCGCAGGACCCGACGCTCGACGACTTCGAGGGGCACGAGGGCTGCAACGAGGTCCTCAACGTCACCCGCCCCGACATCGTCCAGGGCGTGCACGACGCGTACTTCGCCGTCGGCGTCGACTGCGTCGAGACCAACACCTTCGGCGCCAACCTGGCCGCGCTCGGCGAGTACGACATCGGCGAGCGCGTCTTCGAGTACTCCGAGGCCGGCGCCCGCATCGCCCGCGAGCGGGCCGACCACTGGTCCACGCCCGAGCAGCCGCGCTTCGTCCTCGGCTCGATGGGTCCCGGCACCAAGCTGCCGACGCTGGGCCACCTGCCCTACCGGAGCCTGCGCGACGCCTACCGCGACAACGCGGCCGGCCTGATCGCGGGCGGCGCCGACGCGCTCATCATCGAGACCTGCCAGGACCTGCTCCAGGTCAAGGCCGCCGTCATCGGCGCCAAGCGGGCCGTCGAGGCGGCCGGCCGGGACGTCCCGATCATCGCCCAGGTGACGATCGAGACCAACGGCGCGATGCTGCTCGGCTCGGAGATCGGCGCCGCGCTCACCGCGATCGAGCCGCTCGGCGTCGACATCGTCGGGCTCAACTGCGCGACCGGCCCGGCCGAGATGAGCGAGCACCTGCGCTACCTCGCCCGCCACTCCCGGCTCAAGCTGTCCTGCATGCCCAACGCCGGCCTGCCGGTGCTCACCTCCGACGGCGCGTACTACCCGCTGTCGGCGCAGGAGCTGGCCGACGCGCACGAGACCTTCGCCCGCGACTACGGCCTGTCGCTGGTCGGCGGCTGCTGTGGCACCACCCCCGAGCACCTGCGCCAGGTGGTCGAGCGGGTGCGCGGCAAGGAGCCGGTCGCGCGCCGCCCCCACCCCGAGCCCGGCGCCTCCTCCCTCTACCAGACGGTCCCCTTCCGCCAGGACACCTCCTACCTGGCCATCGGCGAGCGCTGCAACACCAACGGCTCCAAGGCCTTCCGCGAGGCGATGCTGGAGGGCCGCTGGGACGACTGCGTGGAGACCGCCCGCGACCAGGCCCGCGACGGCGCCCACATGCTCGACCTGTGCGTCGACTACGTCGGCCGCGACGGCGTGGCCGACATGAAGGAGCTGGCCTTCCGCTTCGCCACCGCCTCCACGCTGCCGATCATGCTCGACTCCACCGAGCCCGCCGTGCTCCAGGCCGGCCTGGAGATGCTCGGCGGCCGGGCGGCCGTCAACTCCGTCAACTACGAGGACGGCGACGGCCCCGACTCCCGCTTCCAGAAGATCATGCGCCTGGTGCGCGAGCACGGCGCGGCCGTCGTCGCGCTGACCATCGACGAGGAGGGCCAGGCCCGCACCGCCGACTGGAAGGTGCGCGTGGCCACCCGCCTCATCGAGGACCTGACCGGCAACTGGGGCATGCGCGTCGAGGACATCATCGTCGACTGCCTGACCTTCCCCATCGCGACGGGCCAGGAGGAGACCAGGCGCGACGGCCTGGAGACCATCGAGGCCATCCGCGAGCTCAAGCGCCGCTACCCGGGCGTGCAGACCACGCTGGGGCTGTCCAACATCAGCTTCGGCCTCAACCCGGCCGCCCGCATGGTGCTCAACTCGGTGTTCCTCAACGAGTGCGTCAACGCCGGCCTCGACTCCGCCATCGTGCACGCCTCCAAGATCCTGCCGATGGCCCGCATCCCCGACGAACAGCGCCAGGTCGCGCTCGACATGGTCTACGACCGCCGCCGCGAGGGCTACGACCCGCTGCAGCGCTTCATGGACCTGTTCGAGGGCGTCGACGCCGCGGCCATGCGCGCCGGCAAGGCCGAGGAGCTGGCCGCGCTGCCGCTGTGGGAGCGGCTCAAGCGGCGCATCATCGACGGCGAGCGCAAGGGCCTGGAGGCCGACCTCGACGACGCGCTCACCCAGCGGCCCGCGCTGGAGATCATCAACGAGGTGCTGCTCGACGGCATGAAGACGGTCGGCGAGCTGTTCGGCTCCGGCCAGATGCAGCTGCCGTTCGTGCTGCAGTCGGCCGAGGTGATGAAGGCCGCCGTGGCCCACCTGGAGCCGCACATGGACCGCGTCGAGGGCGAGACCAAGGGCCGCATCGTGCTGGCCACGGTCAAGGGCGACGTGCACGACATCGGCAAGAACCTGGTGGACATCATCCTGTCCAACAACGGCTACCAGGTGGTCAACCTCGGCATCAAGCAGCCGGTCTCGGCCATCCTGGAGGCCGCCGACGAGCAGAAGGCCGACGTGATCGGCATGTCCGGGCTGCTGGTGAAGTCGACGGTCATCATGAAGGAGAACCTGGAGGAGATGAACTCCAGGGGCCTGTCGGAGAAGTACCCGGTGCTGCTCGGCGGCGCCGCGCTGACCCGCGCCTACGTCGAGCAGGACCTCGCCGAGCTGTTCGAGGGCGAGGTGCGCTACGCCCGCGACGCGTTCGAGGGGCTGCGGCTGATGGACTCGTTCATGGCCGTCAAGCGCGGCGTCGAGGGCGCCACGCTGCCGCCGCTGCGCGAGCGGCGGGTCAAGACCGGCGCGGTGCTGCAGCGCACCCCGGTGGAGGAGCTGCCCGCCCGCTCCGACGTGGCCGCCGACAACCCGGTGCCCACGCCGCCCTTCCACGGCGACCGCGTGGTCAAGGGCATCTCGCTGAACGAGTACGCGGCCTTCCTCGACGAGCGCGCCCTGTTCCTGGGCCAGTGGGGCCTCAAGCCCACCAGGGGCGGCGACGGGCCCGGCTACGAGGAGCTGGTCGAGACCGAGGGCCGGCCCAGGCTGCGCATGTGGCTGGAGCGCATGCAGACCGAGGGCCTGCTGGAGGCGGCCGTCGTCTACGGCTACTTCCCGTGCGTCAGCGACGGCGACTCGCTGATCATCCTGGGCGACGACGGCAACGAGCGCACCCGCTTCACCTTCCCGCGCCAGCGCCGCGACCGGCACCTGTGCCTGGCCGACTTCTTCCGGGGCAAGGACTCCGGCGAGGTCGACGTCGTCGGCTTCCAGGTGGCCACCATGGGGGCCAAGATCTCCCAGGCCACCGCCGAGCTGTTCGCCAAGGACGCCTACCGCGACTACCTGGAGCTGCACGGCCTGTCGGTGCAGCTCACCGAGGCGCTGGCCGAGTACTGGCACGCCCGGGTGCGCGCGGAGTGGGGCATCGGCGGCCAGGAGACCCTCGACGACATGCTCAAGGTCAACATCCAGGGCTGCCGCTACTCCTTCGGCTACCCGGCCTGCCCCAACCTGGAGGACCAGCAGCAGCTGTTCGAGCTGCTCGACCCGGGGCGCATCGGCGTCAGCCTGTCGGAGGAGTTCCAGCTCCACCCCGAGCAGGCCACCTCGGCGCTGGTCGCGCACCACCCCGAGGCCAAGTACTTCAACGTCTAGTTCGTCATCGGGGGAAAGCACGTGGAAGCGGTCTTCTTCGACATGGACGGCCTGCTCGTCGACAGCGAGAAGGTCTGGCTGGAGATCGAGACCAGGGTGATGGCCAGGCTCGGCGCCGAGTGGACGCCGCAGCACCAGGCCCACCTGGTCGGCGGGTCCATGGAGCGCACGCTCGACTACATGCTCGCCGTCTCAGGGGCCGACGTGCCGGCGCCGACGGTGCAGGAGTGGATGGTCTCCGGCATGGTCGAGCGCCTGGCCGACGGCGTCGCCGTCATGCCCGGGGCCGCGGAGCTGCTGGAGGCGCTGCGCGACGAGGGGGTGCCGGTCGGCCTGGTCACCTCGTCGATGCGGGAGATCGCCGACGCCGTGCTGAAGGGCTTCGGCGAAGACCGCTTCGACGTCGTCGTCACCGCCGCCGACGTCGAGCGGACCAAGCCCGACCCCGAGCCCTACCTCAAGGCCGCCGGGCTGCTCGGCGTCGAGCCGGTGCGCTGCGTGGTGCTGGAGGACTCACCCAACGGCGTGGCGGCCGCCACGGCGGCCGGCTGCGCCGTCGTTGCCGTCCCCAACCTGCTGCCGGTCGAGCCGGCCCCGGGTCGCCTGGTGGTCTCCTCGCTGGCCGGCGTCGGCGTCGCCGATCTGCGCGCGTTGATCCCCTAGGGGGCGTCTGGTCCTCGCGGAGGAGAGGCTCCCGGCGTTTCGCGTGCCAGGATGGAAGGCGTAGTCGAGACGAGGGGCGGCCGTAATGTTCAATCAGATCGCCTGGTTGCCGCTGTGCGCCGGGGTGACGGCGGTAGGGCTGGTGCTGAGCTTCCTGGCCTTCAGGCGCCGGGGCGCGGCCGCGGGGATGAGGCTGGCGGCCTGGTCCCTGCTGCCGGTGGCGGCCTACCTGACCGGCGCGCTCAGCGCGCTGTGGACGATCGGGGCGACCGCGGTGGGGTTCGTCACCGGGCTGGTGCTCAACCCGATGGTGTGGGCCGGTGTGGCCGTGGCGGGCCTGGCCGCCGTGCTGTTCGTGGTCTCCGGGGTGATGCGCGGCCGCAGGCTGTCCGTGGGGCGCAGGAAGAAGGCCGCTCCGGAGCCGGGCGGGAAGCCGCCGGTTCAGCCCGTAGCGAACAAGGCGCAGCCGTCGGTGGCCCCGAAGACCCCCAAGAACGACGATGACTTCTCCGATATCGAAGCGCTTCTGAAGCGCCGCGGCATCAGCTGATTTCGGACGGAAACGGTCGTGGATCGGCACTGTCACAGTTCCGAGACCCAACCGGGACGGGCCGTAGACATTCACATCAAGATCGATACGAATAAGTTTCGCGTCAATCACAGTTGAGCCACATCGAGCGCTGAGGGACTGGTCATACCAGCTCAGGCCATAGATTCTGCCTCCTGGGGCCGCGACTCTGCGGACTCGCCTTGCACGGGCGCACTACCCTGACCGGGTCGCGCCGACACGGACGACGTCGTCTGGAATCCAGGGGGCCACTGGCATGACCGCACCGCTCGATGTTCCTGACTCGGCCGTCGAGGCCGGGCCGGAGACCGTTCTTGAGGGGGCGGAGTCTTCAGTCATCCGGGGGCGTTCCCTCGGGCAGATCGCCTGGATGCGCCTCAAGCGCGACCGCATCGCGATGATCGGCGGCATCGTCATCGTCCTGCTGATCCTCGTGGCGATCTTCGCGCCGCTGCTGGTGTCGTGGTTCGGTCACGACCCGGCCGAATGGCACCGGGAGAAGATCGACCCGGCGATCCAGGCTCCGATCGGCGCCTTCGGCGGCATGAGCTGGGACTTCCTGTTCGGTGTCGAGCCCACCACGGGCCGCGACCTGTTCAGCCGGATCCTGTACGGCGCCCGCATCTCGCTGCTGATCGCGTTCTTCGCGACGCTGCTGTGCGTGGTGATCGGCACCGTGCTGGGGATGATCGCCGGCTTCTTCGGCGGCTGGGTCGACACCATCATCTCCCGCCTCATGGACATCTTCCTCGCCTTCCCGCTGCTGGTGTTCGCGCTGGCGCTGGCCGGCGTCATCCCCGACAAGGCGTTCGGAATGTCGGGCGACACCCTCAGGATCAGCCTGCTGGTGTTCATCATCGGCTTCTTCAACTGGCCCTACATCGGGCGCATCATCCGAGGCC
Source organism: Nonomuraea sp. NPDC001636 (assembly GCF_040298265.1). NCBI lineage: Bacteria > Bacillati > Actinomycetota > Actinomycetes > Streptosporangiales > Streptosporangiaceae > Nonomuraea > Nonomuraea sp. NPDC001636. Next base: position 22,004 of record NZ_JBEOZT010000035.1, read on the forward strand.
AGACGCTCTCCCTGCGCGAGCGGGAGTTCGTCGACGCCTCCAGGAGCCTGGGCGCGCGCAGCCACACGATCCTGTTCAAGGAGATCCTGCCCAACCTGCTCGCGCCGATCCTCGTGTACTCGACGCTGCTGATCCCGTCGAACATCCTGTTCGAGGCCGCACTCTCCTTCCTCGGCGTGGGCGTGCGGCCGCCGACCCCCACGTGGGGAGGCATGCTGGCTGAGGCGGTCCACAACTACGACGTGGCGCCCAACTTCATGATCTTCCCCGGCCTCGCGATCTTCATCACCGTGCTGGCGTTCAACCTGCTCGGTGACGGCCTCAGGGACGCCTTCGATCCCAAGGCCCGATAAGGCCTCGTGAGTAGTTATCCGCAAGTTCTCTCAACTCCTAGATTCAAGGGGTGTGTCAGGTCGATGAAGATGAGATCTAAGGCGTCGGCGATCGCGGTGACCGCCGCTCTCGCCGTGGTCGTCTCCGCGTGTGGTGGCGGCGGCGGTGGCAGCAAGAACACCAGCGGCTCGGGCAGCGACGACAAGCCGTCCAGCAAGTACAACGCGGGCGTGACGGCGGTCATCAACCCGTCGGACAAGGTCGGCGGCACCCTCCACATGGGCATGCCCGGCGACTTCGACTCGGTGGACCCGGGCGACATGTACTACGGCTACGCCTGGAACTTCGCCCGCCTCTACACGCGCGCGCTCACCATGTTCAAGCCGGTCCCCGGCGAGGAGGGCCTGCAGCTCGTCGGCGACCTGGCCGAGGGCCTGGGCACGCCGAGCGACGGCGGCAAGACCTGGACGTACAAGCTGCGCAAGGGCGTCAAGTTCGAGGACGGCACCCCGGTGACCTCGAAGGACGTCAAGTACGGCGTGGCGCGCTCGCTGGACAAGGACATCCTGCCCAGCGGCCCGACGTACTTCAACGACTGGCTCGACGTCGGCAGCTACACCGGCCCGTACAAGATGAAGGGCAAGCTCGACGACTTCAAGGCGATCGAGACCCCCGACGACCAGACCATCGTCTTCCACCTGAAGAAGGCGTACGGCGGTTTCGACTACTTCGCCATGCTCCCGCAGACGGCCCCCGTGCCCGAGGCCAAGGACACCGGCTCGAAGTACAAGGAGCACCCGGTCGCGACCGGCCCGTACATGTTCAAGGCGCACGAGCTCACCAAGCGCATCGAGCTCGTCAAGAACCCGAACTGGGACGCGGCGACCGACCCCAACCGCAAGCAGCTCAACGACTCGATCGAGGTGCTGCTGGGCCAGAACGAGGACGACCTCGACCAGCGCCTGCTCTCCGGCAAGATCGACGTCAAGGTCAACAGCACCGGCGTGGCGGCCAACGCCCGCAAGACGGTCCTGACCGACGAGAAGGTCAAGCAGTACGCCGACTCGGCCCCGATCGACCGCACCTGGTTCACCAACATCAACGGTGACGTGCCGCCGTTCGACAACATCCACTGCCGCAAGGCCGTGCTGTACGCGACCGACCGCTCGGCCATCCAGGGCGCCTACGGCGGCCCGGACGCCGGTGGCGACGTGGCCCTCAGCCTCATGCCGGCCAAGATGACCGGTTACGAGAAGATCGACCCCTACGGCGTCGAGGCCAACCCGACCGGTGACCTCGCCAAGGCCAAGGAAGAACTGGCGGCCTGCGGCCAGCCCAACGGCTTCAGCACCACCATCTCCTTCCGCAACGAGCGCTCGGCCGAGAAGCAGACCGCCGAGTCGCTGCAGCAGTCGCTCGGCCGCGTGGGCATCAAGCTGGAGCTCAAGGGCTTCCCGCAGGGTGACTACTTCAAGCTGTACGCCGGCAAGCCCGACTTCGCCAAGAAGAACAACCTGGGCCTCATGGTCTACGGCTGGGGCGCCGACTACCCCGAGGGCTTCGGCTTCTTCCAGCAGATCGTCGACAGCCGGGTCATCCGTCCCGCCGGTAACACCAACCTCGGCGTGAAGGACCCCAAGATCGACGAGCTGATCGACCAGGCCGCGGGCGAGACCGACGCGACCAAGCGCAACAGCATCTGGGCCGCTGTCGACAAGCAGGTCATGGAGTCGGCCTACATCCTTCCCTACGTCTGGGCGCACGGCCTGTTCTACCGCCCGCCGCAGCTGAAGAACGTCTTCGTCTCCCAGAACTGGGGCATGTACGAGTTCCTCACGCTGAGCACCCAGTAACAACGGCGCCAACTGCCGGAACGTCCCGTACCGAAAGCAGGTGAAGGCTTCGGCGGCCGGGCTCACAAGGCCCGGCCGCCATGGCCGAGATCAGTGTTCACATACATTCTCAGACGGTTGATAGCGGCCGTCATGCTGCTCTTCGTGGTGAGCATCGCGACGTTCGCCATCTTCTTCCTCGTGCCTCGGCTCGCTGGGATGTCCGCTGACGACCTGGCCTCCCGGTACGTGGGCAAGGCGGCCAACGCCGAGGTGATCCACGACACGGCTGTGCGCCTCGGCTTCTACGACCCGATCCTGGTCCAGTACGGGCGTTTCGTGCAGGGCATCTTCGTCGGCGTCGACCGCAACTACGGCCCCGGCATCGAGCACTGCCCGGCGCCCTGCTTCGGCTACAGCTACGTCAGCCAGAACCCGGTCCTGCCCGACCTGCTCAACCGCCTGCCGATCACCTTGTCGCTGGCGCTCGGCGCGGCCGTGGTGTGGGTCATCTTCGGCGTGGCCACCGGCGTGTTGTCGGCGCTGCGCCGCGGCAGCTTCTTCGACCGCCTGTCCATGGGCATCGCCCTGGCCGGCGTCTCGCTGCCGATCTTCTTCACCGGCATCGTCTCCCTGGCCATCTTCCGCGACCAGCTCGGCCTGGTCGGCGACGTGGCCGACTGGGTGCCGATCAGTGAAGACCCGCTCACCTGGGCCAACAACCTCATGCTGCCCTGGGTGACGCTCGCCTTCCTGTACGCCGCCGGCTACGCCCGCCTCACCCGCGCGGGCATGCTGGAGACCATGTCGGAGGACTACATCCGCACGGCCAGGGCCAAGGGCCTGCCCGAGCGGAAGGTGGTGCTCAAACACGGGCTGCGGGCCACGCTCACCCCCGTGGTCACCATGTTCGGCCTCGACCTGGGGCTGCTGCTCGGCGGCGCCGTCCTGACCGAGAGCACCTTCTCGCTGCCCGGCATCGGCAAGTACGCCGTCGACGCCATCAGCAACAACGACCTTCCCCAGGTGATGGGCGTCACGATCGTCGCGGCGGCCTTCATCATCCTGGCCAACCTGATCGTCGACCTGCTCTACGCGGTCGTTGACCCGAGAGTGAGGCTGGCGTGAGTCCCTTCCTCGACGTCAAGGACCTGAAGATCCACTTCCCGACCGACGACGGCCTGGTCCGGTCCGTCGACGGGCTGACCTTCAGCCTCGAACGCGGCAAGACCCTCGGCATCGTCGGCGAGTCCGGCTCGGGCAAGTCGGTGACCAGCCTCGGCATCCTCGGCCTGCACAAGGGCAAGGGCGCCAACGTCTCGGGCGAGATCTGGCTCGACGGCGAGGAGCTCGTGGGCGCCTCGCAGGAGCACGTGCGGGGGCTGCGCGGCAAGAAGATGGCGATGATCTTCCAGGATCCGCTGTCGGCGATGCACCCCTTCTACACGGTCGGCGACCAGATCGTCGAGGCGTACCGGATCCACCACAAGGTCACCAAGGCCGTCGCCAAGAAGCACGCCGTGGACATGCTGGGCCGCGTGGGCATCCCCGAGCCGCAGCGCCGCGTCGACTCCTACCCGCACGAGTTCTCCGGCGGCATGCGCCAGCGCGCGATGATCGCCATGGCGCTGTCGTGCGACCCCGAACTGCTCATCGCCGACGAGCCGACCACCGCGCTCGACGTGACCGTGCAGGCCCAGATCCTCGACCTCATGGTCGACCTGCAGCGCGAGTTCAACTCCGCGCTGATCATCATCACCCACGACCTGGGCGTGGTGGCCGAGCTGTCCGACGACATCCTGGTCATGTACGGCGGCAAGTGCATCGAGTACGGCACCGCCGACGACATCTTCTACCGTCCCGAGCACCCCTACACATGGGGTCTACTGGGATCGATGCCCCGCCTCGACCGGGAGCCCACCGAACGGCTGCTGCCGATCAAGGGCTCGCCGCCGTCCCTGATCAACGTGCCTCCGGGCTGCGCCTTCCACCCCCGCTGCCCCTACGCCGAGCGCACCGGGGGCAAGTCCAGCAGCGAGGTGCCCGGCCTGATCGAGACCGAGGGCGGCCACCTGGTGCGCTGCCACATGAGCAGGACGGAGCGGCGGGAGCTGTGGGAGAACGAGATCAAGCCAGTGCTGGAGAGCCAGTGAGCGAGACGGTGACCGCGAACGAGCCGCTTCTTTCCGTCCAAGGGCTGGAGAAGCACTTCCCGGTGACGAAGGGCCTGCTCAAGCGGCAGGTCGGCGCCGTCAAGGCGGTCGACGGGGTCAGCTTCGACGTCTTCAAGGGCGAGACGCTCGGCCTGGTGGGGGAGTCCGGCTGCGGCAAGTCCACCACCGGCCGCCTGGTCACCAGGCTCCTTGAGCCGACCGGCGGCAAGGTCGTCTTCGAGGGCCAGGACATCACGCACATGGGGCAGGGCAGGCTGAGGCCGCTCCGCCGCGACATGCAGATGATCTTCCAGGACCCGTTCTCGTCGCTGAACCCCCGCCACACCGTCGGCACCATCGTCGGCGCGCCGTTCCGCATCCAGGGCGTGCAGACCGAGAACGGCGTCAAGAAGGCGGTCCAGGACATCCTCGCCCTGGTCGGGCTCAACCCCGAGCACTACAACCGCTACCCGCACGAGTTCTCCGGCGGTCAGCGGCAGCGCATCGGCATCGCCCGCACGCTCGCGCTCAAGCCCAAGCTCATCATCGCCGACGAGCCGGTCTCCGCGCTCGACGTGTCCATCCAGGCCCAGGTCGTCAACCTGCTGGAGGACCTGCAGAACGAGCTCGACCTGACCTACGTCGTGATCGCCCACGACCTGTCGGTGGTGCGCCACATCAGCGACCGGGTCGCGGTCATGTACCTGGGCAAGATCGTCGAGATCGCCGACCGCAAGAGCCTCTACAGCTCGCCGATGCACCCCTACACCAACGCCCTGCTGTCGGCCGTGCCCGTGCCCGACCCCAAGGCGCGCAAGGAACGCGAGCGCATCAGGCTCACCGGCGACGTGCCCAGCCCGCTCAACCCGCCGCCCGCCTGCCGCTTCCACACCCGCTGCTGGAAGGCGCAGGAGATCTGCAAGACGGTCGAGCCGCCCCTGGAGCAGCTGGCCGACGGCCACCGCGTGGCCTGCCACTTCCCGGAGAACGCGCCCGCCGCCGCGACCGCCGCGGCGACCCAGGCCTGAACCGGACGCCTGAACCGGGCCCGAGCCGGGTTCGACCGGGCCTCGATCGGGGCCTGACCTTGCGGCCGCCGCCCTCCTGCCGGGGCGGCGGCCTCAGGACATCGTGCCGGGCGTGATCAGCCCGGTCTCGTACGCCAGCACCACGGCCTGCACCCGGTCGCGCAGCCCCAGCTTGGTCAGCACGTTGCCCACGTGCGTCTTGACCGTCGTCTCGCTCACCACGAGCTTGGCCGCGATCTCCGCGTTGGACATGCCCTTGGCGATCAGCCGCAGCACCTCCAGCTCCCGCTCGGTCAGCCGGTCGAGGCGGGCCGGCGTGGCCTGCTCGTAGGCCGAGGGCAGCCGCTTGGAGAACCGGTCGAGCAGCCGCCTGGTCACGCTCGGCGCCACGATCGCGTCGCCGGCCGCCACCACCCGGATCGCCTGCACCAGCTCGTCGGGCGGCACGTCCTTCAGCAGGAAGCCCGACGCCCCCGACCGCAGCGCCTCCACGATGTACTCGTCGAGGTCGAACGTGGTCAGCACCAGCACCTTCGGCACGTGCGCCGTGGGCGCGGCCTCCCGCACGATCCGGCGGGTCGCCTCGATGCCGTCGACGCCCGGCATGCGGATGTCCATGAGCACCACGTCGGGCAGCAGCGCCCTGGTCTGCTCCATCGCGTCCTTGCCGTCGCCGGCCTGGCCGACCACCGTGATGTCGGACTCGGCCTCCAAGATCAGGCGAAATCCCGTGCGAAGCAGCGGCTGGTCGTCCACCAGCAGCACTCTGATCGTCATTGGCCGTCCTTCAACGGGAACCTCGCCCGCACCTCGAAACCGCCCCCCGGTCGCGGACCGATGTTCAGAATTCCACCATAGAGTGCGACCCGCTCGCGAATGCCGACCAGGCCGTGGCCCGGCCGGTCGGCCGCCGGGGCCGTGCCCCTGCCGTCGTCCTCGACGCGTACGTCAAGGCCCGAGGGGGCGTGGGAGACGGTGACCACCGCCTCCGCCCCGGCCCCCGCGTGCCGCAGGCTGTTCGTCAGCCCCTCCTGGACCAGCCGGTAGGCGGCCAGGTCGACACCGGCGGGCAGCGGCCGCGGCTCGCCCTCCACGCGCAGCCGCGTGGGCAGCCCCGCCTCGCGCATCTGCTCCACCAGCCCCGGCAGGTCGCCCACGCCCGGCTGCGGCCCCAACTCGGCCCGCGCGTCGGTACGCAGCACGCCCACGATGTTGCGCATCTCCGACATGGCCAGCCGCCCGGTGTTCTCGATCGCCGACAGCGCCTCCCGCGCCAGGTCGGGATCGGCGGCCAGCACCCGCCGCGCCGCGGCCGCCTGCACCGTCATCACGCTCACGTGGTGGGCCACCACGTCGTGCAGCTCACGGGCGATACGTGAGCGCTCCTCGGCCCGCGCGGCCCGCGTGTCGGCCGCGTGGGCCCGCTCCAGCCGGGCCGCCCGGTCGCGCAGCTCCTCCAGGTACGCCCGCCGCAGCCGCAGGCTCCTGCCCGCCCCCCAGACCGCCAGCAGCACCAGGACCGCCACCACGTGCCCGCTCGCGCCCGGCCCCGTGACCGGCCCGGCCAGCGCCCCCACCGCGTACGTCAGCAGCGAGACCAGCAGCCCGCCCAGCGCCACCGCCAGCCCCCGGTTGGAGGCCACCGAGTACACCAGCACCAGGCTGGACACCCCCGACGCGCCGGTGCCGTAACCCAGCGCGGTCAGCGCCGTCTCGGGGATCAGGCCGGCGCACAGCGCCGCCAGCGGCCAGCGCCTGCGCACCGCGATGGGCGCGGCGGCCAGCACCAGCAGCGCCGCCCCGAGCCCGTCGGGCGCGCGCATGCTCACCGTCGTCAGCTCCGCCGGCTCCAGGCGCTCGGGCCCGTAGAGGAGGAAGAGCGTCACCGAGGCCGCGGCCACCACCACGGCCAGGACCGTGTCGTGGAACAGGGGTCGGTCGATCCGCACCGCTTCACTGTAGGCCCAGGTGAGAGCCTTGAACTCCTCCCTTCGGAGGATAACGGGCGGCCTGTGGGAGGGCTACGGGCCCAGGGCTACAGCTCGTCGGTGGCCGCGCGCCGGTTGCTGCGCACCGTGTCGCCGGGCTGGCGGTCGGGCACCGGCGGCGGGGTGCCGCCGAACTCCGGGCACAGCGCCTGGTGGTCGCACCAGTCGCACAGCCGGCTGCGGCGCGCCCGCCACTCGCCGGTCTCCAGCGCCCGCTCGATCGCCGTCCACAGAGCCATCACCTTGCGCTCGGTGGCCAGCAGGTCGGCCTCGTCGGGGGCGTAACGCAGCACCTCGCCGCGCCCGCCCAGGTAGACCAGCTGCAGCAGCCGGGGCACCTGCCCGCGCAGCCGCCACAGCACCAGCGCGTAGAACTTCATCTGGAACAGCGCCTTGGCCTCGAAGTCGGGGCCCGGCGCGCTGCCCGTCTTGTAGTCGACCACCCGGACCTCGCCGGTGGGCGCCACGTCGAGCCGGTCGACGTAGCCGCGCAGCATCAGGCCGCCGTCGAGCACCGCCTGCACGTAGAGCTCGCGCTCGGCGGGCTCCAGCCGGGTCGGGTCCTCCAGCGTGAAGTAGCGCTCCAGCATCGCCCGCGCCTGCGCCAGCCACTCGGCCTGCTCGGCGTCGTCGGCGAACATCCGCGCGTACTGCTCGTCCTCCTGCAGCAGCCGCTGCCACTGGGGCTCCAGCAGCTCCAGCGCCGCCTGCACCGACCGGCGCGGCGCCGGCAGGTCGTAGAGCCGCTCCAGGACGGCGTGCACCACGGTGCCGCGCACGGCCGCCGGGGAGGGTTTCTCGGGCAGCTGGTCGATGACCCGGAACCGGTAGAGCAGGGGACAGGTCATGAAATCGCCTGCCCGGGACGGGGAGAGAGCTCCGATGATCACCGGTTCGGTCAACGTCATGCACCGCACTCTAGGTCAAGAGCCCGACAGAATAACCCTCGCCGGGACGAGGATCACGTGATCCGGCGCGTAGCATCGAGGCAGCAACAGCACGTAATGGACGTACGAGGAGTGCGGTGAGCGAGCAGAGCCCGCGTCAGGAGTTCCCCGGCCTTCGGATGGGGCGGCCCTTCGGCATCCCGGTGTACGTCTCCTGGACGTGGTTCATCGTCGCCGCCTTCATCACCGTCATGTTCGGCCCCCGCATGCGCGACATGCTCCCCGAGCTGGACAGCACCGTCGCCTACGCGGTGGCCTTCGTCTTCGCCGTGCTGCTCTACGTCTCGGTGCTGCTGCACGAGCTGGCCCACAGCGTGCTGGCCAAGATGTTCGGCCTGCCGGTGCGCCGGATCACCCTCTACTTCCTCGGCGGCGTGTCGGAGATCGAGAAGGAGCCGCCGACGCCGGGCAAGGAGTTCCTGGTCGCCGCCGCCGGGCCGGCCCTGTCGCTGGGCCTGGCCGGGCTCGGCCTGCTCGCCGACACGTACGTGATCAACGACGGCGGCATCGCCGAGGTGCTCATCTGGCAGCTGTGGGTGGCCAACCTCATCGTCGGCGTGTTCAACCTGCTGCCCGGCCTGCCGCTCGACGGCGGCCGGATGCTGCGCGCGGGCGTGTGGAAGCTGACCAAGAACCCCGGCTCCGGCACGGTCGTGGCCGCCTGGGGCGGGCGCGTGCTGGCCGTGCTGCTGGTCGTGCTGCCGTTCGCGACGTCGATGACGAGCGGGCAGGAGTTCGACCCCGTCGAGCTGCTGTGGCCGGTGGTGCTGGCCTCCTTCATCTGGATGGGCGCCACCCAGTCGCTCCGCGTGGCCCGCATCCGCGCCCGCATCCCACAGGTCAACGCACGCGCGCTGGCCCGCAGGGCCATCCCGGTGGCGGCCGAGACGCCGCTGGCCGAGGCGCTGCGGCAGGCCGCCGAGCAGCGGGCCGGCGCCCTGGTGGTGGTCGACCACGACGGACGGCCGGTCGCCATCGTCAACGAGGCCGCCGTCCAGGCCACCCCCGAGCACCGGCGCCCCTGGGTCGACGTGGCCTCGCTGGCCAAGGCGCTCGAACCGACCATGGTGCTGGCCGCCGACCTGACCGGCGAGCCGCTCATCGACGCCATGCGCTCGGCCCCCGCGGGTGAGTACCTGCTGGTGGAGCACGGCGGCGAGATCTACGGCGTGCTCGCCACCGCCGACGTCAACCGCGTCTTCACCGGGGTCTGACATGCCCGGCGCGTTTGCGGCTAAGGTCTTGTCCGGCCACTTCCCGTAGCCCGGCGATTTCGATGCCAGGACGGCAGGCCGATAGTCTTCTGTTTGGCCGAACTTGCACAGTTGACGGGTTGGTCGTGGTCCACCGGTTCACCGAATCGAGACGCCTGGGCCGCGACACGGCGTCGTCGTCTGGGTATGCGTATGGCTGGTGGCCGGCACGGCAGTGCGGGTGCCGTAAGATCGCCGGCTTCCGGGGAGGAGAGTTGAGTGACCGAGCGCAGCGAGGGCACCGATGAGCGCAGCACGGTCGTCATGAGGGAGGGCGCATGAGCGGCCAGGGCTTCGGAGTGGTGCGTCCCCTTCCCGGTGACGGGCTGGTCGCCTACATCGGCGGCCTGCTGCTGGTGTGCGACGCGGGCGAGGCGGCCGCCGACGGCCTGATCGAGGCGCTGCGCGAGACCGCGGCCTCCGGCGGCGACGGCCGGGCGCTGGCCCGCCGCGCGGCGCAGGTGCTGGCCGCCAACATGGCGGGCGACCCGGCCACGTGCGCGGTCGCCGGTCCCGTGGGCGGCGGCGTGGCCGTGCTGGTCAGCGGCTCGGCCTCGGCCTCGGTCAGCACCTCCGGCGGCGAGACGCGCCTGGCCGGCAGCGACTCCCTCACCTGGGCCGACCGGCTGATCAGCGGCCCGGTCGAGCGCGTCGAGCTCACCCTGCCCGGCGCCGGCAGTGCGCATCCCGCGGTCGGCTTCGAGGGCGGCGTCGTCCACGGCGGCGGCCTGATCGGCGACCTCACCGACCAGCCGTCGCACGTCCGTCCCCAGGGGCAGGCGGCCGACCGGTCCAGGCCGCTCACCAGCGAGATGCCCAACACGGCCCTGCACATGGAGCCCGACCTGGCGCCGCCGCCCGAGCGGCCCGCGGAGCGGCCCGTCGAGCGGCCTCCCTACCCGCTGGCCGACCAGCCGCCGATCGTCCAGGGCCCGCCCTCGGGCGCGCAGGCCGGCGTCCCGCACCCGGGCCCCCAGCCCGGTCCCCACTCCGGCCCTCACTCCGGCCCGCCGTCGCTGGACCAGCCGCCGTTCGGGCACGAGCAGCCGCCCTTCGGCCAGGAGCAGGCCCCGTTCGGGCACGAGCAGCCGCCCTACCTCCCGCCCCAGGACCAGCCTCCCTTCCTGCCCGCGCAGGAGCAGTCCCACGCCGAGCCCCAGCAGCAGTTCCCGTCCTACGACGAGCTGCCGCCGTCCGGCAACGGCATGGCCGACCAGCCGCAGCAGCACATGGGCCCGCCCGATCACTTCGACCAGCCGGCCCCGCCCGTGCTCGGCCCGCCGGAGCACTTCGACCACCCGGGGCCGCCGCCGCAGGAGCAGCAGGGCGACCACGGCGACCGCCCGCTGGTCTACGGGGTCGACTGCAAGAACGACCACTTCAACGACCCGAGGGTGCCCTACTGCGCCGTCTGCGGCATCGCCCTGGTGCAGCGGACGCTGGTGCCGTACAAGGGGCCGCGGCCCTCGCTCGGGGTGCTCATCCTCGACGACGGCACGGCGCTGCCGCTGGAGAGCGACTACCTGCTGGGCCGTGACCCCGAGCGCGCGCCCGAGGTGGCGGGCGGCTCGGCCAGGCCCGCCAAGGTCACCAGCCCTGACGGCTCGGTCTCGCGCCGCCACCTGCGGGTGGCCCTCGACGGCTGGGACGTCAACCTGGTCGACCTGGGGTCGGTCAACGGCACCCAGATCCAGCCGCCCGGCGACCCCAACTTCTACGACATCCCGCCCAACGAGCCGGTCACCATCGCGCCCGGCACGACGGTCCGCGTGGGCGTCTCCCGCACGCTCCGCTTCGAGGCCCACCGGGGCTGATCCCGGCACCCGTCCGCCCGCACCTCTTTGCCGGGGTGCGGGCGTTCGTGTTTCCGGAAAACCCTTTAAGAGATACGCCAGGAATGTCTGGTGTCGAATGGCTGAATGGGAAATGCCAGGGTCGGGGGAGGGGGGTTAGTAAGGGTATTTCATGGGCGCTGGGCGATATTTCGGGAAAAGTCAGGACCGGGGGCAGGGGGCTTCTCCGAAAGAGGGATGCGGGCCGTCCCGAAAGGGCGGCCGCGCCAATGGGGCAGCCGTTCCGAGGGGGCGGAAGTTCGGAGGGTACAGCCCCCGAGGGGCGGGCGTTCCGAGGGTGCAGCCCGTCCTGGAGGGTGCCAGGCCAGAAGGTGCAGCCCGTTCTGCAGGGGGGGGCAGGCCAGAAGGTGCAGCCCGTTCCGAAGGGGTGGCCTGGCCCAGGTGGGTAGGTGGGCCTGGGGTCAGGTGGGGCGGAAGGTGCGTACGCCGCGCAGCAGGCGCACGGCCGCCTCCAGGCCGCGAGCCCCTTCCACCGCCCGTCCCGCCGCCGTCGCGTACCGGCTCAGCAGGTGTTCGTCCCCCTCCTGGAACCCCCGTCCCGCCACCCACACGAACGTGTGGTCGCGGACCTGCGCCGGCACCGGCACGGCCAGGAACCCCGGCTCGCCCATCGTCTCGTCCCGCGCCAGCCGGAGCGACCCCTCCGCGGCGGCCAGCTCCTTCAGCACCCCCGACCCCGACAACCACCGCCGCACCCGCAGCGGGTCTCCCGGCGGCGCGTGGACGTGCAGCGGACGGGCGTCCCGCCGCAGCACGTCCACGTGCACGAACCCGGCGTACGCGGTGCCCGCCACGGCCGCCGCGGCGCGCGCGAGCCGATCGATCACGTCGGCGACCTCCAGGCAGGAGAACGCGGTGATGAGTTCACGCATGGCGATATCGACACGGTTGTTTGGCATCGCGGTGATTCCCTCGGGTAGAGGGGGAAGAGATCGCGCGGCCCGATCACGCGAAACTCCGAACGGTGCCCCGGAGTATCACCCTCGACGCGGCTCCTGACTACCCCTCAACAGGAAATTGCGATTTTTCCGCATTTCGCAGGCAGAGCCGGTCGAGCGGTTCACGACGGGCGCAGCCGCACCCACTCCACGTCGTCCGCCCGCGTGCCGTCGGGCTTCGGGAACAGCTCCCGGTGCAGGCTCTCCCTGCTGAAACCGGCACGTTCCAGCACCGCGTGCGAGGCCGTGTTCACCACGTCGGTGCCCGCCACCACCCGGTGCAGGGCCGTGCGCGCGAACGCCCAGTCGACCAGCAGCCGCACCGCGCGGGTCATGAACCCCCTGCCGCGGAAATCCGGCATCAGCGAGTAGCCGATCATGGCCTGCCCGAGCACGGGGAGGACCTGCATGAGCTGGAGGTGCCCGGCGAACGCGCCGGTGGCGGCGTCCCTGATCGCCAGTTCGATCCGCTGCCCGGTGACCCACCAGTAGCCGGTGCAGCGGCAGCGCTGCTCGTCCTCCTCCAGGGAGGCGGGCGGGGTCAGGGAGTAGGCGGTCACGCTCGGGTCGCACATCATCCGGTGGTACTCCGGGGCGTCCTCCACCGAGAGCGGCACGAGCCGCACCACGCCGTCGGTCAGCTCGCCGCCGTCGAAGAAGGGCAGGTACGGCTCCTCGGCCGCCGCCGGCTCCCCGGCGACCCGGGCGAAGGACACCAGGTCGGCCCACCGCCCGTCGCGCAGCCGCTTGGCCTTGCGCCGCCGGCCCTCCTCGCGGAACCCGGCCCTGAGCGCGACCCTGAGGCTGGCCACGTTCTCCACCTCGGCCTGCAGCTCCACCCGGTGCACGCCCTGGTCGGTGAGCCAGTCGGACACCGCCCTGGCGGCTCGGGCGGCCACGCCCCTGCCGCGCGCCCACGGCGCCACCACGTAGCCGATCTCGGCCGTGCCCCAGCGGTCGGGCGGCTGCACCCCGATCGCGCCGCAGTAGCGGCCGTCCTCGGTGACGGCCCACTCCGCGCCGCCCGAGGCCCACTTGTCCTCGGCGTACTTCAGGTAGGCGCGGGCGTCCTCGATCCGGTACGGCGACGGCACCAGCGGCAGATGCCGGGCGGTGACGGGGTCGTCCATCATGCGCGCGATCGCCTCGGCGTCGGGCTCGGCGGGCATTCGCAGGATCAGGGGGCCGGTGGAGATCACGTCGCGCGGGAGCATCCCCCATAGATACCGTGCGTCCGGAGGCGTGAGAAACCCATATAACCTTGCCGACATGGGTTTCCGCAGGCATGGGCCGTTCCAGGCAGGGGATCAGGTGCAGCTCACCGACCCCAAGAACAAGCGCCACACGATCACGCTCAAGCAGGACGGCGTCTTCCACACGCACAAGGGCGCCATCCCGCACAGCGAGCTGATCGGGCAGCCTGAAGGCTCCGTCGTGCGGTCTTCCGGCGGCACCGCCTACCTCGCCTTCCGCCACCTGCTCCAGGACTACACGCTCGCGATGCCGCGCGGCGCGGCCGTCATCTACCCCAAGGACGCCTCGATGATCGTCGGCATGGCCGACGTGTTCCCCGGCGCCCGGGTGATCGAGGCCGGGGTCGGCTCCGGCGCCCTGACCTGCTTCCTGCTGCGCGCCGTCGGCCCCGAGGGCCACGTCACCTCCTACGAGCGCCGCGAGGAGTTCTCCGAGGTGGCCCGCAAGAACGTGGAGAAGTTCTTCGGCGGCCCGATGGAGGACAACTGGCGCCTGGTGGTCGGCGACCTGGTCTCCTCGATCGACGAGGCCGACGTCGACCGCGTCATCCTCGACATGCTGGCTCCCTGGGAGTGCGTCGACGCCGCCGCCAAGGCCCTCACGCCGGGCGGCGTCATCTGCTGCTACGTCGCCACCACCACCCAGATGTCCAAGACCGTGGAGGCCATTCGCGATCACGGGTGTTTCACCGAGCCTCATGCGTGGGAGACCCTGGTTCGCGACTGGCATGTCGAAGGGCTCGCGGTACGTCCCGATCATCGGATGATCGGCCACACCGGCTTCCTCGTCAGCGCCCGCCGCATGGCAGACGGAGTGACGCCGCCACCGCGACGCCGCCGACCGAAGGGAACCACCGAGGAACTATGACAATTTGGCCACGAGGGTGCGTTGGTGCGTGACACGGGAACAGATCGCCGTGTTCATATGCTGGGAGTATTAAACGCACCATTGAGGATTATTCACCGAATACTGCATGTCACTCGACGAACACTGCCCGGCCAGGTTACGGAGGGGCCCGAGATAGGTAAGGTCCTTAGTAGTCGCCCTCGACTGGGAAGGAGGTGACGGGGCGTGGCAGCTCGCGATGATGCTGAGGCTCGAGCCGCGCAGCGCGAACGGGAGGTCGCTGATCTTTCAACACAGGTCTCCTTCCTCCAGGAGGAGATCACCGCGCTGAGGCGGAAGCTGGCCGAGTCACCCCGTCAGGCCAGGGTCCTCGAAGAACGTCTCCATGAGGCACAGGCGAATCTCGCGGCCGTGACAGGCCAGAACGAGCGTCTGGTGGCCACACTCAAGGAGGCCCGGGACCAGATCGTCGCTCTCAAGGAGGAGGTCGACCGGCTGGCGCAGCCGCCGTCCGGCTTCGGCACCTTCCTTGAAGCCCGAGAAGACGGCACGATCGAGGTGTTCACCGGAGGGCGCAAGCTCCGGGTGAACGTCAGCCCCGCCGTCGACGTCGACTCGCTGAGGCGTGGCCAGGAGGTCATGCTCAACGAAGCACTCAACGTGGTCGAGGCGCTCGGCTACGAAGAGGTCGGCGAGATCGTCATGCTCAAGGAACTGCTGGACGAGGGCAAGCGGGCCCTGGTCATCTCGCACGCCGACGAGGAGCGCGTCGTGCGACTGGCCGACTCGCTGGTCGGCCAGCCCATCAGGGCCGGTGACTCGCTCCTGCTCGAACCCCGCTCCGGCTACGTCTACGAGCGCATACCCAAGTCCGAAGTCGAAGAGCTCGTGCTCGAGGAGGTCCCCGACATCTCCTACGAGGAGATCGGCGGGCTCATGCGGCAGATCGAGCAGATCAGGGACGCCATCGAGCTGCCCTACCTGCACGCCGACCTGTTCCGCGAGCACAAACTCCGTCCCCCGAAGGGCGTGCTGCTCTACGGCCCGCCCGGCTGCGGCAAGACGCTCATCGCCAAGGCGGTCGCCAACTCCCTGGCCAAGCAGGTCGCGGAGAAGACCGGCCAGTCCGGCAAGAGCTTCTTCCTCAACATCAAGGGCCCGGAGCTGCTCAACAAGTACGTCGGCGAGACCGAGCGGCACATCCGCCTGGTCTTCCAGCGGGCCCGGGAGAAGGCCTCCGAGGGCACCCCGGTCATCGTGTTCTTCGACGAGATGGACTCGATCTTCCGCACCCGAGGCTCCGGCGTCTCGTCCGACGTGGAGAACACCATCGTCCCTCAGCTGCTGTCGGAGATCGACGGCGTCGAGGGCCTGGAGAACGTCATCGTGATCGGCGCCTCCAACCGCGAGGACATGATCGACCCCGCGATCCTGCGGCCGGGCCGCCTGGACGTGAAGATCAAGATCGAGCGGCCCGACGCCGAGGCGGCCAAGGACATCTTCTCCAAGTACCTGCTGGCCGACCTTCCCCTGCACCCCGACGATCTGTCCGAGCACGGCGACTCTCGCGAGGCGACCATCCACGGCATGATCCAGAGTGTGGTGGAGCGCATGTACACCGAGAGCGAGGAGAACCGCTTCCTCGAGGTGACCTACGCCAACGGTGACAAGGAAGTCCTCTACTTCAAGGACTTCAACTCCGGCGCGATGATCCAGAACATCGTCGACCGGGGCAAGAAGATGGCCATCAAGCAGTTCCTGGAGAGCGGCCAGAAGGGCCTGCGGGTGCAACACCTGCTCACCGCCTGCGTCGACGAGTTCTCCGAGAACGAAGACCTGCCCAACACCACCAACCCCGACGACTGGGCCCGCATCTCCGGCAAGAAGGGCGAGCGGATCGTCTACATCCGCACGCTGGTCTCCGGCAAGCAGGGCACCGAGGCCGGCCGTTCGATCGACACGGTCGCCAACACCGGCCAGTACCTGTAAGGAACGTCTGGAAAGGGCCGCGCGGCCGTCCGCGCGGCCCTTTCCATGCCCGCCGGAGGAGACGGGCGCACGACTTCCGGAGAGGAAGGCCGCGACACGCGTCATCCGGCGTACAAGCCGCCCCGGTGAGGCGCACACTGGGGCCTGTGACGGTCCGTAAACGGGTGGACGTCCGCGTCGAAGGCGTCGTCCAGGGCGTGGGGTTCCGCCCCTTCGTGTATTCGCTGGCCAGCAGGCTCGGCCTGGCCGGCCGCGTGCGCAACGACGTCGAGGGGGTGTACATCGAGGTCGAGGGCGCCCTGGCGGGGGTCGAGGAGTTCCTGACCGCGCTGGAGCGCGACGCGCCCGCCCTGTCGGAGATCGAGAGCGTCACCGTCGTCAGCGGCCCGCCCGCCGGCCACCGGGGCTTCAGCATCGCCGCCGGCGACCCGGCCGGCCCACGCCGCGCCCTCGTCCCGGCCGACCTCGCCACCTGCGACGACTGCCTGCGCGAGCTGGCCGACCCGGCCGGCCGGCGCCACCGCTACCCGTTCATCGCCTGCGCCAACTGCGGGCCGCGCTTCACCGTCGTGCGCGGCGTGCCCTACGACCGGCTGCTGACCACCATGGCCGGGTTCGCGATGTGCGCCGGCTGCTCGGCCGAGTACCACGACCCCGGCGACCGTCACTTCCGCGCCGAGTCCACCTGCTGCCCGGCCTGCGGCCCGTCCCTGCGGCTGCTGGACGCCCGCGGCGCCGAGCTGTGCGGCGACCCGGTCAGCGCGTGCGCGAGCCTGCTGCGGGCCGGCCGCGTCGTCGCCGTCAAGGGGCTGGGCGGGTTCCACCTGGCCGTGCCCGCCGCCCACCAGGAGGCCGCCGCGGCGCTGCGGGCCCGCAAGCACCGCGCGGAGAAGCCGTTCGCCGTCATGGTCGCCGACCTCGACCAGGCCCGCCGGCTGTGCGCGGTCGACGGGCAGGGCGCCGCGCTGCTCACCGGCCGCGCGCGCCCGATCGTGCTGCTGCCCCGGCTGCCCGGCGCGCCCGTCGCCGACGCCGTCGCGCCCGGCAGCCGCGACCTCGGCCTGATGCTGCCCTGCACGCCGCTGCACCACCTGCTGCTCGCGGAGCTGGCCGAGCCCATGGTCCTGACCAGCGGCAGCGTCGGCGACGAGCCCCTCGCCTACGAGGACGCCGACGCGGTCACCCGGCTCGGCGGCATCGCCGACGCCTTCCTCGTCCACGACCGGGCCATCCACGTGCCCGCCGACGACTCGGTGCTGCGTCCCTGGTCCGGCGGGCACACCGTGCTGCGCCGCGCCCGCGGCCACGCGCCCGAGCCGCTCACGCTGCGCCGTCCCGCGCCCCGCCCGGTGCTGGCCTGCGGCGCCGAGCTGCGCAGCACGTTCTGCCTGGTACGCGGCCGGCGCGCGTTCCTGTCCCAGCACATCGGCGACCTGGACGACCAGGAGACCCTGCGCTCCTTCGTCGAGGGCATCGACCACTTCTGCGGCCTGTTCGACATCCGTCCCGAGGTCGTCGCCCACGACCTCGACCCCGGCTACCTGTCCACCAGGCACGCCCTGGAGCTGACCGGCGTCGAGCTGGTCGGCGTCCAGCACCACCACGCCCACATCGCCTCCTGCCTGGCCGACAACGGCGAGACGGGCCCGGTCATCGGCGTGGCCCTCGACGGCCCCGGCCACGGCCTCGACGGCACGCTGTGGGGCGGCGAGTTCCTGCGCGCCGACCTGACCTCCTTCCACCGGCTCGGCCACCTGGCCCTGGTGCCGATGCCCGGCGGCGCCGCCGCGGTCCGCCAGCCGTGGCGCATGGCCGCCGCCTACCTGCGCGACGAGCACCCCGGCCTGGACGTCGTCCGCCGCAACGCCGCCCACTGGCCCGACGTGCTCGCCCGGACCCGCACCGGGCTGGGCGCGCCCATGACCTCCAGCGCCGGGCCGCTGTTCGACGCCGTCGCGGCGCTGCTCGGCATCCGGGACGCCGTCACCTACGAGGGACAGGCGGCCGCCGAGCTCGAACAGCGCGCCGACCCGGCCGAGAGCGGCTCGTACCCGGCGACCATCACCGAGGGCGACCTGCTCGTCGTGCACGCCGCCGACCTCGTCCGGGCCGCCGCCGCCGACGTCGCCGCCGGGGTGGCCACCGGCTCGATCGCGGGCCGCTTCCACAACGGCGTGGCCGACGCCGTCGTGCGCTGCTGCGTCATGCTCAGGGACGGCACCGGCCTGAACACCGTGGCGCTGTCGGGCTCGGTGCTGCAGAACGCGCTGCTGCTCGAACGGGCCGTCGAGCGCCTGCGCGGGGCCGGGTTCCGGGTGCTCACCCACACCCGGGTGCCGCCCGGCGACGGCGGCCTCAGCCTCGGCCAGGCCGCCGTGGCCGCCGCCCGCGACCGGTCCTCGTGACATGCGGCCGGGCGCGCCCGCCAGGTGCCGGGGAACGCCGCCCGGCCCGTCCTAGCATGGCGATCATGCATTTCTTCAACCCCGGCCGCACGCCCTACGCCGAACGCGACCGTGAGCTGATCGGTGTGGAGCACGCCCGGCTCGCCCGCGCCCACTTCGCCCGGCATCCCGCCTACCGGCCCACGCCCGTGCGCACCCTGACCGATCTGGCCGGGGCGGGCACCGTGCACGTCAAGGACGAGAGCGGCCGCATGGGCCTGGGCAGCTTCAAGGCGCTCGGCGGGGCCTACGCCGTGCACCGGCTGTCCGAACGCGACGGCGGCGGCACCACGTACGTCTGCGCCAGCGCCGGCAACCACGGCATCTCGGTCGCGGCCGGGGCCAGGGAGCTCGGCGCGCACTGCGTCGTCTACCTCAGCGAGCAGGTGCCCGAGCCGTTCGCGCACCGGCTGCGCGCCCTGGACGCCGAGGTCCGCCGCGAGGGCGGCGACTACGACGCCAGCCTGGCCGCCGCCCTGCACGCCTCCCAGGAGCACGGCTGGCGCCTGGTCGCCGACACCTCCTGGGCGGGCTACGACGACATCCCCCTGGACGTGATGCGCGGCTACACCGTCCTGTTCGACGAGATCGAGATCCCGCCCACCCACGTGTTCGTGCAGGCCGGGGTGGGCGGGCTGGCCGCCGCCGCGGCCGGGTACACGCGCGACCGCTGGGGCGAGCAGCCGAGGGTCGTCGTGGTCGAGCCCGACGGCGCGCCCTGCCTGCTGGAGAGCGCCCGCGCGGGACGGCCGGTGCACGCGACCGGTTCGCCCACGCGCCTGGGCAGGCTCGACTGCCTGGAACCGTCCCTGATCGCCTTCGACCTGCTGAGCCGCCAGGCCGACCTGTTCGTCACCGTGGCCGACGAGCAGGCCGCGCAGGCCGCCGCGCTGCTGGCCGAGCGCGGGGTGGCGCTGTCGGAGTGCGGCGCGGCGGGGGCCGCCGGGCTGCTCGCCCTCGACCCGGGCACCCGCGAGGCGATCGCGCTGGGCCCGGCCGCCCGCGTGTTGCTGGTGGGAACAGAAGGACCTGTGGAACCAAAGTGATCAGCGGGTCGTCAAAAGGGCGTGCATCAAGCTAACCGGCCAAAGCATGCTCGGGGAGACGGCCGGTTGGCCGAGCTCGACCTGCTGCGTTTCCTCGCCGCCCTGGCGGTCGTCGCCTTCCACTACCTGGTGGCCTTCGCCTCGGTCTGGGGGGCCAGGCCCGCCGCGCTGTTCCCCGCGCTGGCGCCCTTCGCCGGGCTGGGCATCCTCGGCGTCGAGCTGTTCTTCGTCATCAGCGGGTTCGTCATCCTCATGACCGTGTGGGGGAGGGGGCTCGGGGCGTTCGCCCGGTCGCGGCTGGTGCGGCTCTACCCGGCGTACTGGCTGAGCCTCGGCGCGGTGGCGGCCCTGTACGGGCTGACCGGCGCCACCGCGCTGGACCCAAAACTTTCACCAGGCCAGTACCTGGTGAACGCCACCATGTTCCAGCGGCTGTTCAAGGTGGCCGACGCCAGCGGCGTCTACTGGTCGCTCTGGGCCGAGCTGCGCTTCTACCTGCTGATCGCGATCCTGGTGATCGCCGGCGTCACGTACGGGCGCGTGCTGGTCTTCTCGGGCGTGTGGCTGGCCGCCGCGCTGGCCGCCAGGTTCGTGGAGAACGATCTGCTGAAGGAGATCGTCATGCCCGACTACGCCCCCTACTTCGTCGCCGGCATGGCCCTGTATCTCATCCACCAGAACCGCAAGGCCCTGCTCCCGTGGCTGTACGTCGCCGCGGGATACGCCATGGCCGTCCCCGCCGCGCTGGGCCGCGTGCACCGCCGCATCGACGCGGCCGGGTTCAAGAACATGCCCGTCACCGACACCAGCGTGATCGTCACCCTCACCCTGATCTTCGCCGCCATGGCCCTGGTCGCCCTCGGCCTGATCCGCCTCAAGCCCTCCAGGACGCTCACCGCGCTGGGCGCCATCACTTACCCGCTTTACCTCTTCCATGGGGTCGCCGCGGCGGCGCTGATCCCGCTGCTCACCGGCGACCTGTCCCCCTGGGCGGTGGCCCTGGTCACGACTCTGGCCGCCGTCGTGCTGTCGTATCTGATCTACTCCTTTGCCGAACGGCCGATCCAGCGACTCCTCAAGCCCCGCAGATCACCGCAAACCACAACAAGCTCCGCCGTACAGATTCAGAAGGCGTCGGTGCCATAACTCTGTGGCCTCGGGGCACTGTGAAGGGCATAGGCTCGGGCATATAAACGGCGGATAGGCAGATCCGGACGAACAGAGGGTGTTGCATGACGGTGCGTCGGGTGATGGGCATCGAGACCGAATACGGCATCTCCGTACCAGGTCAGCCAGGCGCCAACGCGATGGTGACCTCCTCCCAGGTCGTGAACGCCTACCTGGCCGCCTCGGCGGCCCGCGCGCGCAGAGCGCGATGGGACTTCGAGGAGGAGAACCCGCTGCGCGACGCGCGCGGCTTCGACCTGGCCCGCGAGGTCGCCGATGCCAGCCAGCTCACCGACGAGGACCTCGGGCTGGCCAACGTCATCCTGACCAACGGGGCCAGGCTCTACGTCGATCACGCCCACCCGGAGTACTCCTCGCCGGAGTGCACCAACCCGCGGGCCGCGGTCATCTGGGACAAGGCCGGCGAGCGCGTGATGTACGACGCGGCCACCCGCGCCTCGGCGATCCCGTCCAACGCGCCGATCCAGCTCTACAAGAACAACACCGACGCCAAGGGCGCCTCCTACGGCTGCCACGAGAACTACCTGATGCGGCGCGCCACGCCGTTCGCCGACATCGTCCGGCACCTGACGCCGTTCTTCGTCTCGCGGCAGGTCGTCACCGGCGCCGGCAAGGTCGGCATCGGCCAGGACTCCCGCGGCGAGGGCTTCCAGATCAGCCAGCGCGCCGACTTCTTCGAGGTCGAGGTCGGCCTGGAGACCACGCTCAAGCGGCCCATCATCAACACCCGCGACGAGCCGCACGCCGACCCCGAGAAGTACCGCCGGCTGCACGTGATCATCGGCGACGCCAACATGTCGGAGATCTCCACCTATCTCAAGCTCGGCTCCACCGCGCTCGTCCTGGCCATGATCGAGGAGGGCTTCCTGACCCGCGACCTGGCCGTGGAGAACCCCGTCCAGTCGCTGCGGGCGGTCAGCCACGACCCGACCTGCCGCTACGAGATCCCGATGCGCGACGGCCGCAAGCTCACCGCCGTGCAGCTCCAGATTGAGTACCTGGAGCAGGCCCGCAAGTACGTCGAGGAACGCGGCACCGCCCAGGACGAGATGAACAAGGACGTCCTCGACCGCTGGGAGTCCGTGCTCACGCGCCTGGCCGAGGACCCGATGCAGCTCTCGCGCGAGCTCGACTGGGTCGCCAAGCTGGAGCTGCTGGAGGGCTACCGCACCCGCGACAGCCTGCCCTGGTCCCACCCGCGGCTGCAGCTCGTCGACCTCCAGTACTCCGACATCCGCCCCGACCGCGGCCTGTACAACCGGCTCGTGGCGCGCGGCCGCATGCAGCGCCTGATCAGCGAGGAGGAGGTCGAGCGCGCGATCGAGCTGCCGCCGACCGACACCCGCGCCTACTTCCGCGGGCGCTGCCTGAGCCAGTACAGCGAGTCGGTGGCCGCCGCCTCCTGGGACTCGGTGATCTTCGACATCCCCGGCCGGGAGTCCCTGCAGCGCGTGCCCACGCTCGAACCGCTGCGCGGCACCAAGGCCCACGTCGGCGAGCTCTTCGACCGCTGCCGCACCGCGGCCGAGCTGGTCGCGGCGCTGACCGGCACCGGGGAGTAGCCCCGGGCCGTCCCGGGGCTCACAGCAGGCCGATGCCGAGCGTCAGCGTGCCCGCGGCCAGCGACGCGCCGCCCACCGCGGTCAGCCAGATCAGCCGGTTCGGCTTGGTGTCGCGCGGACGCAGCACCGACAGGAAGAAGCCCAGCGGCATCAGGATGGGCGCGGCCACGATGAGCGTGCGCGTCAGCGCCTTCACGCCTTCGGACAGGCTCGCCTGGTCCACGTACACCATCGCGACCAGGCTGAACAGCACCAGGACGCCCGCGTGCGCGTGCCCGGCCCGCCACAGGCCCCTGCGGACGGGGTTGTCCAGATAGCCCGGCTCGTTGCGCATGAGGAAGCGCAGCAGCGTCACGCCGCCGAACGCGACGCCGGGGACTGTGATGAGGAGCACACCTGCCGTGTGCAGCGACGAAGGCGACATGTCGGGATCTCCTTGTGTAGAGGTGGATCCATTATTAGATAGGAGCGCTATCCAGTCAAGCCGCCAAGATCGCAGGGCGTAGGACGCGAAATGTCGTCCGGTTCGGGGAAGATATGCCTTAGAGGCAGTCCCCCAAGCGGAGGTAGGACATGGCAACCAAGGACACCGGCGGGCAGAAGCAGACCGGCCGGCGTGAGGCCGAAGTTGAGGAGACCGAGGCCTCGGCGGCGCCGGACGTGCAGGAGCGACAGGAGAAGCTCACTGACGATGTGGACGCGATCCTGGACGAAATCGACGAAGTGCTCGAAGAGAACGCAGAGGAATTCGTGCGTTCCTATGTGCAAAAGGGTGGCGAGTAGGGCCAGTAGGGCCTTGTCCTCACCGCTCTGACCATGGGGAAGGATGAGCCCCGGCCGACCCGGCCGGGGCTCACTCCTCGGACCAGCCCGGTGCTGTTCAGTCGGGCGCCGTGTAGTCGACCGCCACGCCGAGCAGCCGGACCGGGCGGTCCAGGTCGAAGCGGCCCAGCGCGGCGAGCGCCGCCTCGGTCAGCACGCCGGCGTCGGCCGTGGGCTCAGGAAGCGTGCACTGCCGGGTTCGGGTCAGGAACGGGGTGAAGCGCACCTTGACCGTCACCCGCGCGCAGAGACGCCCCGCCACCACGGCGTCGCGGGCCACCTGCCCGGCGAGATCGGCCACCTGGCCGGCGACGGCCTCCCGATCGGTGAGGTCACGGGGGAAGGTGATCTCGCGGCTGTGCCCGCGGGCCACCCAGGGAGTGGTGTCCACCTCGGCCTCGCCCCTGCCGAGGGCCAGATAGTGGTACCAGGGGCCGTTCACCGGACCGAAGGCGCGGGCCAGCTCGGCGGGGTCGGCGGCGGCCAGGTCGGCGACCGTGCGCAGGCCGAGCCCGGCGAGCTTCCTCGCCGTCCGGGCGCCGATGCCCCACAGCGCGTCGGTCGGCCGGTCGTTCATCACCTCGGCCCAGTTCTCGCTGGTCAGGCGGTATATGCCGGCCGGTTTGGCGAAGGCCGAGGCGAGCTTGGCCTGGTGCTTGTTGTCGCCGATGCCGACCGAGCAGCTCAGCGTGGTGCGGTCGAGCACCACCCGCCGCAGGTCGGCCGCCAGCGCCTCGGGGTCGTCGGTCGTGGCGCCGACGAACGCCTCGTCCCAGCCCCAGACCTCCACCAGCACCGGCAGCTCGCGCAGGGCGGCCATGACGCGCTCGGAGGCGGCCTCGTAGGCGGGCGGGTCGCTGGGCAGGAAGACGGCGTCGGGGCAGCGCCGCAGCGCGGTGCGCAGCGGCATGCCGGAGTGCACGCCGTGCGCGCGGGCCTCGTAGGTGGCGGTCGCGGCGACCGTGCGCGGCTGGGCGGGGTCGCCGGAACCGCCCACGACGACGGGCCTGCCGCGCAGCTCGGGATGGCGCAGCAGCTCGACGGCGGCGATGAACTGGTCGAGGTCGACGTGCAGGATCCAGGACCTGGCCATGAGTCCAGTATGCGAGGCGGTCCGCCCGGGGTCACAGCAGCCGGTCGTCGCGGTAGACCAGGGCGCGGCGCGGCACGGCCCAGCGGGCGGCGCCGAGCGGCGGCTCCTCGCCCTCCGGCACGACGGCCTGGACGAGCGCGTCCGGCGACTCCAGGGTGACGAGGGTGTGGGTGCCCATGTTCTCCAGGACGGAGACGACGCCGGGGAAGGCGTCGGGGCGCTCGGCGGGGGACAGGTCCATGTACTCCGGGCGTACGCCGTACGTCACGGGGACGTCGTCGTCCGGGGCCAGGCCGTCGGGCAGGGGGCGCAGGGCGCCGGCCACCTTGAGCCCGGAGCCGGTGACCTGGGCGGGCAGCAGGTTCATCGGGGTGGAGCCGATGAAGGAGGCCACGAACGTGGTGGCCGGCCGGTGGAAGATCTCCGCCGGGGTGCCGACCTGGATCATCGAGCCCCTGGACATGACGGCGATGCGGTCGGCCAGCGCGAGCGCCTCGGCCTGGTCGTGCGTGACGAACACGGTGGTGACGGCCAGCTCCCGCTGCAGCCGCTTGAGGAAGGTGCGCGCCTCCAGGCGCAGGCGGGCGTCGAGGTTGGACAGCGGCTCGTCGAACAGGAACGCGGCCGGATGGCAGGCGATCGCGCGGGCCAGCGCCACCCGCTGCTGCTGGCCGCCGGACAGCTCGGACGGACGCCGCAGCAGCAGCTCGGTGAGGCTGAGCCGGGCCGCGACCTCGGCCGCCTTCTCGGTCCGGCGGGCGCGGGGGACCTTCCTGATGCGCAGCGGGTAGGCGATGTTGGCGGTGACGTCCATGTGGGGGAAGATCGCGTAGTCCTGGAAGACCATGGCGACGTCGCGCTCGCCCGGCGGCAGCGCGGTGACGTCCCTGCCGTTGATGGCGACGGTCCCGGAGGTGGGGATCTCCAGGCCGGCGATGCTGCGCAGGAGGGTGGTCTTGCCGCAGCCGGAGGGGCCGAGCAGGGCGAAGAACTCGCCGTCCTCGATGGTGAGGGCGAGGTCGTCGAGCGCGCGTACGCCCCCGGGGAACACCTTGGTCAGGCCGTGCAGGGAGATCAACGCTTGATTCCTCCGTGGAAGCGGAAACCGTACCGCTGGGAGACGAACAGGTACATCAGCACCACCGGCAGGGAGTACAGCAGCGAGAAGGCGGAGATGAGGTCGAGCCGGGGCGCGCCGCCCTCGGTGTAGAGCGTGTAGAGGATGATCGAGCCGGGCGCCTTCTCGGGATCGCGCAGCAGGATGAACTGGAACAGGAACCCGCCCCACACGCTGGCCAGCGCCCACACGGCGATGGTGGCCAGCCCCGGCCGGACGAGCGGCACCACGATGTGCCGCAGGATCTGCAGCGACGAGGCGCCGAAGACCCGGGCCGACTCCTCGTAGGAGGTGGGCGTCTCGTCCATGAAGTCCTTGAGAATGAAGATCGCGGCGGGCAGCAGACCGGCCGAGACCACGAGGACGACGCCGAGATGGGTGTCGATGAGGCCGAGCCGGGTGGCCAGCTCGAAGATCGGCACCATCGCCGCGGTGCCGGTGACCACGGACGACAGCAGCAGGAGCAGGTAGAGCAGGACGTCGCGGCCGGGCAGCCGCACCCGCGACAGGGCGTAGGCGGCCAGCGCCGACAGGACGACGACCAGCACCGCCGCCCCGCCCCCCTGGATCAGGGAGTTGCGGATCGAGCCCAGCGCGTACGGGTTGTCCAGGACGGCGGCGAAGTTGCGCAGCGTGAACTCGGGGATCGACGTGGTGATCGTCGGCGTGTCGTCGAAGGGCGCGCTGGCCAGCCAGAGCATGGGCAGCGCGAAGAAGGCCAGGACGACGGCGACGAACACGGTGGCGGCCAGCCGTCCGAGCGTGTGGCGGATCATGCGGGCGGTCCTCCGGCGGCGGCGACCTCCCGCGTGCGGCGACGTCCGCGCAGCAACCGCAGGTAGGCCAGGGCGAAGACGAGGTTGATCAGCAGGATGAGGAAGGAGATGGCGGCGCCGACGCCGAGCTGCCCGTCCTGGAGGGCGACGCGGTAGACGTACACGGGCAGGATCTCCGAGCGGCCCTCGGGCCCGCCGCCGGTCAGCACGAACGGCGTGAAGTCGTTGAACGTCCACAGGCTGATCAGCAGCAGGTTCGTCAGGACGTGCCGTCTGATGGCGGGCAGCACCACGTCGCGCAGCTGCTGCGGCACGCTCGCGCCGGCCAGCCGGGCGGTCTCCAGGTGCGAGGGCGGCACGTTCTCCAGGGCGGCCGAGTAGAGCATCATCGAGAACGCGGTGCCGCGCCACACGTTGAAGACGATGATCGACAGCAGCGGGTAGTCCAGCAGCCAGGCGAACCCGGGCGTGTGCAGCAGGGCGTTGAGCGTGCCGTCGTCGCGGTCGAGCAGTGCGAACCACAACATGCCGACCACGGTGCTGGGCAGGATCCACGACAGCAGCACCGCGCCCTCGACGACCCGGCGCAGCGGGCCGGTGCGCGAGCGCAGGATCCAGGCCAGGGCGAAGCCCAGCCCGGCCTGCCCGACGACGGCCGAGCCGCCGACGTACAGCAGGGTGAGCCACAGCGAGGACAGGAAGCGCGGGTCGGCGAGCGCGGCGGTGTAGTTGTCCAGTCCGACGACCTGGGGGTCGGCGGCGGCCAGGCCGGTCAGCCGGTAGTCGGTCAGGCCGAGGTAGACGGTCCACAGGGCCGGGAAGAGCAGGAAGACGCCGATCAGGACCAGGGCGGGCAGGACGAACGCGACCGCCCTGCCCCGGCCCAGCCCCGCGGCGTCAGCCGCTGACGTTGGCCGCGCCACCCACCAGTCCCTCCAGCTTGCTCCGGTACGCCGCGGCCGCCTCGTCGGCGCTCTTCCCGGCCACCACGGCCGCGGTGGCCTCCTGCAGGGCGGTGGAGACCTGCGGGTAGACGGCCAGGCCCGGCCGGTAGGCGGTGATGGGCAGCACCTCGTCGGCGACGAACTTGAGCATGGGGTCGGCGCCCAGCACCTCTTCGTTGACGTCGGTACGGGCGCTGACGCGGGCCTGCCCGGCCAGCTGCGACTTGGTCGCGGCGGCCGAGTGCATGAAGGCCAGCAGCTCCCAGGCCGCCTTGGGGTTCTTGGAGAAGGGGTTGAGCACGCGGACCGCCCCGCCGGACATGCTGACGAAGTCCTGGCCGCGGATGCCGCCGCCGGGCTGCCTGGCCGGGATCTTGGCGTAGCCCACGACCTGGTCGCGGTCGGGCATGGGGGCGACCCCGGCCTTGGGCTCGATGACCGAGCGCCAGAAGTAGTCGCTCTCGGCCAGGACGGCGATCTTGCCGGCGGCGAACTGCGCGAAGGACTTGTCGCGGCCCTTGGCCTCCTGCTGGAGCTTGGGGTCGCCGAGCCCGCTGCCGCCGTAGACCTGCTGGTAGAAGCCGAGGACGTCCTTGACGGCCTGGGAGGCGCCGGTCCACTTGCCCGAGGCGTAGATCTCCGCCCCGGCGCCGGCCAGCAGCGGCAGCACGCCCTGCATGGTGGTGGCCTCGCCCATGGCGGTGCCGGCGTCGATCTGGAGGGGGGTGGGCACCCCGGCGGCCTTGAGCTTGACGCCGGCGTCGATGATCTGCTGCCAGCTGGTCGGCTGCCAGGTCTCGGGCAGCCCGGCCTTCCTGAACAGCGCCTTGTTGTAGTAGAGCACGCGGCCGTCGGTGCCCTGGGGCAGGCCGTACTTCTTGCCGTCGAAGATGCCAAGGCCCTGGACGGCCTGCGGGATCTGCGACCAGCCCTCCCACTGCTCGACGCCGGCGCCGCCGACCTCGGTGAGCGGCTTGATGTATCCGGCCTGGGCGAACTCGCCGACCCAGATGCCGTCGAGGTCGATGACGTCGGCCCCGGTCCGGGACTTGAGGTCGAGGGCGATCCTGGTCTTGTACTGCTCGTCGTCCACGCCGTTGCCCTGGAAGAGCACCTTGACGTTCTGATGGGTCTTCTCGAACTCGGGGATGACCCACTTCTTGATCCAGGTGGCGGACTCGGAGTTCTTGCCGCCCTCGATGGAGTTGGCGGTGATGGTGAGGGTGATGCTGCCCCCGGACTGGGTGCCGGAGCCGCAGGAGGTGAGGGCCAGGACGGCTGCGGCCGCGGCGAGCGCGGGCCGGCTGGGGAGTCGCAAGTCGGCCTCCTGTTCAGGACGTGCAGACATACCGACAATCGCACGGGGTGTGGCAGGCGTAAAGAAACGATCTGATGAACGGTTCGCCGTGAGCTGATCGTGGGAAGTGCAGACAGCAGCGCAACATGAGTAGGGTCGGCCTAGAGACACTGATGTTGGGAGGGAGTCGCGTGGCACCGAACAGGGATCTGCCCGTCGGCCTGGTGGACCAGCTTTTCCGAAACTCAGGGAACTCCTCGTTCACCGAGTTCGTCGGCTCTTACGCGCCCGAGTTGCTGCCGCAGCGTCACCAGGCGCTGGCCACTCCGATCGGCGACCAGGTCCCGCACGCGACCACGATCGTGGCCGCCACCTTCGCCGGCGGCGTGGTGATGGCGGGCGACCGGCGGGCCACGTCGGGGAACATCATCTCGCAGCGTGACATCGAGAAGGTGTTCCGCTCCGACGACTACTCGTGCATGGGCATCGCGGGCACCGCCAGCACCGGCATCGAGATGGCCCGCCTCTACCGCGTGGAGCTGGAGCACTACGAGAAGATGGAGGGCCGCACGCTGTCGGTGGCGGGCAAGGCCAACCGCCTGGCCACCATGATCCGCGGCAACCTCGGCATGGCGATGCAGGGCCTGGTGGTGGTGCCGCTGTTCGCGGCTTACGACCCCGATCGCGACGAGGGCCGCATCTTCAGCTACGACGTGGCGGGCGGCCCCTACGAGCGCGACCGGTACGACGCCATCGGCTCCG
The DNA here is from genome assembly GCF_040298265.1 of Nonomuraea sp. NPDC001636. Lineage (NCBI taxonomy): Bacteria > Bacillati > Actinomycetota > Actinomycetes > Streptosporangiales > Streptosporangiaceae > Nonomuraea > Nonomuraea sp. NPDC001636. The sequence continues at coordinate 51,469 of NZ_JBEOZT010000035.1, forward strand.
GCTCGATCTTCGCCCGCGGCTCGCTGAAGAAGCTCTACCGCGACGGCGCCTCGGCCGACGACATGGTGATGACGGTGATCCAGGCCCTCTACGACGCGGCCGACGACGACTCGGCGACCGGCGGGCCCGACGTGTCCAGGAAGATCTGGCCGATCGTGTCGGTGATCGACGCCGACGGCTTCCGCAGGCTGACCGATCAGCAGGTGGCCGCCAAGGTCGAACAGATGCTGGAGGCCCGGATGATCTCGCCCGACGGCCCCATCGCCCCGCTGCGCTAGAAAGGACCACTGCCCGTGTCCATGCCTTTTGGATATGCGTCCCCTGAGCAGATCATGCGGGACAAGGCCGACTACGCGCGCAAGGGCATCGCGCGGGGCCGGTCGGTCGTCGTGTTGCAGTACGTCGACGGCATCCTGTTCGTGGCGCCCAACCCGTCGCGGGCGCTGCACAAGATCAGCGAGATCTACGACCGCATCGGGTTCGCCGCCGTCGGCCGCTACAACGAGTTCGAGGAGCTGCGTCTCGGCGGCATCCGCTACGCCGACATCAACGGCTACACCTACGACCGCTCCGACGTGACCGGCCGCGGGCTGGCCAACCTCTACGCCTCCAACCTGGGCCGCATCTTCACCGAGTCGATCAAGTCGCTGGAGGTGGAGGTCGTCGTCGCCGAGGTCGGCGACACCCCCGACGGCGACGCCATCTACCGGCTGACCTTCGACGGCTCGGTGTTCGACGAGCACGGCTTCGCGGCCATGGGCGGCCAGGCCGACGCCGTGGCCGGGCGGCTGAAGGAGCGCTACCGCGAGTCGATGTCGCTGGCCGACGCCCTTGAGGTGGCGCTGGCCGCGCTCACCGAGCCGGGCGGCGAGCGGCCGCCGGTCACCCAGCTGGAGGTCGCGGTGCTCGACCGCAACCGCGAGCACCGCAAGTTCCTGCGGCTGACGGGCGCGCGGCTGGAGCGCCTGCTCGCCCAGACGACGACGTCCGCCACGCCGCCCGCGGCGCCGCCGACCGGGCCCGCCGCGGAGTCGTCCGAGCCGGCGTCCGAGACCCCGCCCGCCACCCCGCCGGCCACGCCGCCCGCCACCCCGCCCGCGCCGCCGACCGGTCCGCCCACGGGCCCCGAGGGCGACGTCGACGACGGTTCCGGGCCGCTCTGAGGCTTCGACGACCGCCGGAACAGGGCGAGGGCTGCCGTGGCGGCCCTCGCCCTGTTGCGTGAGGCCACCGCCCGCGACGGGGGCCCGCGCTGTGTGACCTGTATCACTGGCGCGGCGGTGAACCCAGGGGCGCGAGGTGGGATCTCAGCAAGCGTGAACACAACGATGCGCACCCTCCTCGCCGGCGGCACCGCCGCCGCCGCGCTGCTGGCCTCCGGCGTCGCCGCGCACGCGGCCACCACCGCGACCGCCACCGGCACCGCCACCGCCACCGGCACGGCGAGCCAGGCCGCCACCGCCTACCCGGCGTACAAGAAGCCCGCGATCTTCGGCACGAGCTTCCAGGCCGACCCCGGCCACGACTTCACCAAGGGCATCCACTCCCGCCACAACGGCATCCTGCGCGGCTGGATCACCGACGTGCGCGACGGCGTCGCCGAGTACGAGCCCATCAAGTGGAAGCGGTCCAAGACCACCGAGGGCTACTTCGTCGGCCCGCCCGAGGGCGACGTGACCGCCTACGCCTCCCCGATCGCCAAGGACGTCGTGTTCCTGTCGGCCTACGGCTGCAAGCCGACGATGGCGGCCATGACCGTCGACCGCAACACGGGCCTGGGCGCCAAGCGCTGCCCCGCGTCCGTCCTGGTCAAGCGGCACGACAAGCAGCGGCAGCCGTCGCTCATCACGGTGCACCAGGGCAAGATCGTCAAGGTTCAGGAGATCTACACCCCGTGATCCCGGCTCCGCGCTTCGCGGGGGCGGGCGCGGACCTGGTAAAACCCACCCAGCAAATCTGGCAAATGGGACGTCCGCCGGAAAACACCTGTGAAGATCTCTCCCGATCGCCGATCCGTGGGCATAGTGTGAGGTGATGGATCGTCGCATCTTCGGGCTGGAGAACGAGTACGGCGTGACCTGCACGTTCAGGGGACAGCGCAGGCTGTCCCCCGACGAGGTCGCGCGCTACCTGTTCCGGCGGGTCGTGTCCTGGGGCCGATCGAGCAACGTCTTCCTCCGCAACGGCGCACGTCTCTACCTCGACGTGGGCAGCCATCCTGAGTACGCAACACCCGAGTGTGACAACGTCATCGAACTCGTCACCCACGACAAGGCGGGCGAGCGCATCCTTGAGGGCCTTCTCGTCGACGCCGAGAAACGCCTGCGCGAAGAGGGCATCGCGGGTGACATCTATCTGTTCAAGAACAACACCGACTCGGCCGGCAACTCCTACGGCTGCCACGAGAACTACCTGGTGGGCCGGCACGGCGAGTTCGGCCGCCTGGCCGACGTGCTGATCCCGTTCCTGGTGACCCGGCAGATCGTGTGCGGGGCGGGCAAGGTGCTCCAGACGCCGCGCGGCGCCGTCTACTGCGTCTCGCAGCGGGCCGAGCACATCTGGGAGGGCGTCTCCAGCGCCACCACCCGGTCCCGGCCGATCATCAACACCCGCGACGAGCCGCACGCCGACGCCGAGCGCTTCCGCCGCCTGCACGTGATCGTCGGCGACTCGAACATGAGCGAGACCACGATGCTGCTCAAGGTCGGCGCGACCGACCTGGTGCTGCGCATGATCGAGGCCGGCACGGTGATGCGCGACCTGTCCCTGGAGAACCCGATCAGGGCCATCCGCGAGGTCTCCCACGACATGACCGGCCGCCGCCGGGTGCGCCTGGCCAACGGCCGGGAGGCCTCCAGCCTGGAGATCCAGCAGGAGTACCTGTCCAAGGCCCAGGACTTCGTCGACCGGCGCGGCGGCGACGCCATCACCCGCCGGGTGCTGGAGCTGTGGGAGCGCACGCTGCGCGCGGTCGAGACCGGCGACCTCGACCTGGTCTCGCGCGAGATCGACTGGGTGACCAAATACCAGCTGATCGAGCGCTACCGCAAGAAGTACGACCTGCCGCTGTCCTCGCCCAGGGTGGCCCAGCTCGACCTGGCCTACCACGACGTCCACCGCAAGCGCGGCCTGTTCTACCTGCTGCAGAAGCGCGGCTCGGTCGAGCGGGTGGCCTCCGACCTGAAGATCTTCGAGGCCAAGTCGGTGCCGCCGCAGACCACCAGGGCGCGCCTGCGCGGCGAGTTCATCCGCAAGGCGCAGGAGAAGCGGCGCGACTTCACCGTCGACTGGGTTCACCTGAAGCTGAACGACCAGGCCCAGCGCACGGTGCTGTGCAAGGACCCCTTCCGCAGCGTGGACGAGCGCGTCGACAAGCTCATCGCCGGCATGTGAGGGAACGGCCGGGGCGTGGTGTTTACCTCGGCCCTACCTCGATGTCGGGTAGGGTGACGCGAATCTGACGTCTTTTCCGAGGGAAGTCCATGCGCCGCGCTCTGGCCGTACTGGCAGCCGTGCCTTTGATCTTCGTCGCCGCCGCGTGCGGCGACACCGACGCCGGGGCGAACGGAGGCGCCGCCACCAGCACCGACTCGGCCGGGCTCACCGTCACCGGGAACGTGGGCGTCAAGCCCACGGTGACCTTCCCCGCCGGCTCGCCGGCGACGAAGTCCTCCTACAAGGTGATCCAGCCGGGCACCGGCCCCGAGGTCAAGACCGGCGACAAGCTGATCGTCAACCTGACCGTCTACAACTGGGACGGCAAGGGCAACGCGATCCAGGGCTCCTCCTACGACACCAAGCAGCCCGAGACCGTCCCGGTCAACGAGCAGCTGCCGCAGGTGCTGCGCGACGGCTTCACGAAGGTCAAGCACGGCGGCCGGCTGCTGGCCGTGCTGGCCAACGACTCGGCCCCGGCGGGGCAGGCCACGGCCGGCGCCGAGCCGACGAAGGTGTTCGTGCTCGACGTGGTCGGCGCCCGGCCCCCGGCGCTGAAGGCGGCCACGGGCAAGGAGACCGGCCAGACCCTCAAGGGCGTCAAGGTGGTCAACCCGGGTGGGGAGAAGGCCCCGACGCTGACCACCAAGACCGGCGAGAAGCCGTCCAAGGAGCTGGTGGTCAAGACCATCATCGAGGGCACCGGCGCCAAGGTGCAGCCCACCCAGACGCTGACCGTCCACTACACGGGCAAGATCTGGGGCACCGACAGCCAGTTCGACTCCAGCTGGGAGCGCGGCGAGCCGGCCGAGTTCCCGCTCGCGAACGTGATCCAGGGCTGGCAGAAGGGCCTGGCCGGGGTGCCGGTCGGCAGCCGGGTCGTGATGAGCATCCCGCCGGACCTCGGCTACGGCGACCAGGCCCAGGACAAGATCCCCGCCAAGAGCACGCTGGTGTTCGTGGTCGACGTGCTGGCGGCCTCCTGACCGGGTGATCTCCTGACGGGCCGTCCGACGACGCGGTAGCATCTCGTGGCCCGGTGGCGTCTCGCCGCCGGGCCACTCCGTCGTGGGAGGGCAGATGCGCCGCCGTACGATCGTGCCGTCGCTGGCGTCGCTGCTGCTGCTGGCCGCCGCCTGCACGGGCCCGACGGCCGGCGGGACCGCGCCCGAGGCGGCGGCGAAACTCGACCTGAAGGTGGCCGGCGCGTTCGGCGCCCGGCCCACGATCGTCTTCCCCGCCGGCCGGCCCGCCGCCGACCTCCAGGTCGACGAGCTGACCACGGGCGGCGGCGACCGGCTGGGCGACGACGACGTCGCGGTCGTCCAGTACACCGCGCACGTGTGGGACGGCCGTGACAACCGCCTGGTCGACTCCAGCTTCAACCGGGGCGCCCCGGCGGCCTTCCCGGTGGGCTCGCTGCTGCCGGGGCTCGGCAGGGCACTGCGCGGCCGTACGGTGGGCAGCAGGGTGCTCGCGGCCGTCCCGCCCGACCAGGGCTTCGGCGCCACCCCGCCGCGTGGCGTCGGCCCGGCCGACGACCTGGTCTACGTCGTGGACATCCTGGGCGCCCACCGCAAGGGCGCCTCGGTCGAGGCGGCCGGCGGGTCGCTGGCCGGCGTCCGGGTGACCGGCGGCGAGCGGCCGAAGGTGTCGATCCCGGCCGCCGCGCCGCCGCGCGCCTTCACCGCCAAGGTGCTGCGGCGGGGGAGCGGCAGCCCGGCGCGGGCCGGGCAGCTCCTGGTCACCCAGTACGAGGGCGCGATCTGGGCCCGGCGCGAGGTCTTCGACGCCACCTGGTCCACCGGCCTGCCGAAGGCGTTCCGGATCGGCGACGGCACCGTGATCAAGGCATGGGACAAGGCGCTGGTCGGGGTGCCGGTCGGCAGCCGGGTGCTGATGGTCGTCCCGCCCGCCTACGGCTACGGCCCGCCGGGCCATCCCGCGTACGGGATCAAGGGCTCCGACACCCTCGTGTTCGTCGTGGACGTCCTGGCCGCCTACTGAGGCTCCGTAGACTCCGGCTGTGAGCAGTGACGACGACCTGCAGGCGCTCGGCCTGCTGCACGACCCCGTGCGCCGCAGCCTGTACGAGGCCGTGACGGCCGGCGGCGGCGACGTCGGCAGGGGCGAGGCCGCCGAGGCGGCCGGCGTGTCCAGGACGCTGGCCGGCCACCACCTCGACAAGCTGGTCGAGGCCGGGCTGCTGGAGAGCGGCTTTCGCCCCCAGGACAGGAAGGGGCCCGGCAGCGGCCGTCCGGCCAAGGTCTACCGCAGGGCCAAGGGCGAGCGCACGGTCAGCCTGCCCCCGCGCGACTACGCCACGCCCGCCTCGGTGCTGGCCGACGTGGTGGAGCTGCTCGGCGCCGAGGAGCAGGCCGAGCAGGCGGCCCGCCGGGCGGGGGCGCGCATCGGCAGGGGGCGCGGCGGCGAGCCCGTCGACCGGGTGCTGCGCGAGCGCGGCTACGAGCCCTACGACGAGGGCGGCGCGCTGCGGCTGCGCAACTGCCCCTTCCACCTGCTGTCGCAGGAGCAGCCGCTGCTGGTGTGCTCGATGAACCTGGCGCTGTGCCAGGGGCTGCTGGAGGGCATGGGCGAGGACCCGGGCAGGGCGCGGCTGGATCCGCGGCCGGGGGAGTGCTGCGTCTCGCTTTCTAAAACAAATGAAGATTGACATAGAAGCCATGAGAGTGATGTGCTGAGCCCCATGCATCTGGCCCAGCTCAACGTCGCGCACCTGCGCGCGCCCATCGACGCCCCCGAACTCGCCGAGTTCGTCGCCCTGCTCGAACCCGTCAACGCCGTCGCCGACGAGGCCCCAGGCTTCGTGTGGCGGATGAAGGAGAGCGAGAGCGACCCCACCGCCACCGTCGTGCACGGCTACGGCGACCACCTGCTGATCAACTTCTCGGTGTGGGAGTCGCTGCAGACCCTGTGGGACTTCACCTACCGCAGCGTCCACCTGGGCGTGCTGCGCCGGCGCAGGGAGTGGTTCCTGCGCGTGGCCGAGCCGTACATGGTGATGTGGTGGGTGCCCGAGGGGCACATCCCCTCGCTGGCCGAGGGCATGCGGCGGCTGGAACGCCTCAGGACCGAGGGGCCGAGCCCCGAGGCGTTCACGTACAAGGACTCCTACGACAGCAGCGAGGCCGCCAGCCTGCCCGCCGCCGCCGAGGTCAGGAAGTAGGGCAGGTCCTCCTCCAGGCCCCTGCCCATGGTGGACAGCTTCACGGGCGCGGCGCGCAGCGCCTCGTGCAGGCCGTCCACCGGCACCGGCACCAGCCGGTGCCGGGCCGCCAGCGGCCCGGCCTGCTCGCGCACCCGCTCGCCGAACGCGCCGGGCAGCCGCGGCACCGCCACGTCGGCCGGCGAGAGCGCGACCCGGCCGTAGGCGGTCAGCGAGTGGTGGGAGACGCCGACGTGCCGCTCGCGCGCGTCGCCCTCGCTGACCCGCAGCGCCGCCACCGGACGGCCGCCCAGCACCCCGGCGGCGTTGACCGCCTCGCCCGCCGCCACGCCCGAGAAGCCCCAGCGGGTGCCCGTGCCGAGGTTGCCCGGACCCTGCGTGACGATCGCCACGTCGGCCCGCAGCACGTGCCTGGCCGCCAGCAGCCCGGTGTGGACGGTGACCGTCTCGACGTCGCCGCCGAACGCCTGGCCCGTCGTGACCACCCCGGCCAGCCAGCCGGTCTCGCGCAGCCGGGCCGCCGACATCGAGAACCAGGCGGGCAGCGCGCCGCCGTCCTGCATCACGTACGCCACCCGCAGGCCGGGGGCGCCGTCGTACAGGCCGGACAGGATCGGGGCCAGCGCGGAGTGCAGATCGGCCACGATCACCGGCATCCCGGCCAGGTCGTCGGCCTCGCTCAGGACGTCGTGGAACGGCGAATCCTGCTCGTCGGCGCCCAGCACCGTGGCCTGCAGCGGCGTGTAGCGGGCCTTCACCAGGTGCCCCGGCCCCGCCGGATCTTGCGGCAAACGGTTCGGGACGGCCACCACCATGGCGTAACCTCCCGTACCGAGACCCATCGCGAGTGCGGTCGTGTTGAGCAGCACCTCGTCACCGGGTTCCGGGCGGCCCACCAACGGGGGGTAGGCCAGTGCCCGGCACTCACCTTCGGGAACGGCGACGTCCAGCTCCACCGCTCCCGGCCACTCGCGTCGGATCCGGACAACCTCGCCCTTGCGCCATCTGATCACGGGGGCAGGGTAGCGTCGATGAAGGAGGAGTGAGGCAGATGTCGCGCCGTAAGACCGAGCGGTTGCTGAATCTGGTGATCTGCCTGCTCGCCACCCGGCGCCCGCTGTCGGCCGAGCAGATCCGCCAGGCGGTTCCCGGCTACGACCGCGACGGCGACGAGGCGTTCCAGCGCATGTTCGAACGCGACAAGAACGAGCTGCGCGAGATCGGCATCCCCATCGACGTCGTGCGCGACCCGTGGGAGGACGAGCCGGGCTACCGCATCGACCCGCAGTCCTACGAGCTGCCGGAGATCACCCTGGAGGCCGACGAGGCCGCCGTGCTGGGCCTGGCGGCGCAGGTGTGGCAGCGGGCCAGCCTGGCCGAGGCCGCCTCGGGGGCGCTGCTGAAGCTGCGCGCCGCCGGCGTGGCCACCGACGAGCCGGTCGGCGGCCCGATCGGCGGCGGCGCCCTGGAACTGCGCGTCGACACCCGCGACCCGGCCTTCCCCGCCCTGTGGGACGCCGTGCGCGACCGCCGCGTGGTGCGCTTCGACTACCGCGCCTCCGGCAGCGAGACCGTGCGGGCCCGCACCGTCGAGCCGTGGGGCGTGGTCAGCCGGCGCGGGCGCTGGTACCTGGCCGGGTTCGACCGCGACCGCGCCGCGCCGCGCGCCTTCCGCCTCAGCCGCATCGCCGGACCGGTCACCGCGCTCGGCCGCCCCGGCGTCGTCGAGGTGCCCGACGGGGTCGACCTGCGGGCCATGGTCGGCTTCCCCGAGGAGCCCGTGGACGAGCGCGTCGCCGTCATCCGGGTGCGCCGGGGCGCCTGCGAGGGCCTGCGCCAGCTCGCCAGGGCCGTGCACCCGCGCGAGGACGGCTGGGACGAGGCCGAGCTCGCCTTCGCCGACCCCGAACGCCTCGCGGGCTGGATGGCCAGCCTCGGCGCCGACGTCGAGGTGGTCGGGCCGCCCGACGCCCGCGAGGCCGTCATCCGCCGACTGAAGGGAGCCCTGGCATGAGCGGTTCGGCTGACCGGCTGCCCCGGCTGCTGGCGCTGGTGCCGTACCTGATGTCCCACCCCGGGGCCCAGGTCGGCGAGGTCGCCGAGGTGTTCGGGCTGAGCGAGAAGCAGCTCATCGACGACCTGCAGCTGGTGTGGATGTGCGGCCTGCCCGGCCACACCCCCGGCGACCTCATCGACGTCTCCTGGGACGGCGGCGAGATCATCATCGACAACGCCGAAACCATCGCCCGGCCGCTGCGGCTCGGCATCGACGAGGCCAGCGCGCTGCTGGTCGCGCTGCGCATGCTGGCCGCCACGCCCGAGCTGGCCGACGTGGCCGCCGGCGACGCGCTGCCGCGCGTGGTGGCCAAGCTGGAGCGCGCCGCGGGCGAGGGCGCGGCCACCGTCAGCAGCCAGGTCGCCGTCGACGTCGAGGCCGCCCCCGACGCGCTCGGCCGGGTGCGCGAGGGGCTCACCGCCCGGCGCCGGCTGTCGCTGCGCTACTACGTGCCGGGGCGCGACGAGGTCACCCCGCGCGAGGTCGACCCGACCCGGGTCGTGGTCGTCGACGGCCGCACCTACCTGGAGGGCTGGTGCTACCGGGCCGAGGCGATGCGGCTGTTCCGGCTCGACCGGGTGCTCGGCGTCGACGTGCTCGACGTGCCGGCCGACCCGCCGGCCGAGGCCGAGCCCATCGACGTCACCCGCGGCGTCTTCCGTCCCTCGCCGACCGACGAGCTGGTCGAGCTGGAGGTCAGCGCCGCCGGGCGGTGGGTGGCCGAGTACTACCCGTGCGAGGAGGTCACCGAGCTCGGTGAAGGACGGCTGAAGATATCGTTGCGGGCGCGTGACGAGGACTGGATCGTCAAGCTGGCGCTGCGGCTCGGCGACACCGGCCGGGTCGTCTTCCCGCCGGCGATGGCCGAGACCGTGCGCGGGGAGGCCGAGCGGGCCCTGGCCCTGTACGCTCAGCACCCATGACGTGGATCTTCTTGGCCGCCGGGCTGGTCCTGGCCGGGCTGGCCGTGCTCGGCGTCGCGGGCGCCAGGGCCGCCGCCGCGGCACGTTCCCTGACGAGGGAGGTCGCCGCGGCGAAGGCGCGTCTGGAGCGGGGACAGGTCAGATTGACGCCCCGGAAGGATGAGACCACGGCCCCTGGGGGCGTACCATCGGGGCTGAAGACCGGCACTCGCTGATAAAGGACGTTTCATGTCGAACCTTGGAGTTCCCGAGCTCCTGATCATCGCAGGCGTGCTCGTCCTGCTGTTCGGTGCCAAGAAGCTGCCCGACGTGGCCAGGGGCGTCGGCAGGTCGCTGCGCATCTTCAAGTCGGAGACCGCCAAGCTCCGCGAGGACGACGACGACACGCCCCACACCACGGCCCACACCACGGTCCAGGCGCAGCCGGCCCCGGCTCCGGCCCAGCAGGCCGCACCACAGCCGATCACCCCCGCTCCCGCCCCGGCCCCCGCCGCCGCCCCGGCGCTCTCGGCCGAGGAGCAGGCCCGCCAGCTCGAGGAGCAGGCCGCCCGCCTGCGCGCCAGCGCCGCCCAGGCCGACAAGCAAGGCTGACCCCCCTTCCTCCTCCTTCACCCCTGGACGTGCGAATGGCGCTGCTCAAACGGTCGAGAGATTCCGGATCGGCCCCCGACCCCGAGGGCCGGATGCCGCTCATGGAGCACCTGCGCGAACTGCGCAACAGGTTGCTCATCTCGGTTCTCGCGGTGGTCGTGGGCATCGTCGTCGGCTGGATGCTGTTCGACCCGGTGTGGGAGGCGCTGCGCGCGCCCTACTGCGAGACGGTGCAGTCGCGCCAGCTCAACGGTCACTGCAGCCTGGTCTACAACGGCATCTTCCAGTCCTTCTTCATCACCCTGAAGGTCTCGGCGATGGTGGGCGTCGTGGTGGCCTCACCGGTCTGGCTCTACCAGATCTGGGCCTTCGTCACCCCGGCCCTCTACCGCAACGAGAAGCGCTACTCGATCGCGTTCCTCGGCCTGGCCGTCCCGCTGTTCGTGTTCGGCGCGGGCCTGGCCTACGTCATCATGGACACCAGCCTCGGCATCCTGCTGAGCTTCTCGCTTGAAGACACCGTCGCGACGATCTCGATCGACGAGTACCTCGACTACGTCCTGATCATGTTGTTGATCTTCGGCGTGTCGTTCGAGCTGCCGCTGCTGCTGGTCTTCCTCAACGTCATCGGCGTCCTGTCCCACGCGGCCGTCAAGAAGCACCGGCGTACGGTGATCTTCGCGATGTTCGTGTTCGGGGCGGTCATCACCCCCGGTGGCGACCCGCTCACCATGATGGCGCTGGCCGCGCCGATGATCATCCTGTACTTCCTCGCCGAGCTCTTCATGTACGTGCGGGAGCGCCGCAGGCCCGCGGGCGAGGACTTCTCGCACCTGTCCGACGACGAGGCCTCGCCGCTGGCGGACGCCCCGTCCGACACCGCGTCCGACACCGCGTCCGACACCGCGTCCGACGCCGAGGATTCCGACGGCGCCCGATAGGCGATAGGTTCCGGGCGTGGCCCCCCAAATCGCCCTGCTCGTCAACCCCGCCGCACGCGGCGGGCGCACCCTGCGACTGCTCGAACCCGTCGCCCGCCGGTTGCGGGCCGGCGGCGCCGAGCTGTCGGTGATCGTCGGCGCCGACGCCGCCGACGCCCTCGAACGTGCCTGCACCGCCGTCGCCGAGCGCCCCGACGCGCTGGTCGCCTTCGGCGGCGACGGGCTGGTCCACCTCGCCGTCCAGGCCGTGGCGGGCACCGACGTGCCGCTGGGCATCATCCCGGCCGGCACCGGCAACGACTTCGCCGCCGCTCTGGGGCTGGCGCGCGACCCGCTGGCCGCGGCCAGGACCGTGCTGCGGATGCGGGCCCGGCCGGTCGACGCGGCCCGCGTACGGGCCGGGGAGTCGGAGGAGCTGTTCGCCGGGGTGCTGTGCTGCGGCTTCGACTCGCGCGTCAACGAACGCGCCAACCGGCGCACCTGGCCGCCCGGCAAGGGCCGTTACCTGGTGGCGGTGGCCGAGGAGCTGCGCGCCTTCCGGCCCATCCCGTTCCGGGTCACCCTCGACGACGGGGAGGTGGTCGAGCAGGAGGCCATGATGGTCGCCGTGGCCAACACCCGCTCCTACGGGGCCGGCATGCGGGTGTGCCCCGACGCCTCGCCCGACGACGGCCTGCTCGACGTGATGATGGTCGGCGCGGTCTCCAAGGGCGAGTTCCTGCGCGTCTTCCCGGGCGTCTACCGGGGCACCCACGTGGGGCACCCGGCGGTGTCGGTGCGGCGGGCCCGCCGGGTCACGCTGGAGGCGGCCGACGTGGTGGCCTACGCCGACGGCGAGCGCGTGGGGCCGGTGCCGGTCAGCTGCGAGATCCAGCCCGGCGCGCTGCGCGTGATCACCTGAGCCACGACCTGAAGGCTGTTCGCCGCGGGCCGAGTCCGCCGGGACGGACCGGAATGGCGATTTCGGTAGGCTGACGGGTATGACAACGCCAGCGGAACGCTACGCGGCCTTCCGTCAGAAGCACGGAGACGACGGAGGGGCGCTGAGATCGTTCCGCGGTCTCTACGACTTCGAGCTCGACGACTTCCAGCTCGACGCCTGCCGGGCCCTGGAGGCGGGCGACGGCGTCCTGGTGGCCGCGCCCACGGGGTCGGGCAAGACGGTCGTCGGCGAGTTCGCCGTCCACCTGGCCCTGGAGCAGGGCCGCAAGTGCTTCTACACCACCCCCATCAAGGCGCTGTCCAACCAGAAGTACAACGACCTGGTCAAGCGCTACGGCACGGCCAAGGTCGGCCTGCTGACGGGCGACAACAGCGTCAACGGCGAGGCCCCCATCGTGGTCATGACCACCGAGGTGCTGCGCAACATGCTCTACGCCGGCTCGGCCACCCTGGCCGGGCTCGGCTTCGCCGTCATGGACGAGGTCCACTACCTCGCCGACCGCTTCCGCGGCGCGGTGTGGGAAGAGGTCATCATCCACCTGCCGGAGTCGGTGCGCCTGGTGGCGCTGTCGGCCACGGTCAGCAACGCCGAGGAGTTCGGCGAGTGGCTGGGCGAGGTGCGCGGCGACACCACGGTCATCGTCGACGAGCACCGGCCGGTGCCGCTGTGGCAGCACATGATGGTCGGCAACCGCGTCTACGACATGTTCATGACCGACGACCTGACGCCGCGCATCAACCCCGCGCTGATGCGGGTGACGCGCGACGCCGAGCGGCTGATGGCCGGGCGGCGCGGGCGCGGCGGCTACGGAAAGGTCCACCGCTCGCGTCCGCCCGACCGCGTCCAGGTGATCGAGAAGCTCGACTCCGAGGGGCTGCTCCCGGCGATCACGTTCATCTTCTCGCGGGCCGGCTGCCAGGCGGCCGTGCAGCAGTGCCTCCACGCCGGCATCCGGCTGACCACCGACCGCGAGCGCCACGAGATCAGGCAGCTCGTCGACGAGCGCACCGCCCACCTGCCCGACGAGGACCTGGCCGTGCTGGGCTACCTGGAGTGGCGCGACTGCCTGGAGCGCGGCCTGGCCGCCCACCACGCGGGCATGCTGCCGGCCTTCAAAGAGGTCGTCGAGGAGCTGTTCACCCGCGGCCTGGTCAAGGCCGTCTTCGCCACCGAGACGCTGGCCCTCGGCATCAACATGCCCGCGCGCAGCGTGGTGATCGAGAAGCTCGACAAGTGGAACGGCGAGACCCACGCCGACCTCACCCCCGGCGAGTACACCCAGCTCACCGGGCGGGCCGGGCGGCGCGGCATCGACGTCGAGGGGCACGCGGTGGTGCTGTGGCAGCCGGGCATGGACCCGCTGTCGGTGGCCGGGCTGGCCGGCACCCGCACCTACCCGCTGCGCTCCAGCTTCCAGCCGTCCTACAACATGGCCGTCAACCTGGTGGGCCAGTTCGGCCGCGAGCGCGCCCGCACGCTGCTGGAGGAGTCCTTCGCGCAGTTCCAGGCCGACCGGGCGGTCGTGGGCCTGGCCAAGCAGCTGCGCAAGCACGAGGAGGCCCTGGAGGGCTACCAGGAGGCCATGACGTGCCACCTGGGCGACTTCCCCGAGTACGCCGCGCTGCGCCGCCGTCTGTCGGACCGTGAGGCCGAGCTGTCCAAGCAGCGCGGCGCGGCCCGGCGCGCGGCCGCCGTGCGCTCGCTGGAGGCGTTGCAGCCGGGCGACGTGATCCGGGTGCCGGGCGGGCGCCGGGCGGGCCTGGCGATCGTGCTCGACCCCGGGCGCAACCCGCGCGGCCACGGCCCGAGCCCGCTGGTGCTGACGATCGGCAAGCAGATCAAGAAGCTCGACCCGGCCGACTTCCCGGTGCCGGTCGAGCCGCTGGAGAAGCTGCGCATCCCGAAGAACTTCAACGGCCGCTCGCCGAAGGAACGCGCCAACCTCGTCTCCACCCTGCTGGCCAAGATCGGCGACCGCGACCTCGGCAAGCCGGCCAGGGCGCGCGACCACTCGGTCGACGACGACGAGGTCAACGAGCTGCGCCGGCGCATCCGCCAGCACCCCTGCCACGGCTGCGACGAGCGGGAGGATCACGCCCGCTGGGCCGAGCGCTACTACAAGCTGCAGCGCGAGACCGAGGGGCTGCGCCGTCGCGTCGAGGGCCGCTCCCACGTCATCTCCCGCACCTTCGACCGCATCTGCTCGGTGCTGGAGCAGCTGGGCTACCTCGACGGCGAGGCCGTCACCGACGAGGGCCGCCGCCTGGGCCGCCTCTACACCGAGCTCGACCTGCTGACCGCCGAGTGCCTGCGCGGCGGCCTGTGGGAGGAGCTCGACCCGGCCGAGCTGGCCGCGTGCGTGTCGGCGCTGGTGTTCGAGTCGCGGCAGTCCGACGACGCACGCCGTCCCAAGGTCCCGGCCGGGCGGGCCCAGGACGCGCTGTCGTCGATGATCCGGCTGTGGGGCGAGCTGGAGGGCATCGAGTCCGACCACGGGCTGTCCACCATCCGTGAGCCCGATCTGGGGTTCGCGTGGGCGGCCTTCCGGTGGGCCAAGGGCCACAGCCTCGACGCGGTGCTGCTGGAGGGCGTGGCGGGCAACGAGCTGGCGGCCGGCGACTTCGTGCGGTGGATCAAGCAGCTGATGGACCTGCTCGGCCAGCTCGGCAACGGGGCCCCCGAGGGCAGCAAGATCAAGCAGACCGCGGGCAAGGCGATGGACGCCATGCGACGCGGCGTCGTTGCCTACTCGTCGCTCACCTGAGGGCTCACCTTGAGGGCTCGCCTGAGCCGCGGGAATGTCCGCGAAGGGCGGGCGGATCCGGCCGGATCCGCCCGCCCTTCGGGTTTTCCGATTGGGTGAGAACCAGTTCTGAGTAGCATCTTTGAGCGTTCCGTGACCGCTATCAGCGGATTTCGCGATTTACGGCGCATTTAAGTGGCCGGCAGCAGTGCCTTTGTGGCCGGGATTCACCGGTCAATTCTCCCTTTAAGTCCACACTTCTGGTGATTTGCGGCGAATTCGTGGGTATCGTCCCATTTGTCGAATGGAACAGCCATACGGGGGAGGAAAACATGGCTAACAACCAGCTGACCCAGCCCGGCTTCCAGGAGTCCTGGCGCTGCCGCCGTCGCCGGTGGTACCGCCGTCGCTGCTGCTACCGCAGGTGGTGGGGCTGGGGGTGGTAGAGCAACCCCGTGAGAGCCGGCGGCCCAGCCGCCGGCTCTCCCTCACGCTCTCCGGCCGTGAACTCGCTCCTGCCGTTTCCATCCGCCGAACCTTTCGCGAGTTCTGGCCGGACACCAAAGGTCTGCGCCGGTTCTTCGCGTGTGGCGTGGTGTTCGCCGTCCTTGCAGCACTCTGCGAGGTCGCCGCGATCCGCCTGTTCGGGCACATCACGGACGACGTGCTCGCCACCCGCGATCTGGACGCCTTCTGGGCGCCCGCCTTCACCTGGCTCGGGCTCGCCGCCTTCGCCGGGCTGACGTCCTTCGTCGGGACGTACGCCACGGCCTACGGCGCGGAACGTTTCCTGCTCGCCCTGCGCGACCGCGTGTTCGCGCACATCCAGACCCTGTCGCCGGACTTCTCGGAGAACCGGCGGCTCGGCGACCTCATGGCCCGGCTGACCGACGACATCCAGGCCATCGAGGAACTGGTCGGCTCCGGCCTGGTCAAACTGTTCACCACCGCGGCCAGCGTGGTGTTCTTCGCCGGCGCCGCCTTCCTCATCCGCTGGGACCTCGCCCTCGTCACGATGGCGCTGATCCCGGCGTTCCTGGTCGTCTCGAAGCTGTTCGCGGCCAGGTTCAGGACGGCGGCGGCGCGCGAGCGGCTCAGCAACGGCGCCATGAACAGCGTGCTGGAGGAGGGCCTGGCCAACCAGGCGCTCGTCCAGGCCTACAACCGGCAGGGGGCCGAGTCCGGGCGCCTGCACGGCGAGGGCCGCCGCTGGCTGCGCGCCAACCTGTCCCAGGCCTGGCTGTCGGGGCTCTACCAGCCCGTCGTCCAGGTCATCGAGACGGTCTGCCTGATCGTCATCATCGGGTTCGGCGCCTGGGAGATCGTCTCCGGACGGCTCACCCTGGGTGGCCTGCTCGCCTTCGCCGCCTACCTGGCGATGCTCTACCCGGCCGTGCAGAGCCTGGGGGAGCTGGCGCTGACGGTGTCGGAGGCGGCGGCGGGATCCGACCGGGTGATCGAGGTCCTGCGCGTCCGGCCGCTCGTCACCGACCCCGAGGGGGCGGTGGCGCTGCCCGGCCGGGCCGAGGGACGGGTGGAGTTCGACGGCGTCGGCTTCACCTATCCGGGACGCACCCGGCCCGCCGTGCGCGATGTGTCGTTCACCGCCGGGCCCGGCGAGCTCGTCGTCTGCACCGGGCCCAGCGGGAGCGGCAAGTCGACGCTGGCCAAGCTGCTGCTGCGGTTCTACGACCCGGAACGCGGGCGCATCCTGCTCGACGGCCGTGACATCAGGGGCCTGACGCGGGAGTCGCTGCGTGCCAACGTGGCGATCCTGCACCAGGAGACGCTGCTGTTCTCGGGGTCCGTACGCGACAACATCGCCTACGGCCGGCCGGGCGCCTCGCTCGACGAGGTGATCAGGGCGGCCGAGGCGGCGGGCGTGCACGACTTCGTCAAGCTGCTGCCCCAGGGGTACGACACCCCGGTCGGGCAGCGGGGCCGGCTGCTGTCCGGCGGCCAGCGGCAGCGGATCGGGATCGCCAGGGCCATCCTGCGCGACGCGCCCGTCCTGGTGCTCGACGAGCCGATGACCGGGCTGGACGACGCCACCGTCGCCCAGGTCATGAAGCCGCTGCGGCGGTTGATGGCCGGGCGCACGACCATCCTCATCACCCACGACCTGCGTCACGTGCCCGAGGGCGCGCGAGCCGTGGAGCTGGAGCCGGTGCCCCGCGAGGAGCGCATCCGGCTCAAGCGCGTCGGCTCGTTCGGCCTCAGGCCGCGGCTGACGACGCCGCCCTGAGCGGCGGGTTCGACAGGTCCCATGCGGCCGCCCCTCCTGGCTCCGGCCAGGGCGGGCGGCCGCGCCACGCCGGGCTACCGCCCGGTAGAATCGGAGCCTCCCTCCGCTTGCCGAAGGCAGGTGCCCCATGGGCGACCACAGCTCCGCCCGGCCGTTACGCGCCGACGCCCGCCGCAACCGCGAGCGGGTCCTGCAGATCGCGCAGGAGGCGCTGGCCGCCGACGGGCTGACCATCTCCCTCGACGAGATCGCCCGCCGCGCCGGGTTCGGGGTCGGCACCGTCCACCGGCACTTCCCCACCGAGGAGGCGCTGGTGGAGGCCGTGCTGCTGGGCCGCGCCGAACGTTTCGTGGCCGACGCCCGCGCGCTGGCCACCGCCGAGGACGCCGGGCGGGCCTTCTTCGGCTGGTTCTGCCGGGTCGCCGAGCAGGCCGCGGCCCATCAGGCGCTGTGCGACCTGCTGGACGGCGGCGCGGGGCCGGCGCCGCGGCCCGGCTCGGCGCTGGAGGCCGACCTGGCCGACGCGGTCGGGCGGCTGCTGGCCCGCGCGCAGCGCGCCGGGGCCGTGCGCCGTGATCTGTCCGCCGACGACGTCCGCGACCTGCTGCGCGGGGCCCTGGCGGCCGAACGCCACGCGCGGGGCAGGGGCGCGGCCGGGCGGATGGCGGCCGTGATGTGCGACGGCATGCGCGCCGGGGTGGCCTGAGCGCGGTCGTGATGTGCGGAGGGCGGGGCCGGGGCCGACTGACCGGCCGGTCAAGGCGGTGTCGTCATATGGCTACAGATCGTCACCCTCGGGGCAGTTTCTCCGCCGAATCCGGCGGACATCCCCAAGACGTAGGAAAGGGATCCCCCTTCAGGCCCATCGGGCCGGGGTCCGGTCAGCTCGGGAGGTAACCCGTGTTCGCTCTCATCGCCGCCCTGTTCTTCCTGCTCGCCCTGATCTTCGACATCGCCGGCACCGCCGTCGGCAACGTGCTCACCGCGGGCACGCTCACCACGGCCGGGCTGCTGTGCGTCGCCCTCCACCTGCTGGGGGTCGGCGCGGGATGGTCGCCGCTCAAGCGGTGAGGGCAGGACCACCGGGGGCCGCGCGCGAGGTCGTCCAGCGCGCGGCCCTCGCCGTGCCCGCGGCCGCAAGCTCCGCGACGGGGCTCAGGCCAGGGTGAAGCGGACCTCGCGGGTGGCCGGGTCGGCCTGCGTCAGGCGGACGGTGACCCGCTCGCCCAGCGGCAGGACGCCGTCGCAGCGGGCGATCACGGCCGGCTCGACGAGCTGCACCTGGCCGCCGCCGCGGCGCTCGTCCACGTCGATCACCATCGCCTCGAACGACTGCCCGATCCGCTCCCGCAGCAGGAACGCCTCCACCAGGTCCACGCAGGCCCGGTCGACCGCCCCGGCGCGGCGGCCGGTCGCCGACATGATGTCGGGCAGCAGCGGCAGCGCGGCCCGTACCTCGGAGGGCACCGGCTCGCCCGCCGCGACCGCCAGGCACACCTCGGTCGCGTACCGGTCCACCAGGCGCCGCAGCGGCGCCGTGACGTGCGCGTACGGCGCCGCCACCGCCGCGTGCTCGGCCAGCTTGGGCGGCGCGCCGTCGAAGGCCGCGTACCCGGCGCCGCGCAGCAGCACCTTCGACTCCTGCAGGAACGCGGCCTGCTGCGGGTTCTTCGGGTCGAGGTCGTGCACGACCTCCCCGTAACCGGCGCCCTCGGGCCACGGCACGCCGAGCGCCTGCGCGACCCGGCGCACCTTGGCCAGGTCGTCCGGCTGCGGCGCGGGCAGCACGCGCAGGATGCCGACCTCGGCGTCCAGCATCATCGAGGCGGCGGCCATGCCGGTCAGCAGCGAGATCTGGGCGTTCCACGCCTCGGCGGGCAGCGGCACGCGGAACTCCAGCCGGTAGCCGCCGTCGGCGTCCCGGACGACCTCCTGCTCGGGCGTGGGCAGGGTGACGCCGCCGCGCGCCCGCTCCAGCCCCAGCCGCAGCGCGCCGATCTCGGCCAGCAGGCTCAGGGTGCCGTCGGCGGTGCCGGTGTCCACGGCCGCCTGCACGTAGGCGTAGTCGAGCCGTTCGCGGCTGCGCACCCGGGCGCGCTGCACGTCCGCGCCGACGATCCGGCCCTCGGCGTCGAGGTCGACGCGCCAGACCGCGGCCGGTCGGATCGCGCCCGGCAGCAGGCTCGCCGCGCCCTCCGACAGCACCTTGGGATGCAGCGGCACCCTGCCCACCGGCAGGTACACCGTCTCGCCCCTGGTCCGGGCCTCGACGTCGATCGGGCCGCCCGGCCGGACGAAGGCCCCGACGTCGGCGATGGCGTACCAGACGCGGTAGCCGTCGCGCAGCCGTTCCAGGTGCAGGGCCTGGTCGAGGTCCATCGAGCCCGGCGGGTCGATGGTCACGAACGGCACGTCGGTCAGGTCTTTGGCGTCAAGCCTGGGCACCTGCGCCACCCAGTCGGCCTCGTCGAGCACGTCCCGGGGGAACCCGGCGGGCAGCCGCTGCTCGCGCAGCACGCGGTCGAACCCGTCCTCCAGCCTGGCGGGGATCGGGCCAGGAACCTGAATCATCGACACGCCCACAACCTACTCAAGGGGGGCGTACCGTCACGACTGGGGCGTCAGGTGAGCGTCGAGGCCGGTGATGCGCAGCAGGCGCTTCATGTTGGGCGGGACGTTGGCCAGCCGCAGGCTGGTGTGCCTGCGAGCGGCCTGGTTGTGCAGGGAGACCAGGATGCCGAGCCCGGCCGCGTCGATGAAGGACAGGCCGCCCACCTCGATCACCACCAACATGTCCGGCCGCCGCGCCCGCCCGGCCTCCTCCAGCACGCCGAGCAGGTGGCCGCGGACGGCCTCGGTGGTGGCGATGTCGAGTTCGCCGCTCAGGGAGACGGTCACGGTCGTGTCGTGGCGGCTGGTGGTCAGGTGAAGAGAATCCATGTCGGCTCCCCGCTGTTGGTCCGGGCGGAGGAAAGTGGTGCTGACTACGGGGACCCGCCCCTGGCCGAAGGCGCCGGATGCGATGATCGTCACGCAGCGCTACGGTCTGTTTCCGAAGAGGAGTGTACATGCCCTCCTGTCCGGGCTCGCGGAGCAGGCCCCCTCCGTGCGAAGAGCCCGCCGCGACCGGCGCCACGGGCGTTGCGGGCGTTGCGGGCAGGGGCGTACTGCCAGGTAACGTCTCGTTCCACCTGATCTACTGACATAGAGGAGCGTGACGTGCCCCCCGTCATCCTTTCCGCCGCCGGTTCGGCCCTGGTGCTCGACGACTCCGGCCCCGGGCTGCCGCGGGTGCGGCACTACGGCGCCGACCTCGGGGCGGTCGCCGGAGCCGACCTGGCGCCCGCCCTGCTCTCGCTGACCCCCGCGCTGGCGCTGCTGCCCGGCCAGGACGAGTCCTGGTTCGGCCGGCCGGGTCTGTCCGGCGACCGGGCCGGTGAGCACTGGCCGGTGCGCTGGAGCGCCGAGAGCGTCGAGACGGCGGCCGAGCCGGGCGCGGGCGGCCGCGTCACCGTCGCCGCCGTGGACGCCGAGGCGGGGTTGCGGCTGCTCAGCGAGCTGGTGATGGACGCCTCCGGCGTCGTCATGATGCGGCACACGGTGACCAACACCGCCGCCACGCCGTACCGGCTGCAGGGGTTGACGTGCGCGCTGCCGCTGCCCGCCAGGGCCGGGGAGCTGCTGGACTTCACCGGACGGTGGGCGCTGGAGAAGGTGCCGCAGCGCAGGGAGTTCGGGCACGGGGTGTGGTCGCGGGAGAGCCGACGCGGCCGGACCGGGCACGACGCGACCGGCCTGCTCGTCGCCGGCACGCCCGGTTTCGGGTTCCGCTCCGGCGAGGTGTGGGCCGTGCACGCCGGCTGGAGCGGCGGCCACGTCCACTACGCCGAACGGCTCGTCGAGGGGCAGGCCGTGCTGGCCGCCGGCGAACTGCTCGAACCCGGCGAGATCACCCTCGCCCAGGACGGCGCCTACACCACCCCGTGGGTCTACTTCACCTGGTCCGGCAGCGGCCTGGACGAGGCCGCCGGCCGCCTGCACGACCACCTGCGCGCCGCCCGCCCGCTCCCGGTGCGCCCGGTCACCCTGAACAACTGGGAGGCCACCTACTTCGACCACGGCCTCGACCGGCTGCGCGAGCTGGCCGACAAGGCGGCCGCCGCCGGCATCGAACGGTTCGTGCTCGACGACGGCTGGTTCCGCCACCGCCGCCACGACCGCGCCGGGCTCGGCGACTGGTACGTCGACGAGGACGTGTGGCCCGGCGGCCTGCACCCGCTGGCCGAGCACGTACGCGAGCTGGGCCTGCAGTTCGGCCTGTGGTTCGAGCCCGAGATGGTCAACCCCGACTCCGACCTGGCCCGCGCCCATCCCGACTGGATCCTCGCCCGCGCCGCCCGTCCGCCCGCGCTCTGGCGCAACCAGCAGGTGCTCGACCTGGCCCGGCCCGAGGTCTACGACTACCTCCTCGACCGCCTCGACACGCTGACCCGCGAGTACGCGCTGGACTACATCAAGTGGGACCACAACCGCGACCTGGCCGAGCCCGTCCACGACGGGACGCCCGGCGTGCACGCGCAGACGGCCGCGGCCTACCGGCTGATCGACGAGCTGCGCCGCCGCCATCCCGGGCTGGAGATCGAGTCGTGCTCGTCGGGCGGCGCGCGCATCGACTACGGCGTCCTGGCCCGCACCGACCGTGTGTGGGCCTCCGACAGCAACGACGCCCTCGACCGGCAGGCCATCCAGCGCTGGACCGGGCTGCTGGTGCCGCCGGACCGCATGGGCTGCCACGTCGGCGCGCCCCACGACCACATCACCGGCCGCGCGCTGCCGCTCGCCTTCCGGGCGGCGACCGCGATGTTCGGCCACATGGGCGTGGAGTGGGACCTGACCTCGGCGAGCCCCCAGGAGCTGGCGGAGCTGGGCGTCTGGATCGCGCTGCACAAGCGGCTGCGGCCGGTGCTGCACGCGGGCCGGGTCGTGCGGGCCGACCATCCCGACCCCTCGACGCTGGTGCACGGGGTCGTGCTGCCCGAACGGGCCGTGTTCGCCTGCGTCCAGCTCACCAGCCGGGTCACCGTCGGCCCGGAGCCGTTGCGGCTGCCGGGGCTCGACCCGGCCGCGCTGTACGAGGTGCGCGCCGCGGGGCCGCTGCCGGAGGGCGCGGGGCTGCCGCAGTGGGTGTTCGCGCCGGCGCGGCTGCCGGGGGCGGCGCTGGCCGAGCTGGGGTTGCCGGGGCCCGCGCTGCGTCCGGCCTCGGCGCTGGTCTTCGAGGTCGAACGGGTGACAGAAGGGCGGCAGAGTTAGCCGCTCGATCGCGGTGGTGCGGCCTGCGGGGCGGTCAGTGGGTGGCCGGGCGGCAGGGGGCGTCGGCGGGGGAGGGGCGCCAGGCCGCCCAGTCGATGCGCACCCGGTCCGGCCGGGCCGGGTCCACCTTCACGGGCAGCACCGCGCCCGGGACCACCAGGCCCATGGGGATGCGCGGCAGCGTCTGGCGGTGGGCGACCCGGTAGGCGGGGCCCTCGTGCGGCTGCACCACCAGCCCGAAGCTGACGACGGGCTGGTCGTTGACGGACATGTGGGTGTCGGCCATCGACTCCACCACGGCCTGCGCGGGAATCCCGGTCGCCAGGAGCCGCCGGCCGTTCCTCGCCATGATCAGGAACGGCACGCCGACCGCGGCCGTGATCAGCGTCGTCCCGGCGGTGATCGCCACAGCCAGCAAGATTCCCGTGGTCACTGTGCTTCCCCAGTTCTGTCCTCCGCCCGGCGTCCGGGCGGCTCGTTCCGTCTGATCTCGAAGGAGTTTCTATTCGGGACGGCTTGACCGCCGCTTGATCGCCGGTTGCAAGATCCCCTTGCCGACCTGGTTTATTTCACGGGTAAAACACCTGGTAATCTTTTGGGGATGACCAGTGCCCTCCGATCCCGTGCCCGATCCCTGCCGTCCCCTGTTTCGCCTTCGCTGCGGCCTCCGTCGGGGGTGTCGGCGGGGTGGCGTGCGCGGCTGCCCGTGCGTGCGGCGCTGCGGCTGGGGCCTGTCGGTGACATCTGGCACAAACCCGCCCTTAGCGCCGTCGTCGCCCTCGCCGTCCCGCTGCTCGCCCTTCTGTGGGCCGGACGGCTCGACCTCGTGCCCTACGTAGCCGCCGGTTCGATGTGCGCCTTGTACGGTCACGGCCTGCCGTACGCGGCCCGTGCCAGGGCGCTGGCCTGGGTGGTGCTGGGCATGACGTCCGGCACGGCGGTCGCGCTGGTCGCCTCGGCCCTCACCGGCTCGGTCGCCGTCGGGGTGGCGGTGGCCGCCCTGCTGGCCGGGCTGCACAAGGCGGTCTGCGACGCCACCCGGATCGGGCCGCCGGGGAACGTCGTGCTCACCTTCGTCGCCGCCGGCGCGGTGTTCGTCCCGCAGGAACTGGGCGACGTGCCGGGCCACGTCGGGCTCGGGCTGCTCGGCGGGCTCCTGGCCTGGACGGTCGGCATGGCCCCCGGCCTCCTCCGCCCCGACGGCCCCGAACGCATCGCCGTCGCCCGCGCCCTCGAATCCACCGCCCACCTCCTCCGTACGACCCCCAAGCCCCGCGCCCTCCCCGAGCCGCGCGCCCTCTTCGACGGGCGCGGTCTCTCCGGTACCCGTGGCCTCTTCGAGGGACGCGGACTCTCCGAGACCTGCGATCTCTCGGAGGTTCGCGATGTCCCCGAGGGGGGCGAGGCCGCCGTGGTGCACCAGGCGCGCCATGCCGCTGCGGCGGCGGTCAACGCCGCCTGGCAGACGCTGTTGCGCTCCGGCGTCCCCGCTCGGCGTCGCGACGCGCTGGCCCGGCTGCTGGTCCGCGCCGAGTCGGCCGCCGCAGGGCTTGCCGAGGAGACCGGTACGGGCGCTGCCGCGCGGCGGGCCACGCACGGACAGCTCGCCGGCTGGGCTCGCGACCTGCGCAAAGGTCGCCCGCTGCCGTCCCCGCGCGAGGTCGTGCTCCCTGCGGACGAGCGGGCCGAACTCGAAGGCGTCGCGGCCGGACGGAACGAGTCCGCGCCGACCGGAACGGACAGGCCAGGATGTGCGGCAGCGGCCGACGGGGTGCGGCGTGGGGCGGCGGCCGGCGACGTGCGGCGTGAGGGATCGGGCGATGGGGTGCGGTGTGGGAGAGGGGGTGGCGTCGTGCGGGTGGTGGCCGAGGTGGTGAGGCGGTGGCGGGTTGTCGGGATGGTGTTCGCCGGGGCCGCCGTGGCCGGGTGGGGGTCGATGGTGTTGGGGGTGGGCAGGCCGTACTGGGCGGTGGTGACGGCGGCGGCCGTGTTCGCGGCCAACACCACCCTCTCCTGGAGCCGCGCGATCCAGCGCGTCGTCGGCAACCTGCTGGGCGTCGGACTGTTCACCCTGGTCGCCCCCGTGACCCGGCTCGGCGCGGTGGCGCTCGTCGTGGCCGTTCTGGCGTTGCAGTTCGCGACGGAGGCGGCCATCACGCGCAACTACTGGCTGGGAAGCGTCTTCGTCACGCCGATGGCCATCCTCATGGGGGAGTTCGCCGGGACGCGGCCGGTGGCCGAGCTCGTGGCCGATCGCTGGCTGGACACGTGTCTCGGCGCGGCGGCGGGCCTGCTGGCCTGCGTGCTGGTGCCCGACCGGAGGGCGGCCCGGCGGGTACGGGCAGGGCTCGTACGTCTGGAGCGGATGCTGGCCGGGACGCCGGAACCGGCGGAGCGTGACCGGCTCCGCGCGGCACTGGTGGAGGTCCGCGAAGCGGCCGACGTGGCTTCGGGCGAGTGGTGGACCGGGGCGCTGCCCCATGAGCGCATCGCCGCCGCCGAGCGCGCCGGCCACCGCAGACTCGCCACCCTGTACGCCTGATCGCTCCACCCGGGGCCGCGGCGGCGCCGTCGGCGCGTACGATCGGAGCCACCGGAAGATCGGCACGATGAGAGGACCGAGCACGTGGAGGACGCCGTCGCGAAGGCGTTGCGGCAATGGCGGCAGGTCCTTCCCGACGCCGACCTCGACACGATCGCCGTCATCGGCAGGCTCAACCGCTGCGCCGCGCTCCTGCAGCAGGCCGCCGACGCCCCGCTCGGGCGCGCCGGGGTGAGCCGTCCCGAGTACGACCTGCTGTGCGCCCTGCTGAGGGTCGGCGGCGAGCTGACACCGGGCAGGCTGGCCCGCGAGACGTTCGCCTCGGGAGCGGCGGTGACCAAGCGGGTCCGGCGGCTGGAGGAGATCGGCCTGGTCGCCCGGCGGGTGGACGAGCGGGACCGGCGCGTCGCCCACCTCTCGCTGACCGGACGCGGCAGGGAGCTGATCCTGCGCCTGCTGCCCGAACAGCTCGACTACGAGACCGAGCTGCTGGAAGGGCTTCCCCGCGACCGCGAACGCCAGCTCGCCGACCTGCTGGCCGAACTGCTGCTCGTCCTGGAGGGCCGCCTCGGCGGCCTGCTCGGCTGAACCCCGCCGCATCAAGGATGCGGCTCGGGCGTGCGGTTCGGGTGGCGGACGGATGGAGGAGGCGGGGAGCGGGGTTAGGGTGGCCGCGTGCATATCGACGAATGGCTGCAGGCGATCCCCGCCGCCTGGTTGTGCGCGATGGTCGCGCTCGTGATCGGCCTGGAGAGCCTCGGCATCCCGCTGCCCGGCGAGATCGTGCTGGTCAGCGCCGCCATTCTGGCCGCCAAGGGCGTGGTCAGCCCGGTGGCCGTCGGCGTGTGCGCGAGCGCGGGGGCGATCGTGGGCGACTCCGCCGGCTACGCCATCGGGCGCAAGGGCGGCCGCCGGCTGTTCGAACGGCTGGGCCGCCGCTTCCCCCGCCACTTCGGCCCCCGTCACGTCGCCAAGGCCGAGAACTACTTCCACCGGTACGGCGTCTGGGCCGTGTTCGTCGGCCGCTTCATCGCGCTGCTGCGCATCCTGGCCGGGCCGCTGGCGGGGGCGCTGCGCATGCCGTACTGGCGCTTCGCCGTGGCGAACGTGCTGGGCGGCATCGTCTGGGCGGGCGGCACCACCGCGGTGATCTACTATCTCGGCATGGTGGCCGAGAAGTGGCTGAAGGGCTTCTCCTGGGTCGGGCTCGGGGTGGCCGTGCTGTTCGGCATCGGCACCACGCTCTACCTCAAGCGCCGCGCGGCCTCAGCGCTCGATGAGGGTGACCTCGAGGGAGTAGTGCGAGGCCCGATAGACGTGTGAGCCGTGCTCGACGGCCCGGCCCTGGTCGTCGTACGTCGTCCTGATCATGGTGAGCAGCGGCGCGCCGCGGCGCTCGTCGAGCAGCTTGGCCTCGACCTGGCCGGCGGCGCGGGCCCCGATGCGCTGGTTGGCCACCCGCATGCGCACGCCCGCGCCGCGCAGCAGCTCGTACAGGCCGCGGCCCTCCAGGTCGGCGGCCGAGAGCGGGGCCAGGCCCAGCGGCAGCCAGTTGTGCAGCACGGCGAGCGGCTCGCCGGCGGCGAAGCGCAGGCGTTCGAGGTAGAGGATCTCGGTGCCGGGCTCGACGCCCAGGATGGCGGCCTTGTCCTCCTCGACCGGGCGCGGCTCCAGCGCCAGCACCTGCGTGGCCGGCTCCTGGCCCGAGCGGCGCAGGTCGTCGTAGAGGCTGGTCAGCTCCACCGAGCGCTTGACCTGGCCGTGCACCACCTGTGTGCCGACGCCGCGCTTGCGCACCAGCAGGCCCTTGTCCACGAGGTATTGGATCGCCTGGCGGATCGTCGGCCTGGACAGGCCGAGCTTGTCGGCGAGCAGGATCTCGTTGTCCAGCCGGGAGCCGGGCGCCAGGTCGCCGCGCCGGATCGCCTCGGCGATCTGCTCGGCCACCTGGAAGTAGAGCGGCACAGGGCTGGATCGGTCCAGGTCGATGGCCAGGTTCGGGGTCATGCTGATCAGCCTAACCGAGGTCAGAATGTCAAGACAAATAGCGAGTGGCGAGCAGCGCGGGCAGCCCGGCGAGCGAGGTGAGGCGGGGGAACCCGGCCGGCGCCGCCTCGACGCCCAGCCGGTCGATCCACACCGAGGGCATGCCGGCCGCCGCCGGGCCGCGTACGTCGTTGTCGAGGTCGTCGCCCACCAGCAGCACCTGCTCGGGCGGCAGCCCGAGGGCCCGCGCGGCGGCGGCGTAGCAGGCGGCGGACGGCTTGAAGTGCCCGCCCAGGCCCTCGCCGGTCAGCACCGGGCCGACGTCGAGGCCGAGCGCCCGGATCTTCGCCTCCTGCACGTCCTGCGACCCGTTGGTCAGGACGCCCAGCGTGTAGCCGCGCAGCCCGGCCAGCGCCGGGGCCACGTCGGGGTAGGCGGCCCAGCCGCGCCGGTAGTGGCCGGCGTAGCTCGCGAAGGCGGCCTCCAGGTCGGCGGGCGCCTCCACGGACAGCTCCCGGCACAGGGCGCGCACCCGGCGGCGGCGCTGCTCCTGCCAGGAGCACTCGCCGGCCTGCCAGGCGGCCAGGTGGGGGATCTCCAGCGCCGCCCACAGCGCGGCGACCTCGGGCAGGCGGGGATGGCCGGGGGCCAGCTCCGACGCCCACGCGGTGATCGCGGCGTCGGCCGCGCCGCGATGGTCGAGCAGAGTGCCGTCGAGGTCGAACAGGATGCCCTTGATGCTGCCGCTCACCCGGCGAGCATATCGGCGGCGACCCGGGCGGCCGTCTCGCGCGGCGGGTAGCCCAGGGTGAGGCCGCGCACCGAGCGCGGCGCGGCGGCGAAGCGCGCCTCGGCGTCCTCGCCCAGCACGTAGGCCAGGGCGGGGGACAGGCCGCGATGCGACTCCAGCGCCGCCACCTCGGCCGCGGCCCGCCCGGAGGGCAGGGCCTCGTGGTAGTCGGCGATCAGGGAGTCGAGGTCGAAGAGCCGCTCGTAGGGCTCGGTGGTGCCGGCCACGACCCGGACGGCCGCGCCTTCGGCGCGCGCCCGGTAGACCAGGCCGGTGCCGCCGCTCTTGGCGAACCAGCGCAGCGCCTCCTCGGCGGGCAGGGTGAAGGTGCCGTACGGCTTGCGCCCGTACAGCAGGGCCTCGGCGATCCAGCGGTCGCACCAGTGCTCGTCGCGGTACGGCGTCGGCGACCCCGGGTCGCAGCTCAGGCCCTGGGCCAGCACCGGGTTCCAGGCCGAGACCAGCGGGCTGCTGAAGCGCGGCATGCGGGGGCCCAGGCAGCGGCTCAGCGCGTAGCCGTACCAGACGGTGACGACCTCGGTGCGCCGCTTGGGCCGCCTGCGCTCGTAGGCGCCGTTCATCACCTGGCCGTCGGGGTGGCGCCAGGGGCCGGGTTCGGTGGCCTGGTCTGTGGGGACCCTGGGGGTGCGGTAGTCGGGATTGAGCGTCCACACGTCCGCCACAGTGTCGGCTCCTTCGGGGTCGGGGTCGGGGTCGCGGCAAGACCATCAGAGTGACTCATCGTGCAACACCCGTCACGCTGAATCAATGAACCGGTGGTGAACGATGATGTTTGTCATCAGTGGTGCTTGCGGTACTCGCCCGCCTGCCGGATGTGGTCGATCATGACGCGTTCCGCGGCGTCGGCGTCGCCCGCCTCCAGGGCGGCCAGCAGCCGCTCGTGCGCCTGGAGCTGCCGCCCGACCTGCTCCGGGTCGAGCCACAGCGACGCCTCGGCGGGCACCGGGACGCCGTTGCGCACCGATCTGGCGTGGGCGCCGAGGAAGGCCGGGCCGCCGATGTCGACGATGCGCAGGTGGAAGCGGCTGCTCTGGTCGGCAAGCCGGTCGTGCCTGCCCTGCTCGGCGTCGGCGGCCATCTCGCGGTGCAGGTCGCGCAGTCCGGCGAGGTCGTCGGCGGTGATCCGGGCGGCGGCCAGCCGCGCCCCCAGGCCCTCGACGACCGCGCGCAGCCCGTAGTACTCGGCCAGGGCGTCGTCGCCGAGGTCGATGACGGTCGCGCCGTGGTGGGCCTCGTAGCTGATCAGCCGGTCCTTCTCCAGCCGGCGCAGCGCCTCGCGCACGGGGGTGACCGAGACGCCGAGCCGCCGGGCGACGGCCCCGGCGCGCAGGGCGGTGCCGCCCGGGATGCGGCCGCCGCGGATCTCGTCCAGCAGCACGCTGTAGACGTAGTCGGCCTTGCTCATGGGCGGCGTGGGCTCGCTGGCTGTCATGTCCCCAGTCTCTCGCACGGCCGGTCGCGGCTATTACATATTTCTTATAACTTACAAACTATGACAAGTCTGGCCGACCTGCGGGTCATCGACGCGGCGACGCTGTTCGCCGGCCCCTCCGCCGCGATGATGCTCGGCGACTTCGGCGCCGACGTGATCAAGATCGAGCACCCGCGCCGCGGCGACCCCTCGCGCGGCCACGGCGCCTCGGTGGACGGCGTCGGCCTGTGGTGGAAGTCGTTGTCCCGCAACAAGCGCACCGCCGCCGTCGACCTGTCCCGCGCCGAGGGCCAGGAGATCCTGCGCCGCCTGGCCGAGCGCTCCGACGTGCTGATCGAGAACTTCCGTCCCGGCACCCTGGAACGCTGGAACCTGGCCCCCGAGGACCTGCTCAAGGCCAACCCGCGGCTGATCGTGGCCCGGATGACCGGCTTCGGGCAGATCGGCCCGATGGCCGGGCAGCCGGGGTTCGGGACGCTGGCCGAGGCCATGAGCGGGTTCGCGGCCATGACCGGCGAGCCGGACGGCCCCCCGACCCTGCCGCCGCTGGCTCTGGCCGACGGCATCGCCGGCCTGGCCATGTCGTACGCGATCATGGTGGCCCTGCACGCCCGCGCGGCGACCGGCCGCGGGCAGGTGATCGACCTGGCCATCATCGAGCCGATCCTGGGCCTGCTCGGGCCGCAGATGACCGCGTACAAGGCGCTCGGGGTGGTGCCGCGGCGCACCGGCAACCGGTCCAGCAGCAACGCCCCGCGCAACACCTACCGCACCCGCGACGGCCGCTGGGTGGCGATCTCCACCAGCGCCCAGCCCATCGCCGAGCGGGTCGTCACCCTCGTCGGGCGGCCCGACCTGGTCGAGCAGCCCTGGTTCGCCAGCGGTCACGGCCGCGTCCAGCACGTGGACGAGCTGGACGAGGCGGTCGCCACCTGGATCGCCGCCCGCGACGCCGACGAGGTGATCGCCCGCTTCGAGGAGGCCCAGGCCGCCGTCGCCCCCATCTACGACGTCACCGACCTGGCGACGGACCCGCAGTACGCCGCGCTCGGCACGTTCGTCGAGCTGCCGGACGCGGAGCTGGGCACGGTCACCCTGCAGAACGTGCTGTTCCGCCTGTCGGAGACGCCCGGCGAGATCCGCTGGCCCGGCCGCCCGCTCGGCCACGACACCGACGAGGTGCTCGGCGAGCTGGACTACCCGGCCGAGGCCGTCGCGGCCCTGCGCGAGGCCGGGGTGATCGCGTGAACGCCCCCGTCACCTGGCTGTACGTGCCGGGCGACCGTCCTGAGCGCTTCGCCAAGGCCGCCGCCTCGGGCGCCGACGTCGTCATCGTCGACCTGGAGGACGCGGTCGCGCCCGCCGCCAAGGACGCCGCCCGCGCCCACGCCGTCGCCTACCTGCGCGGGCCCAGGCAGTCCGGGCCGCGCATCCACGTCCGGGTGAACGACGTGACGACCGCGCGCGGCCTGGCCGACCTGGCGGCCGTGGGCGAGCTGGCCGACGCCGTCCGGCTGCCCAAGGTCGAGTCGGCCGCCGCGCTGGACGCCCTGCCCGGCACGGCCCCCCTGTACGCGCTGCTGGAGTCGGCGGCCGGGATCGTCGAGGCCCGCGCCGTGGCCGCGCACCCGCGGGTGGCCGGCGTGGCGCTGGGCGAGCAGGACCTGGCCGCCGAGCTGTCCCTCACCGACGAGACCGCCATGAACCACCTCAGGCTGCAGGTCGTCCTCGCCGCCGCGGCCGCGGGCCTGCCGCCGGTGCCCATGTCGGTCTACCCCGACATCAAGGACGAGGACGGGCTCCTCGCCTCCTGCCGGGCCGGCCGCGCGCTCGGCCTGTTCGGCAGGACCGCCATCCATCCCGCGCAGCTCCCGGCCATCCGGCGGGCCTTCCGCCCCACCGAGGAGGAGACGGCCAGGGCCGCCGAGATCGTCGAGGCGGCCGAGCGGGCGGGCACGGGCACGGGCGCGGTGGCCCTGCCCGACGGCCGCTTCGTGGACGCCCCGGTCCTCGCCAGGGCCCGCCGCGTGCTGGACCTGGCCCGCCGGCTCGCCCCCGCGGACCAGCCGGGACCCGGTTAACGGGAGGGGTACCAGCGGACCTGCAGCTCCTCGTCCGCCGGGGCCGGGCCGGGCAGGTCGCGGTGGGCGGGCGGCACCCGCAGCGAGTCCATCATCAGCGTCAGGTAGCGGTGGCGGAGCTGGGAGGTGCGCTCCTCGTCGCCCAGCTTGATCGAGGCGATCTGCTCGAACAGCAGCGCGATGTCGGCCACCGTGACGTCGGCCCGCAGCACGCCCGCCTCGACCGCCCGGCGGTGCAGCCGGGTGGCCAGGTCGCCGGCGCGGACGGCGTCGTGGTACAGCTCCTCCGTCGGCTGGAAGGTGCCGGCCAGCTTGATCGTCAGGGAGTTGGTGTCGGCGTCCACGATGCCGCGCAGGTAGGAGGCGAACGCCTCCCAGGGGTCGCCCTCGTCGTCCATCGCGCGCTGGGCCACGGCGGCGTAGAGCTTCAGCCCGTCGCCGCACAACTTCTGCAGCAGCGCCTCCTTGCTGGGGTAGCGGCGGTAGAGCGCGCTGATCCCGACGCCCGCCTTCTCGGCCACGGCCGCGATGGGGGCGCCCGGATCGGCGGTGAAGACCGCCCTGGCCGCCTGGAGGATCAACTCGTCGTTGCGGGCGGCCTGAGCCTTGCGGCCGCTCATGGGTGCGCTGGTCATGCCGCCAGCATACGGGAACGAAAGATTCCGTTCTACTTCCGGTGAAGATCGAAGCGCTGGTCCGTATGTCTATACAAAGAGATCACATTGCGGTAGAACCAGGCTAGCCCGTTGGTCTTGGAGGTATTCGATGAGACGTACCCCGATCGTGCTGGCGCTGGCCGGCGTACTCGCCCTGACCAGCTGTTCCTCCTCCGCCGAGCCTGGCGCGCAGAGCGCCGCGCCCGGCTCGGCCGCCGCCCCGGCGGCCGGCGGCGGCAGCTTCGCCGTCATCACCCACGGCGGCGCCGGGGACGCCTTCTGGGACGTGGTCAAGAACGGCGCCGAGGCCGCCGGCAAGCAGTACGGCGTCAAGGTCACCTACCAGGGCGACGGCGACCCCGCCAAGCAGTCGCAGCTCATCGACCAGGCCGTCGCGGAGAAGGTGGACGGCCTCGTCGTCTCGATGGCCAACCCCGACGCGCTCAAGGAGGCCGTCGGCAAGGCCGTCGCGGCCAAGATCCCGGTCGTCACCATCAACTCCGGGGCCGACTCCTCCAAGGCGTTCGGCGCCCTCACCCACGTCGGCCAGTCCGAGGACGTGGCCGGGCGCGGCGCCGGCGAGCAGCTCAAGGCCGCGGGCGTCACCAAGCTGCTGTGCGTCGTGCACGAGGCCGGCAACGTCGGCCTCGACCAGCGTTGCAAGGGCGCCGAGCAGACCCTCGGCGGCACGGTCGAGCGCCTGCAGGTGGACGTCGCCAACCTGGCCGACGTCACCTCCAAGGTCACCGCCAAGCTGCAGTCGGACAAGCAGGTCAACGGCGTGCTCGCGCTCAACCCGGCGGTCGCCGTGGCGGCCAGGGACGCGATCAAGGACTCGGGCTCGCAGGCGAAACTCGCCACCTTCGACCTGTCGGGCGACGTGGTCGCCGCGATCAAGGACGGCGAGATCCTGTTCGCCGTCGACCAGCAGCAGTACCTGCAGGGCTACCTGCCGATCACGTTCCTGAAGCTGTACAAGGACAACCTCAACACCGTCGGCGGCGGGCTGCCGGTCAACACCGGGCCCGGGTTCGTCACCAAGGACAACGCCGAGCAGGTGGCCAAGCTGGCCGAGGCGGGCACCCGATGAGCGGCCGCCGGGACGCGGGCGGAGAAGGGGAGGGCCGCCGATGACGGCCGCTCCCGCGCGGGCCGACGAGCGGGTCGCCCGGGTCGGCCTGGCCCGCCGCCTGATCGTCCGGCCCGAGCTCGGCGCCGTGGTGGGGCTGGTCGTGGTGTTCGCGTTCTTCGCCGCGCAGTCGGAGGTGTTCCGCTCGCCGGCCGGGATCGCCAACTGGCTCGACCCGGCCGCCACGCTCGGGATCATGGCGGTCGCGGTGGCGCTGCTCATGATCGGCGGCGAGTTCGACCTGTCGGCGGGCGTGCTGACCGGCACCAGCGGGCTGATCCTGGTCACGCTGGCCACCCGGTACGGGTTCGGCGTGTGGCCGGCGATGCTCGCCGGGCTGGTCGTGGCGCTCGCCGTGGGGTTCGCCAACGGCCTGGTGGTGACCCGGACGAAGCTGCCCAGCTTCATCGTCACGCTGGGCACGTTCCTCATGCTGCAGGGCGTCAACCTCGGCGTCACCAAGGCCGTCACCGGGACCGTGCAGGTCGGCGGGCTGCGCCGGGCGGCCGGGTTCGACGGCGCCAGCGCGCTCCTCGCGGGCACGATCCAGATCGGCGGCACGTCGTTCCGGGTGGCGATCCTGTGGTGGATCGCCATCACCGCGCTGGCCACGTGGGTGCTCATGCGCTCCAGGCCGGGCAACTGGATCTTCGCCGTGGGCGGCGACGAGCAGGCCGCGCGGGCGGTCGGCGTGCCGGCGGCCCGGACGAAGATCGCGCTGTTCATGACCACGGCGGTGGCCGCCTGGCTGGTCGGCTCGATGCTGGCGCTGCGCTACACCTCCGTCCAGGCCAACATCGGCATCGGGCAGGAGTTCATCTACATCATCGCGGCCGTCATCGGCGGCTGCCTGCTGACCGGCGGGTACGGCTCCGCCGTCGGCGCCTCCATCGGCGCGGTGATCTTCGGCATGGCCGACAAGGGCATCGTGTTCCTGGGCTGGGACGCCGACTGGTTCAAGTTCTTCCTCGGAGCCATGCTGCTGCTCGCCACGCTGGCCAACCGGATGGTCCGGCGCTACGCCGAGGAGGTGCGGCATTGATCCTGCAGACCCGCGACATCGGCAAGTCGTTCGGCTCGGTGCTGGCCCTGCGCGGGGTGTCGATGGGGGTGGAGGCGGGCTCGGTCACCTGCGTGCTCGGCGACAACGGCGCCGGCAAGTCCACGCTCATCAAGATCCTGGCCGGGGTGCACCAGCACGACACGGGGACGTACCTGGTGGACGGCGCCGAGGTGCGCTTCGCCGGCCCGCGCGAGGCGCTCGACCGCGGCATCGCCACCGTCTACCAGGACCTGGCGATGATCCCGCTCATGTCGGTCTGGCGGAACTTCTTCCTCGGCTCAGAACCCCGCAAGGGGCTCGCCTTCGACGTGGCCAAAGCCCGCCGGGTGGCGGCGGAGGAGCTGCGCGCCATGGGCATCGACATCCGGGACGTCGACCAGCCCGTCGGCACGCTGTCGGGCGGCGAGCGGCAGTCGGTCGCCATCGCCAGGGCCGTGCACTTCGGCGCCCGGGTCCTCATCCTGGACGAGCCCACCTCGGCGCTGGGCGTCAAGCAGGCGGGCGTGGTGCTGCGCTACATCGCCCGCGCCCGCGACCGGGGGCTCGGCGTGGTGTTCATCACCCACAACCCGCACCACGCCTACCCGGTCGGCGACCGGTTCCTGCTGCTCAACCGCGGGACCGGCATGGGCGAGTACGCCAAGTCCGACATCGGCAAGGACGAGCTGACCGCGCTGATGGCCGGCGGCGCGGAGCTGGCGGAGCTGGACCACGAGCTCCGGCGCGAATGAGCACCGCTTGATCGGAATTTGACGGAACCGGGCGATCGGATCGAGGTACCTCAAGGCAGGAACCGGGGTGGACCACACTGACGACCCGGGGGCGGCCACCGTGACGACGATGATCAGCAAGCAGATCGTGCTGGAGAAGGCGGCGCAGGAGTTCGCCGACGCCAACGCCAAGCGGCCCTTCATCTACGAGCTGCCGCCCGAGCAGGGCCGCGAGGTGCTGGAGAAGCTGCAGTCCGACCCCAGCGTGCCCAAGCCGGAGATCGACGAGGAGTGGATCCAGGTCCAGGGCGGCCCGACGGGCATCGTGCCGGTGCGCATCGTCAAGCCCAAGGGCGCCACGGGCACGCTGCCGGTCATCTTCTACATCCACGGCGCGGGCTGGGTGTTCGGCTCGGCGCACACGCACGACCGGCTCGTGCGCGAGCTGGCCGTGCGGACCGGCGCCGCCGTCGTCTTCCCCGAGTACGACCGCGCGCCCGAGGCGAAGTACCCCACGCAGATCGAGCAGAACTACGCCGCCGCCCAGTGGGTGGCCGAGCACGGCGCGGAGAAGGGCCTGGACCCCTCGCGCATGGCCGTGGCCGGGGACTCGGTGGGCGGCAACATGTCGATCGTGCTCACGCTCATGGCCAAGGAGCGCGGTGACGTGCGGCTGCTCGGCCAGGTGCTGTTCTACCCCGTCACGGACGCGAACTTCGACACCGAGTCCTACAAGCAGTTCGCCACGGGCTACTACCTCAACCGGGACGGCATGAAGTGGTTCTGGGACCAGTACACGACAGATCCGGCGCAGCGCGCGGAGAGCCACGCCTCGCCGCTGCGCGCGAGCGACCAGGAGCTGCGCGGCCTGCCGCCGGCCCTGGTGCTGAACGGCCAGGCCGACGTCCTGCGGGACGAGGGCGAGGCGTACGCGGCCCGGCTGCGGGAGGCGGGCAACGACGTCACGGCGGTCGAGCTGGCGGGGATGGTGCACGACTTCGCCATGGTGGACCTGCTGCGCGACACCAACGCCAACAAGGCCGCCATGAGCCTTGCGGTCGGCAAGCTGCGCGAGTGGCTAAACCCCTGATCTACAATGTAAAGACGCCTGCGTTCCACGCTGCCCATACGGTGAGAAAGAACCATATTTCTTCACCAAGACAAAGGAGTACGGAAGCGTGGCACGCGACGCTGTCTGGGCCGTTATTACCGGCATGTACGACGCCTACGCGCGAGGCGACAGGCAGGGCATCGACCGGCTCCTCCACCCGGAGGCCACGATCTGGGACTCCGCCGAGCCCGGCCTGATCACCAGCAGGCGGCAGCTCGACAGGGTGCGCGACGCGCGGCCGTCGGACGGCCCGGCGGAGACCTCCGTCCGGGCCATCGACGAGATCGTGGACGTGTGGGGCGACACCGCCCTGGCCCGGTACCTGCTGCAGGTGGACTTCGAGCACGGCGACCCCGAACTCGTCCGGACGACCAGCGTGCTGCGCCTGGTGGACGGCGAGTGGAAGATCGTCCACGTGCACGAGAACACGCTCAGCTCGTGCACCAGGCCGCACACCGACGACGTGCGCGCGGACACGCCCTGACGACGTGACCGGGCGCGGCCCCGGCACGCGGGGCCTCGGCAGGAACCCCGGCAGCGACCCGGCAGTGCGCCCCGCACAGCCGCGCCGGCCCCGGCCGGGCGTCGCGCACACCGAGGCGGAAGGGGGACGGCCCTATGGTGCGGCAATACTTCGCGCCCCCCTCCGAGGAGCTTGCATGACCGCCACCGACGCACCGACGCTCCCCATCGGGGCGGCGTTCGACCGGATGCCGTTCTCCCGCCGGCACGTGCTCATCGCGCTCGCCCTGTTCATCGCCTTCGTCATCGAGTCCTGGGAGCAGCTCGCCCTGGTCTACGTCTCCGGCGACCTCGGGCCGGCGTTCGGCATCGACGAGGCCGGGATCGGCGTCGTGCTGTCGGCGGTGGCGTTCGGCATGATCCCCGGCGTGCTGGTCTGGGGGCCGCTCGCCGACCGCGTCGGACGCCGGCCGACCGCGTTCTGGTCGCTGCTGGCCTACGGCGTGATCGCGCTCGCCTCGGCGTTCGCGCCGAACATGGCGACCCTGGTCGCGCTGCGCGTCTGCTCCGGGCTCGCGCTGGCCGGGATCTACACGATCACCTTCCCGCTCTTCCTGGAACTGCTGCCGACCAGGCACCGGGGCCGGGCCGCGGTCTACCTGTCGATCGGCTGGCCCATCGGCATGCTGGCGGCCATCGCCGCCTCGGTGACGCTCGGCGGGCTCGGCTGGCACGTCGTGGTCATCGCCAGCGCGGCGGCCGGGCTGTGGGCGTTCGCGATCAGGGCGTGGGTGCCCGAGTCGCCGTACTGGCTGGCCGCCCGCGGGCGGCAGGAGGAGGCGCGGGCCGTGCTGCGCGTCCTGGGCAGCCCCGACGCCGAGGCCACGTTCACGATCGCCGGAACGGCGGCGAGCGCGCGGGCCGGCCACCCCATGGACCTGTTCCGCGGCCGGCTGGCCCGGATCACCGTGCTCATGCTGCTGCTCAACTTCGTCTTCAACTGGGGCTACTGGGGGCTGCAGACCTGGCTGCCGACGCTGTTGCAGGCCAAGGGCCTGTCGCTGTCGGCCTCGCTCGGCTTCGCCGCGCTCAGCGCGCTGATGATGATCCCCGGGTACGTGAGCGCGTCCCTGCTGACCGGCCGGTTCGGCCGCAAGAAGGTCTTCCTGTTCTACGTGGTCGCCGCCGTGCTGGGCGGCCTGTGGTTCGCCACCGCGAGCAGCCTGACCGGCCTGTACCTGGGCAACTTCGTCCTGTCGTTCTTCAGCCTGGGCGCGTGGGGCGTCTGGAACACCTGGAACGGCGAGTTCTACCCGACCGCCCTGCGCGGCACCGGCTACTCCTGGGCCACGGCCTCCCAGCTCGTGGCCACCACGGTCGCGCCGTCGGCCGTGGGCGCGCTGCTGGCCCACGCCACCGGCTTCACCGCGACGATGCTGGTGATCAACGCGTTCATGGTGGCCACGGCGCTGCTGGCCATGCCGCTGCCCGAGACCGAAGGGCGCGAGCTGGAGTGATCCTCGGCGTCGCGCTGGACGG
Source organism: Nonomuraea sp. NPDC001636 (assembly GCF_040298265.1). Taxonomy (NCBI): domain Bacteria; kingdom Bacillati; phylum Actinomycetota; class Actinomycetes; order Streptosporangiales; family Streptosporangiaceae; genus Nonomuraea; species Nonomuraea sp. NPDC001636. The sequence continues at coordinate 89,365 of NZ_JBEOZT010000035.1, forward strand.
GCCGTCGCCGGCGGTGGTGGCCGTCGGCGACGGCGCGCCGCCGTCGCAGGCCGTACGCGCCTGCGTGGCGGTCGACCTCGACGGGATGCCGCGCGCGCCGGTGGCCGCGATCCGCGTCGGCGGACCGTGCCCGCCGGTGCTGCGGCCGGTCGCCGACCCGGGGGTGGCCACGATCGTGCGCGGCGGGCACAGCCTGACCGGCCGACCGCTGGCTCCGCTGGACACCGGCGCGGTACGCGAGTTCGCCGCCGGCTGCGGCCTGGTCGACTTCGCGGTGACGGCGACCGGCTCGCCGATGCTGGCCGACCACGAGCTGGCGGTGGCCGCGATCATCGCCGCCGAGGTGCCCGCGGCCAGGATCACGCTGTCGTACGAGTTCGGCCGCCCCGGCCTGCGGGAACGCGAGGCGCACGCGATCAGGAACGCGGCGCTCGGCCCCGAGGCGGGCCGGATCGCCGACCGGGTGGCGCGGGAGCTGCCCGGCGTGCCGGTGTTCTTCGCCCGCACCGGCAGCGGCCTGGTGTCGGCGCACTACTTCCGCAGGTTTCCGCGGGCCTGCGACCGCGGCGGGACGACCAGCCTGCGCCGCGGCCGGGCCGCCCTGGCCACGGCGGACGTCCCGGCGCCGTTCCAGGTGATCGAGTCCGCGGGCGAGGACCTGCTGGCCGCGGCCTACGGGGCGGCGCTCGCCCGTCCCGAGGCCCAGGTGGAGCGCATCGTGCAGGCCCGCGGCCGGGCCGAGCTGGACCGGGCGCTGCAGGACGCCAGGGACGAGGCCCTGACCCGCGTGGTCAGCGCCGGCGCCGCGCCCGGCTTCGCCCGGATCGCCGAGACCACCGTCAACCCGCTGTCCTACCTGCCCGACGGCTTCTACCGGGTGCGGGTCACGGCCGAAGGCGCGACGCCGTGACCCGGCTCGTCGGCCCCGATGAGCTGCGCCGCTTCTCGGCCGGGTCGCGGCTGTTCGCCACGGGCGCGGGCGAGTCCTCCTACGGCCTCACCCTGGCCTGGGCGGAGTCGGTGCTCGGCGACGGCGTCGAGCTGGCCGCCGCGCACGAGCTGGCCCCGGGGACGTTGTGCATGGTCGTCAGCCTGGTCGGGTCCACGACCGCGCTGGGCGAGCAGCTGCCCGCGGGCGACGAGCCCGTACGGGCGGTGCGGGCGCTGGAGCGGCGGCTGGGGGAGCGGGCCGGAGCCGTGGCGGCGCTCAACCTGGCGGCCGAGAACGCGCTGATCCCGCTGGTCGCCGCGGCGGCCCTGGGCGTGCCGCTGGTCGACGGCGACGGGACGGGGCGGGTGTTCCCGCTGGTGGAGCAGACGACGTACACGCTGGGCGGGCTGAGCGCGTCCCCGCTGGCGCTGGCCGGGGCGTCGGGGGAGCTGGTGCTGCTGGAGACCGCGGGCGGCCGGGTGGAGGAGCTGCTGCGTCCCGTCGTGCTGGCGGTGGGCGGGTGGGCGGTGGCCGCCTGCTACCCGATGGCGGCGCGGGACCTGGCCCGGGTGCTGGTGCCCGGCACGGTCAGCCTGCTGCTGGCGGCCGGGGTGCCCGGCGCGCCGCGCTCGGCGGCCGCCCCGTACGGGGTGCGCACGCTGTGCGCGGGCCGCATCCTGGCCGTCGAGGGCAGCACCGGGCACGGCGCCGACGTGGCCATGCCCTCGCTGCCCTCCAGCATCGTGGTGCAGGAGACGGGCGGCCTGCGCAGGCTCGTCCGGCTGGAGGCGCACAACGAGATCGTGCTCGCCCTGGCCGACGGGGCGCCGGTGGCGATGGCACCGGACCAGGTCTGCATGATCTCGTCCGCCGACGGCCTGGTCGTGGACGTCGACAAGGCGGCGCCCGGCATGGAGGTGGAGGTCATGGTGGTCAAGGCCGCGCCGGTCTGGCACACGGACGCGGGGCTCGCGCTGGGCGGGCTGCGGGCGTTCGGGATCCCGTTCGAGCAGCGGGCGGAGTCGCCGTGAGCGGCCTGCGCGAGCCCGGCTGGGAGGCGCCGGTCACGGTGGCGGAGCTGGTCAACACCGGCCCGCTGGCCGGGGCCAGGATGTACGGCGGCGGCGACAACCCCGTGCACCAGGTCCGCATCGTGGACGACCTGTCGGTGTTCGGCGCGGTGACGCCGCACACGGCGGTCGTGCTGATCGGCGCGGCGGCCGGCGGCGGCTGGGCGGTCGAGATGGCCATGCGCCGGGCCTGGGAGCAGGCGGCGGCCTGCGTGATCGCGCCGTCGGGCGGCCTGAGCGCCGGGTCGGGCGAGGTGCTGGCCGAACGGCTCGGCGTCACCCTGATCTTCGTGGACGAGGACCCGCTGATCGTCGCCGTCCGGGTGGCCTCGGCGGCCTCCAGGCCGGAGGCGGCCCGCACCCAGCTCGTCGCCCGCTGCGCGACCCGGCTGGCCGACGCCGGCCCCTCGGCGCGGCGGGTGCTCGGGGTGCTCAACGCCGAGCTGCCCGGCACGTCGGTGGCCTTCCTCGACCGGTACGGCCTGCACGTCGCCGGCCGCCAGAGCGCCGCCCGCGCGCCGGGCGAGCACGAGCCGGCCCGGCCGCCGGGGTCCCGGTGGGCGGCCGAGGTGGAGGTGCCCGGCCAGGAGGGCCCGGCGCTCGGGACGCTGGTGGCCGCCGGCACGTCCCGCTCGCCCGGCTGGCCCGCGGTGGTGCGGACCGTGCTGGGCCTGGCGGTGGCCCCGCTGGCGGCGTGGGCGGCCCAGGAGCGCCTGCGCGCCTCGCGCGACTTCGCGCTGCAGTCGGCGCTGGCCCGGCGGCTGCTCGCGGCGGGCCGGCCGGCCCACGAACCGGCCGGCGACGGCGGCATCTGGCTGGAGGGGGCCCCGGCCGAGGCCGTGGCGCTGGGATGGGGGGTGCGCGGCACGCTGACCGCCTACCACGTCCGCCCGGTGGGGGCGCTGGCCGACGACGGGCCGCTGGTGCAGGCGCTGGTCACGGCGGCGCTGGGCCAGGTGCCGGTGCTGCGGCGCGGCGAGGGCTGGGCCGGCTGGTCGCCGGAGCCGCCCGGCGAGCTCGCCGAGCACCTGCGGCGCTGCGTGCACGGCATGCCCTGGCCGTGCGCGGCCGGGGTGGGCGCGGCGGTGGAGGGGCTGGAGGCGGTGGGGGAGTCGCTGCTCGGCGCCGAGGCGGCGGCGTTCGTGGCCGGCGCGGGCACGGTGGCCCGCGCCGACCGGATGGGACCGGCCGAGCTGCTCGGCGCGCTCCCGGCGGGGGTGCTGCGCGCGCCGGCGACCGTCGTGCTCCAGCCGCTGCTGGCCGTCGACAAGGACGGCACGCTGCTGGTGACGCTGGCCGCCGTCCTGGACGAGGGCGGCGCGCTCAAGGCCGCCGAACGCCTGGGCGTGCACCGCAACACGGTCACCACCCGCCTGGAGCGCATCAAGGCCGCCGGCTTCGACCTGGACGACGCCGCCACCCGCCTGGCGCTGCAGCTCGCCTGCCACGTGCTGCTGCGCTGAGCCGGGGGCGGCGTCGCCGGGTCAGTAGCCCCTGGTGAGACGGACGCCCGCGCCGACCTTGCGCCGGGTGCCGACGCCGTCGAGGAGGTTGCCCGAGGAGGCGATCGACATCGACTCGCCCTCGCCCTTGGCCAGCAGGATGCCGGTCTCGCGCTTGGTGCCGTGGCCGACGACGGTGTTGCCGGTGATCGCGGCGTGGCCCGCGCCGTAGTTGACCGCGTCCAGCGCCAGGTAGACGAAGTCCACGCCGTCGGGCAGCGGGCCGGTCGCGGCGATCTTGCGCTCGGGCGGCGCCGCACCGCTCTGGCGGGCCTTGCGCAGCTCGGCCAGTGCGTTCGGCGGCGGCAGGAACTTGTGCACGCGGTTGCCGGTGATCGTGGTGGCGGCCTCGCCCTGCAGGTCGCAGCGGATGCCGTAGTACGTCTGGCCCGCCGTGCTCTCGGCGCCGAAGTCCTCGATGTAGTTGTCCTGGATCGAGGTGCCGAAGCAGCGGTGGGCGTCGATGGCGTTCTTCGGGGTCGCGTACAGGTGCAGGCCGCTCATCGTCCAGCCGGCCGCGTTGTCGGTCTGGATGGCGCTGGTGCCGCTGAAGCCGATCCAGGAGCGCTGCAGCGTCCAGTCGGTGACGGAGTTGCCGGGGTCGACGACGCGGATCCCGGCCTCGGCGGCGCCTTCGATGTAGACGTCGCTGATGACGCTGTTGACCATGGTGTTGCGCAGCGTCGTGCCGTTCCTGGACGGGTTGCTGATGCGGATGCCGTCGGACGGCGTGCCGTAGATGTCCACGTCGTAGACCCGGGTGTTCCACGAGCGCAGCAGCAGGCCGACCGTGCCGGTGTTGTGGTCGCGGTTGCCGTCGATGGTCAGCCGCTCGACGCGCACGCTCTCGCCGCTGAACTCGGTGTCCTCCAGCCAGCCCTTGGAGGCCAGCACGGCGGGCAGGCTGGCGCCGTCGGCCTGCTTGAGCACCGTGCCGGCCTTGGCGTCGCCCCGGTAGGTGCGCCGGTCGGCCAGGCTGATCGTGGCGTTGATCAGGCACGGCCCTTGATGACGATCTCGTCGCCGTCCTTGGAGGAGTCGATGGCGGCCTGGATCGCCGCGGCGTCGCCGGGGGCGTCGGAGCAGGCGGCCTCCACCCTGGCGGCCGAGGCGGGCGCGGCCGGCGTCAGCACGGCGACGCCGGCCAGGCCCGCGGCGAGCGCGGCCGAGCCCGCGAGCAGGCGCGTTCGTAACGCAGTCATGAGAGTCCCCTCGTGAAGATGGTCATGGCGGGGACACAGCCTCCCCAGGCTTCGCGTGCCCCCGCGTTGTCGATCATCTTCACAGACCGGAGAACAATCCGTGTGATTTTCGGTCGAATGCGGATCAGTTCGTGATCATGCCCTCGGCCAGGTCGGCCGCCCGCGCCGCAGGGGAGCGCCGATCGGCCGGGCCGTAGCCGCCGCCACCGCCGGACTCGCAGCGCAGCACGTCACCGGCCGACACCGGCAGGGCGTTGACCTTGAGCATCCGGCGCTCGCCCGCCGTGCCCGGATTGAGCGTCACCCGTGGGGGAGCGCCCGCCGCGCCGCCGGCCAGGCCCCACGCGGGCGTGACCGAGCGCTCGAACCACAACGACAACGAGGTGTCGCCGCAGAACTCGTACTCCCGCACCACGCCGTTGCCGCCGCGCCACTGACCGGCGCCGCCGGTGTCCGGGCGCATCTCGTAGCGGCGCACCCGGACCGGGAACAGCGTCTCCAGCACCTCGATCGGCATGTCCCGCAGCGAGCCGTTGACGTTGTTGATCAGGCAGGACTCGCCGTCGCCGCCCTCCCACGCCCCCCAGCCGCCGACCGTGGCCTCCTGGGAGACGTACAACTTCCCGGTACGCGGGTCCGTCCCGGTGAACTGCACGATCATCGAGTCCCCGTACGAGGCCGCCGCCGCCTTGCCCGGCAGCGCCGGGGCCAGCGCCCTGACCACCAGGTCGATGAGCAGCCCGAGGTGGGAGTAGTAGTACTGGCAGGCGGCCGGCGACCGCGCGGCCAGCATCGAGCCCGGCCGGGTCTCGACGCTCAGCGGGCGGAAGGAGCCGCCGTTCAGCGGTACGTCCCCCGACACCAGCAGCTTGTACCCCACCCGCACCGCCGCCACGGCCTGCGCCGCGCCGCAGTTGACCGGCCCGCGGGCCTGGTCGGCGCAGTCGGTCAGGTCCACGTGCATCGACTCGCCGGACACCGTGACGCGCACGTTCACCGGCAGCGGCGTGGCCAGGTCGATGCCGTCGTTGTCGAGGAAGCCGGACGCCTCGTACACGCCGTCGGGGATCGCGGCGATGGCCTGGCGTTCCAGGCGCTCGGTCTGGGCGAAGATCTCGTCCCGGGCGGCCATGACCGTCTCCAGGCCCCAGCGCGAGACGATCTCCTGCAGCCGCCGCTGGCCGGTCATCGCGCAGCTCACCTGGGCCCGCATGTCGCCGAGCGTGGCGTGCGGGAAGCGCACGTTGCGGGCGATCACCTCGTGCAGGTCGCGGCACGGCCGCCCGCCCGCGTACACCTTCACCGGGCCCAGCCGCAGGCCCTCCTGGAAGATCGAGGTGGAGTCCATCGAGCCGCCCGGGTCCTTGGAGCCGACGTCCAGCCAGTGGGCGCGCGAGGCGGCGAACCCGGCCAGCTCGCCGCCGGCGAAGATCGGGCCGTAGACGGTGACGTCGTTGAGGTGGGTGCCGCCGACGTAGGAGTCGTTCAGCACCCACACGTCGCCCTCCTGCCACACCTCGCGGCCGTACATGCGCTCGGTCTCGCGGGTGCACACCTCCAGGTTGCCCAGGAAGATCGGCAGGCCGGACGACTGCCCCAGCACGTTGTGGTCGCGGTCGAGCAGCGCCACCGCGCAGTCCTTGGCCTCGTAGATCACCGGCGTGTACGAGCTGCGGATCAGCGTGGTGTTCATGTCCTCGGCCGCCTGCAGCAGAGCGCACCGGATGATCTCGGTAGTAACCGCGTCGATCTTTGGGTCGATCTTTGGGTCGATCACTGGACGTCCACCTTCACGATGAGGAAACCGTTGTCGTCGACGGCCGCCAGGCAGCCCGGCGGGATGACCGTGGTCGCGGTCTCCTCGACCACGATCGCGGGCCCGGCGAACGAGCCGGACAGGCCCGCCCGCCGCAACACGGGCGTGCGGTGCACCACCCCGTCGAAGATCACGTCCCGGACGTCGCCGGACGGCTCCTCGGGCGGCTCGGCGGCCCCGGCGGCGGCGCGCGGGAACGAGCCGAAGCCGGTGCTGCGCAGCATGACGAACTCGACCGGCGCTTCGGGGGTGGCGTGGCCGTACCGGCTGGTGTGGGCCTCGGCGTAGCGGGCCGCGACCGTGGCGAGGAAGCCCGGCTCGCCCGGCTCGGCGGCGTCGCGCAGCGGGACGGTGAGCGTGTAGTCCTGGCCCTCGTAGCGCAGGTCCACGGCGTGCTCGACCCGGCGGCGCTCCTCCGGGACGCCCTGCCCGGCCAGCGCCTCCAGCGCCTCCCGCTCCAAGGTCGCCAGACGTCCGGCCATGTCGTCGCCGTCGAGCGTGTCCTGCGGCCGGAAGTACGGGTGCGTCAGGTCCCGCCGCACGTCCGCCTCCAGCATCCCCCAGGCCGAGAACGCCCCCGGGAAGCGCGGCACGACCACCTCGGAGATGCCCAGCTCGCGGGCGATGAAGACGGCGTGCATCGCGCCCGCGCCGCCGAAGGCGACCAGCGCGAACTCCCGCGGCTCCACCCCGTGCTCGACCGTCAGCGTGCGGATCGCCTGGGCCATCTTGGCGTTGGCCACGTCGCACACGCCCTCGGCCAGCCGCAGCGGGTCCAGGTCCAGCTCCTGCGCCAGCGTGACCACGGCCGCGCCCGCCGCCTCCTCGTCCAGCGTCATCAGCCCGCCCGCGAACCAGGCCGGGTCCACCCGGCCGAGCACCACGTTGGCGTCGGTCACGGTGGGCCGGGTGCCGCCCCGGCCGTAGCAGGCCGGGCCCGGCACGGCCCCGGCCGACTCCGGGCCGACGCGCAGCGCGCCCGCCTCGGCGTAGGCGATCGAGCCGCCGCCCGCGCCGATGGTGTGCAGGTTCACGATGGGCATGAGCACCGGGTAGCCCTCGATGCGGGCCTCGGCGCTGACGTCGGGCCGCCCGTTCACCACGAGCGAGACGTCGAAGGAGGTGCCGCCCATGTCCACGCAGATCGCGTTCTCCCGGCCCAGCATGCGGGCCGCGGCGACGCCGCCCATCGTGCCGCCGACCGGCCCCGACAGCAGGGTCTGCAGCGGCCGCCGCATCGCGTACGAGGCGTTGACCAGCCCGCCCGACGACTGCATCACGTGCACCGGCACCGACAGGCCGCGCTCGGCGAAGCGCCGCTCGATCCTGGCCAGGTACCTGCGCACGACCGGCCCGGTGTAGGCCTCCAGCACCGCCGAGGAGGTGCGCTCGTACTCGCGCCACTCCCGCGCGACCTCGTGCGAGAGCACCACGAGCACGTCCTCGCCCAGCTCGGCCCGCAGGATCTCGCCGGCGCGCAGCTCGTGCGCGGGGTCGGCGAAGGAGAACAGCAGGCACACGGCGACGGCGTCGAAGCCCTCCTCGCGGGCCCGCCGCGCGGCCCGCCGCACCGCCTCCTCGTCGAGGGGTTCCAGCTCGCGGCCCCGGTGGTCGAGGCGGCCGCCGGCCTCCATGACGTCCTGGCGCGGCACGAGCGGCGACGGCTTCCGGTAACGCAGGTCGAACATGCGGTCGCGGTTGCCGCGGGCGATCCGGTAGACGTCCCCGGCGCCCCGGCTCGCCAGCAGCAGCACCCGCGCGCCCTTGCGCTCCAGCAGCGCGTTCAGTCCCTGCGTGGTGCCGTGCACGAAGAAGGAGATGGCCGCGGGGTCGTCCACGACCCGGCCGAGCGCGGCGAACACGCCCTCGGCCAGGTCCCCCGGCGTGGTGGGCGCCTTCGAGGCGGTGACGGCCCCCGTGCGCTCGTCGTAGCAGACGACGTCGGTGAAGGTGCCGCCGATGTCCATGGCGACGCGATAGGTCATGCGCCGCACCGTACGCGCGGGGCGGCGCCGCGATCATGGGCGTCCTGCACAGGGAGGGGACGCCTCCCGTGCATCGCGCTCAACCCGGTGCGCCCGCGCAAAAATCTACAACGTAAAGGCGGTAGCCTGGCGAACGTGTCCCAGTCGTACCTTACCCTCGCGACCGGCGTCGAGCACGAGACCGAGGTGCGCCGCTCCCGGTTCGTCTGCGCGCTGGCCCCCGCCCGTACCGTCGAGGAGGCCGCCGCCTTCATCGCCGCCCGCCGCCGCGAGCACGCCGGCGCCACCCACAACTGCACGGCGTACGTGATCGGCGGGCGCCTGCAGAAGGGCGACGACGACGGCGAGCCCGGCGGCACGGCGGGCACGCCGATGGTCCAGGCACTGGTCGGCCGGGGGTTCAACGACGTGGTCGCGGTGGTCACGCGCTATTTCGGCGGCGTCCTGCTGGGCGCGGGCGGGCTGGTGCGCGCCTACGGGGGAGCGGTGACCGAGACGCTCGACCTGGTGGAGCCGGTGCGGATGGTCCCGGCCAGGCTGGTGAGCGTCTCGGTGGCCCACGACCAGGCCGGCCGGGTGGAGAACGACCTGCGCGCCTCCCGCTACGCGCTGCGCGAGGTGACCTACGCGGCCGGGGTGACGTTCTCGGTGGCGGTGGGGGAGGACGAGGTGGCGGCGTTCGGCGAGTGGGTGGCCGCGCTGACGGCCGGCCGGGCCCGCGTCGAGGTGGGCGAGGGCGTGCACGTGCCCGGCTGAGGCCGCTCAGCCCTCCAGGGCGTACTGCATGACGCGGAACTTGGCCTGGGCCTCGGCCAGCTCGGCGGCCGGGTCGGAGTTGCCCATGATGCCGCCGCCGGCGAACAGCCGGGCGCGGTTGCCCTCGATCAGCCCCGAGCGCAGGGCGATGCCCCATTCGCCGTCGCCGTGGGCGTCGATCCAGCCGACCGGGCCCGCGTAGCCGGCGCGGTCCATGCCCTCCAGCTCGCGGATGACCTTGATGGCGGTGTCGGTCGGGGTGCCGCCGACGGCGGCGGTGGGGTGCATGGCGGCCACCACGTCGAGCACGGACGCGCCGTCGGCCAGCCGCCCGGTGACGTGGCTGGCCAGGTGCTGGACGTTGGGCAGCACGAGGAGTTCGGGCTCGTCGGGGGTGTGCAGTGAGGAGCAGAGGGGGGCGAGGGTCTGGCGCACGGAGGCGATGGCGCACTCGTGCTCGTGGCGGTCCTTCTGGGAGGCGAACAGCGCGGCGCCGCGGGCGACGTCGTCGGCCGGGCCGCTGCCGCGGGCGGTGGTGCCGGCCAGGACGAGGGACTCGATCTCCTGGCCGGTGCGGCGGATGAGCAGTTCGGGGGTGGCGCCGACGAGGCCGGCCACGGAGAAGGTGTAGCACTCGGGGTAGCGCCGGGCCAGCCGGGTCAGCAGCAGGCGCACGTCGATGGGGTGTTCGGCGGTGGCGAGCAGGTCGCGGGCGAGCACGACCTTCTCCAGTTCGCCGTCGCGGATGCGGCGGGCGGCGCGGGCGACGACGTGCTCCCATTGGGGGGCGGTGAGGCTGCCGTCGCCGTAGCTGATGCGGCCGGGCTCGCGGATGGGGCTGAACGTCTCCAGCGGGGCCTCGCCGACGGTGGTGAGCCAGGCGCGGCCGCCGCGGCGGGCGAGCACGGCGCGGGGGACGACGAGCACGGACCCGGGGGCGTCCTCGTCGAAGGTGAAGCTGCCGAATGCGACGGGGCCGGAGCCGGAGCCGGGGGCGCGCCCGGCGTCGTCGGCGGGCGCGTCGCCGAGGACGGTGCGCAGCCATTCGCGGGCCCAGGCGAAGCGGCCGGGGCCCGGCGGCACGGCGACGCGGGCGGCCTGGCCCCATCCCACCAGGCCCTCGCCGTTCCTGATCCAGGCGTAGGGCGCCGTCTTCGGGAGGGATGCCAGCAGGTCACCGGGGTCGCCGACAGGGGTGGTGCGAACCGGTAGCGGGCGGGTTGTTCCGAGCGCGACACTCACTCAAGACACTCTATGCGGGAACTGAACACGTTCGACTCGGACCCCCGTGAATGCGGTGTTACTGCCCACGAGCCAGGAAATAACCGGATCTTGACGTTCATTGGGGGCGCCCAGCTCGCGGAGGCACTGTCAAGCGGCGATAGGAAGACGGTCCTGAAATGGCAGACCTCGCCTGAAGGACATGGTGCGACCTTGATCGACTCCCTACCTTTGGGGCCATGATCGGTCGTCTGTCCCCTGTCGTCACCGCCGTCCTCGTCCTGGCCGCTTCGGGCCCCGCGCAGGCCGTCGCCGCAGCTCAGCCCGTCCCCGAGACGATGGCGGCGCTGGGCGACTCGATCTCCACGGGCTTCAACTCCTGCGGCTGGTACGTCTCCTGCGCGGCCCGTTCCTGGGCGGCCGGCGACAACGCGCAGGTGGACAGTCACTACCTCCGGCTGCGGGGCCTGGCTGGAACGCTCCACCGGGAGAACTTCGCGGTGCCGGGCTCGACGAGCGCCGACCTGCTCGGCCAGGTCAACCAGGCGATCGCGGCGAAGGCCGATTATGTGACGATCCTCATAGGCGCCCAGGACGCCTGCAAGCGCACCGAGCGGGAGATGACGCCGGTCGCGCTCTACCGCCGGCGCATGGACGCCGCGCTGTCGGCCCTGCGTGCCGGCATGCCGCAGGCCAGGGTGTTCATCGCCAGCGTGCCCGATCTGCGGCGGTTGTGGCAGGTCGGCAAGGGCAACCCGCTGGCCCGTACGTTCTGGACCGTCGGGAGGATCTGCCAGACCATGCTGGCCGACCCGGCCTCGGTGAAGAAGGCCGACGTCGAGCGGCGGGCCCGGGTGCGGGCGCGGGTGATGGCCTACAACAGGGAGGCGGCGCTGGCGTGCGAGGCGATGGGGCCCTCGTGCGACACCGACGAGGGCGCGATCTTCTCCTTCCCGTTCACGCTCGACCACGTCAGCAAGTGGGACTTCTTCCATCCCAACCTCGCCGGGCAGAAGGCGCTGGCCGAGCAGACGTTCGAGCACGGCTTCGTCTGGGAGGACCCGCGCTAGCCCGCCCCTGGTGAGTGGCCGCCTTCCGGCGCGCGGGAAGAAAAGCCGCGTCCGCCGCGAAGGATGGGTGAAAGTAATGATCACCCACCGGAAGGCACACTCATGACGGAGACGGGCACATGACCGCCGACGTGGGCGAGCAGGTGACCGACGCCGATCTGGTCGCCGGCTACCGGCGCAACCCTGAGCTGTTCACCGCCGTGTACGACCGGTATTTCCATGACGTCTACCGGTACGTGGCCGGCCGCCTGGGCGCCCAGGCGGCCGAGGACGTCGCGGCCGAGACGTTTCTTGCTGGCGTTCGACCGGCGTGACCGCTTCGAGCCGGCAAGAGGCGCTCTGCGGCCCTGGCTGCTCGGCATCGCCACGAACCTGGTGGCCCGGCATCGCCACAAGGAGGCCCGCCGGTACCGGGTGCTGGCCCGGCTCGGCCCCGTGCCGGTCGTGGAGGGGCACGAGAACCGGGTCGTCACCGCCGCGACCGCGCAGCCGTACCTGGCCGTGGCGCTCGCCTCGCTGAACGGCGGCGAGCGTGACGTGCTGCTGCTCCTGGCGCTGGGCCAGCTCAGCTACCTAGAGATCGCCCAGGCGCTCGGCATCTCCCTCGGCACGGTGGGCTCACGGCTCAGCCGGGCCCGCGCCAAGATCCACGCCCTCACCGACAAGGAGACCCCTCATGCGTGACCTGGAAGAGATCGCCGCCTTGCTGGACGAGCCGGAGCCGTCCACCGGGGCGGTCGCGCGCGGCCGGGAGCGCCTGGAACGGAGGGTGCTGGCGGGCCGGGCGCGCCGGCGCATGGGCTGGTTCGTCCCGGGAGTGGCGCTGGCCGCCGCCGGTGCCGTCGCGGCGGTCGTGTTCGCCACGGGGGCGCCCGCGAGCGACCGCGCACCGGTCACGGGCAAGGAGGTCCTGCTCATGGCCGCGGTCACCGCGGAACGCACGCCGCAGGGCTCCGGGACGTACTGGCACGTCACGCGCCGGTGGCTCTCGTCGGACGCCCCGCCGATCGAGAGCTGGACCAGGCGCGACGGCAGGCGCTGGACCAGGGCCGTGCCGGGGGATCCCGCCGGCGCCGTCATCCAGGCGCCGGAGGGGAAGACGCTCAGGCTCAAGGGCGCCAAGGTGAGCTTCGAGGAGCTCGAACGGCTGCCGACGGACCCCGAGGCGCTGAAGGCGTCGCTCGTCGCGCGCAAGGGCGAGGAGCGGGACATGTCCGCGTCCGAGATGCGCGGCGATCCCACCCTCACCCTGCTCGCGCTGATCACGGACCTGCCGGCGCCCGGGGAGGTCCGCTCGGCGGCGTTCCGCGCGCTCGCCGCGACACCGGGGGTGGAGAACGCGGGCGCGGTCAAGGGCGGTCAGCATCTGCGCATTCCCGACCCCGATGGCGACACGGACATCGAACTGGTCATCGATCCCGAGGAGGCCCGGGTGGTCCGCGCCAACCTCGTCCTCGTCGACGACGGCGACCTGGCGTTCAGCGCCGGATTCATCTCCGTGACCACCGAGTGGACGGACCAGCTTCCTGCGGTGAAGAGCCGAAGCGGGATGCCGTGAGCCCCGCGGGTGATCGCGACCGCTGACGGTCCTCCTCTCCCGCACTCGTCCGCCCCCCGGGCTCGAAGGCCCGGGGGGCGGACGAGTCGCGATTCAGCTTGTCGGCCGTACGGGTCAGCCCACGGCGTAGGCGCGGGTCACGGTCTGGGTGACGCCGTTGCCCGCCTTGTCGGTGACGGTCGCGCGCAGCGAGACATATCCCGCGGTGGCGGGGTTGTCCAGCCGTGCCGTCCAGCCCGATCGGCTCGCCCGGACGTGCACCGGCCGCCACGTCCGCCCGTCGTCGGCGGACGCCTCCAGCGTGATCGAGGAGACCGCCGCCCTGGCGGCGCCGGGAGCGCGTTCGACCTGGATCGGGACGGTGGTCCGTGATCCCGGCCTGGCGCGGTTGGCGTCATCGAGGTCCTGCGGTGCGTAGCGCACGGCCATCAGCGGCAGCGGCTCGGGCTTGCCCGTGCGGGCGGAGTGGAACGTCCAGACGGCGTCGACGCCCGTGGACAGCTCGGCCTCCGATCGCCGGGTGGAGGCGGTCAGGGTGTAGGCGGTGTCGGCCTGCGGCAACGTGGCGGTGAGCGTGCACTCCTCGCCGGGGTAGGGCAGGCAGCCGGCGATGCCGGTCGTGGCGATCTGCTTTCCGTTCCCGGTCAGGGTGAGGGTGCCGGTCGCGGTCTCGTCCATGCCGGTACGGCCGGGGACGCCGCTGCTGTACAGCCCGTCGGCGGGGAAGGCCAGGGTGTCGCCGGTGCGGCTGCCGCCGCCTGCGGCGAACGAGGGGCCGGTCACCGCGGCGTTCCAGACCTGGGTGAACGTCTTGTCGCGCACGGGGCCGGTGCCGAGCTCGGTCAGGCCGCCCGTGCTGAACTCGTCGTTCCACGCCAGACCCGGGGTGAGGTACCGCGTCAGGCTGCTCGGCAGCGGGATGTCCCACGTGGTCACCCCCGCCGAGGGGGCGCCGCCGGGCGCGACCGGCCCGGAGGTCAGCGTGCCGGTGGCGCCCGGGACGGTCGAGCGGTGGATCTCGGTCGCCTTGACCATGTCCCGGGTCCGCGCGGCGTACCCGGGGGCGTCGGGGAAGCCGTCCGTACGGCGGTCGACGAGGTCGTAGCGGTACGGGCTGGGCGTCGTGTCCTTCTCGGTCCAGACGGTCTGGGCCAGGTAGGCGAATCCCGGTTGCCGCATCGGGACGACGTGGAAGCCGCCGCGGAAGTTGAACGCGGCCATCGTGGCGTTCCAGGGGCCGTTCACCATGGAGAGCGCGAACGCGGGATCGGGGACGGCGGTGGGGTCGTCAACCGTGAACGTGAACCGCTTCGCCTGGCGGCCGTCGACCGTCAGCGACACGTCGGCGTCGCCGACCTCGAACGGCCGGTGCGCGAGCGTCAGGCTGTGCTCCGCCCTCCCGACGATCTCGGTGTAGAGGTTCCAGCGTCCCTTCGGCAGCCTGATCCTGGCCGTGCCGCCGTGGTGGACGAGGTTGCGCTGCGCGCCGGTCGCCTGGTCGTAGACGACGCCCTGGACGTCCTCGGCGGCGGCCCCGTCCCTGCCCAGGACGGTCACCGTGACGTCATGGGACTCCGGCTCCACGTACGCCCCGGCCGGGGTGCGGACCACCGTGTCACCGGCCGTGGCGGTGACGATTCCCGGATGGTCGCCGGGGCCCCTGCCCTCGGCGTCGATCGTCACCGTGACCGACGCCTGCCCGCCCGCGGGCACCTCCAGCCGCTGCGGCGACAGCGCGAGCACGTCGGAGTCGGTCGCGAGGTCCAGGGTGACGGGCGCGGCTCCGGCGTTGGTGTAAGTGATCTTCCCGGTGGCTCGCCGCTCGCCCGGTTGCCCGTACGGGAACGCGGCCCACACGCCGGTGGGAGCGGCGATCACCTCCTGGTCCAGCGAGCGGACCACGTCCACCCGCCCAGTGCCCTGCTGGTACGGCGTGGCGCCGGCGGTCGGCCGGGCACTGCCGGCGAGCGCCGCCTTGAGCTGCTGCCCGCTCCAGCCGGGGTGGCGCTGGGCGAGGACGGCCGCCGCGCCCGCCACGTGCGGGGTGGCCATCGACGTGCCGCTCATCGCCACATGGGTCCCGTCGGCGGTGCCCGCCGCGGCGGCGGCCACGATGTCCACGCCGGGGGCGGTGACGTCCGGCTTGACCGCGTGGTCGCCGATGCGCGGGCCCCTGCTGGAGAAGCCGGCCAATTGGTCGGAGCGGTCCACCGCGCCGACGGTCAGCGCGGCGTCCGCGCTGCCGGGGCTGTTCACGGTGCCCTCGCCGCCGTCGTTGCCCGCGGCCACCACGAACAGGGTGCCCGTCTTCTGCGACAGGGTGTTCACCGCCTGTTCGATCGGGTCGAGGCCGGGTTCGTCGGGGCCGCCGAAGCTCATGTTGACGATCTTGGCCTTGACCTCCGTGGCGGCCCACTCCATCCCGGCCAGGATCGCGGAGTCGCTGATGTTCGTGCCCAGCTTGCCGAAGGCGATGCGGGCTCCCGGCGCCACGCCGCGATACCTCTCGCCGTCACCGGCGATGATCGAGGTGACGTGCGTGCCGTGGCCGAGACGATCCACGATGTCGGGCTCGTCGGAGAAGTTCCGCGACTGGGTGACCACGTCCTTCAGGTCGGGATGCGTGGGGTCGTACCCGCTGTCGAGCACGGCGACCGTGACGCCCTGTCCGGTGAATCCCCGCTGCCACGCCTCGGTCGCGCCGATCTGCCTGGTGCTGCGGTCCAGGGTGTACGTACGCCGGCCGTCCAGCCAGATCCTGCCTTTGCCCGCGGCCAGCGTGGACGCCCCGCCGACCAGGCTCCGCCACGTCTCGCCGGCGCTCTTCTTGGCCACCCGCTGCGCGGTGATGCCCAGGCTGGTCAGCCGCCGGGTCGTCGCGGGGCCCTTCAGCGCGGGGGCCGTCCCCTGCGGCGACTGGGTGATCAGCGGGATGTCGGGCGTGTCCGCGTCGCCGTATCGCCAGGCGAGCAACTGGGTGACGTCGAACAGCCGCTCGTCCAGCACCCCCTGGGCGACCAGGGGCCCGGCGTCGGACGGGACGACGTACAGGTGCCCGTCGCGGTACCCGGAGGAGAAGTACACCTCCCGGTCCGCGCCCGGCTCCACCCGGAAGCTTCGGCCCGTGACCACGACCCGGTCGCCGGTCAGCAGCGTCACGCTGCCCGCCGGGCCGGAGCGTGCCTGTCCGGGACTCTCCTGGCCCGCGTCGGCTGTGCCGGTTCCCGTGGTCGCGCCCAGACCCAGCGTGCCTGCCAGGACCGCTGCCAGCAGTCCCTTGCCTAACGTCATTGATCCTCACAAGAAGAGAAGTCGAGCGTTTTCTCCTCTTGTTCAGAGAAAGGTGGATTCTTCTTCCCTGAGCCCCGGGGCTAGGCCGTGTTTCATAAGGCTTTGAGCCACTGGTTGATCGCGGCGATGATGACGACGGCTTCGTAGCGTACGGCGAGCTTGTCGTAGCGGGTTG